>CALWQV010000167.1 GCA_944383785.1 uncultured Enterocloster sp. | reverse complement strand
CTTTAGCCCCTCGTTGATCCGATCCCGCAGGGCGGTGGAAAGCTCCATCAGCTGCTCATCAATCTCCAAGATATTGATGCCGCTTTCCCGGATAACACGGGCAAGGTAACTCTTCACCTGGGTCATAATCAGAGCCTTAAAAATTCCCCTGGTGGTTCCCCCTCCTAACAGGTCATTCTGCCCCAATCCTCCGGTGGTTCCTACCACTTTTAAGAGAAGCCGTCTGGAATCCGTCACCCGAATGTTAAACTCCCCACTGGCCCCCAGTTCAATATGTAAGCCCGAAGCCGGATCAAAGAGGCGTACCTTGGAGTCCGTCCCCCACTTGATGCCCATCTGGGTAGCAAGGTTGATGAAGTAAACCTCTGAATGAAAAGTCCCCTCTGGATCCGTAGGCAGCTGATACAGTTTTTCCAATAGGGGCAGCTGCTGAGTCTCCAGGGTATAGCGTCCTGCCCCAAAGAGATCCAGAGCCTGGCCATCCCGGAAGAAAATGGCCTCCTGACTCTCATGGACAATCAGCTGGGATCCCAGGTTGAAATCCTCAATGGGGTGTTTCCATACCAGGGTTTCATTGTCCCCTTCATATTTAATGATGCTGGCCAGACCTTCTTTGCGGATCTTCTCCGCCATCAGCCGCTCCGGTACATCATTTACAAAGTCACAGACCGGACAGGTATAAGTGGCGGCTCCTTTATTTACCATCAGCCGCACGCCGCACTGGCCGCAGGAAAACTCTTCCATCTTGGTCTGTTCTGCTTGTGTGTTGATAGGCTCATGGCAGACCGGGCATAAGGCCTTATCTCCCTTGGACTGGTCGAACACCACCTCGTTGCCGCAGTGAGGGCAGGTGCGGGCTGCCAATTTTTCTGTCTTTACATTGATCGTATACCCACAGGCGCAGTCGATCTTCTTTCTCGCGAAAAATCCCGTTTTCGCCTCCACATACCGCCCGCAGTTGGGGCACTCCATGATAAATTTTGCCATCTATCCATTCTCCTTTCGGTTTTTCTCACAGTTCTTGCATAAGTGAAACTGAACGGTACCTGCATACCCACTGGGCTGGAGCGGGGAAGCCAGCTTTAACAGGCTCTGTATCCCCACATAACCGCTCAGGATTCCGGCTATCTCGTCTTCCCTGATATTGGGCGCAAGCATGATCTTCATCCGCTTCATCAAAGCCTCGTCAAAGGACAGCTCGATCCGATATGAAATATCCGGGATGTCCCGGTCAGCCTCCCGCCATTCATCCAGGCGTGCTTTCGCCTCCCCTTTTACCCGTGCCAGAAGCCTTGTCTCCTTCTCGTAATACCAGATCAGCCCCTTGCAAAATCCGCAGTGGTTTTCTTGATACTTCCGAAACTCTTCTTTCGGAACCTGATAATTGGTCATCGTATTATATTTCAAGGAACAAGCCTCGTTTCCTTCCGGCTCCCGTACATAAACCATGTCCCGAAATTCCAGGTCCATATCGTTTCCCGGCTCCAACTCCACATCGTTTCCCAACTCCGGCCCCAGAAAATCTTGCTGTTCTTTAGGGATGGACCGGCATAAGCAGAAGCGTCCGTTCTCAATCAGGCTGCGCACAGCCCCTTTTGTCATCTGGATCCGGCCTCCCTTCCCGTTTATACCGGAATACAGATACCACAGGGGAAGATTTTCATTCACTCCCGTACTGAAACACAGGGAAAAGAAATCTCCCTTATTATCTCCAAACTGCTCCGTATCCATCGTGTCGTTAAAACCGGTTGCGCTGGTCATCCAGAATGTTTTGCCTTCCAGGATTTTATTGATGGTATCGATGCTGGTATAATGACAATAATCCCCGTGGCTGTATTCCCTCCCGGATAAGTATGATTCCAAGTCCTCGCAGGTTTTTATTTTTCCAAAGTCCTTCCACTCCCAACGGTTCTCTCCCATGATTTTGCCTCAGCCTTTCCAAATCTTCTTTTGTGTCCTGCCCATAGAAGCAGGAAAATCGGGGCAGAAAAAGCGTTTTCCATATCCCTATTTCCCTGGTTACAAGAAGGTCTACCTTTTTGTAAGGCAAAAAAGTAGGCAAAAAGCTGAAAATTTCTTCACGAAAGTTTCGATTTTACAGGAAATTTATGATAGAATAGAGAAGAATGAATAAGTTCGGGGATTTACAAAAAGGTAGACCTTTTTGTAAAATACGGCTCTTACAATAAAGGGGCTTTTTCGTAAATCTCAGCCCGGTAGCGGAAGGTAGCAAGCGGCATCCCACATTCCCTGGCTGCCTGGGTTCCTGTGATTTTGCCGCTTTTCCACTTTTGATAGACCTGATGAAAATTCTCCGGCAGCGGCTCCGGAGGCCGCCCCAAATGGATGCCCCTGGCTCTGGCCGCGGCGATTCCCTCTGCCTGACGCTGACGGATATTGACCCGCTCGTTCTCGGCCACGAAGGACAGCACCTGCAGGACAATGTCGCTTAAGAACGTCCCCATTAGATCCTTTCCTCTCCGCGTATCTAACAGCGGCATATCCATCACCACGATATCAACGCCTTTTTCCTTGGTTAAAATCCGCCATTGATTTTGGATCTCTTCGTAATTGCGCCCAAGCCGGTC
>CALWQV010000166.1 GCA_944383785.1 uncultured Enterocloster sp. | reverse complement strand
ATGGTGATTAGGATGATGGAGAACAGGATGGCAAGGCCGAAAATCATAAACTCGGTTGAAAAGGAATCCGCCGCAGGGATATCAGGATTATCCGCATAGGCAGTCTCCATCAGGCCGCGGAATACAACGCCCAGAGCGCCGGTGGGGAAGTTTCCTCCGGCCAGAGCGCCGCAGTTGATGGCAACCGCGCCGGTCAGCTTGTCCATCTTGGACTCTTCGCAGATGGCCATGGTGATGGGAGCCAGGAAAGCCAGTACGGTGAAGTAAGCCGCGCCCATAACAGACAGGACAACCGCTACCAGAAACAGAGCGTAAGGCAGCAGTCCCGGGAACTTACGACATGCGTAAAGCAGCATGCTGGAAAGCTTCTCCAGGGTTCCGTTTACTGCCGCGAAGTTGTAGAACAGTGAAACGGAAAGGATTACGAACATGGTGCTGGTGGGCCAGGAAGCGATCAGGCTCTTGGTACTCATGCCTACCGCGAAACATCCGATCAGATAGGCGAATACGATACAGAAAAATCCGGTGTTGTATCCGGTCTTATACCCTAAAAATACGGCCAGGGCAATGGACGCAACAATTATAACGCTCAACATATAAAATTACCCTCCTAAAAAAATATCGCAATCAGCTTAGTCCTCAATTCCCAGAAGTCCGGCGGGAATGGTATGGGTCATATAATGTACCTGCTCCATGGGGATACCGTGGTCTACCAGGTACTGCATGTACTCTTCGATGGCCAGCTCCCAGTGAGGATTCTCAGTCTGTCCTCCGTCCGTGTCTACCATCACGTTCTTGTAGCCCACTTCCCTGATGATATCCAGGTTGTCCGGCAGATTGCTCTTGTACTTGCCGCCGCCCATATTCTGAGCATAGCAGCGCTCCAGAATCACATCGTAATCCTTGACGATGCGAACCTGATCCTCGATGCTCATGCCGACGATCCACCACTCGGGATGGGTCACAACAACCTTTTTCAGTCCGGCATTTCTAGCGGCTTCCACCACAATAAAGCACTCCTCAGGGGATACGTGGGCGGTTCCCAGTACGGCGTCATGATCCTTGATCAGCTGGAACACATCCTTTAACTCAGGAACAATCTTCCCATCCCGCACGATCTCCACAGCCTTGGACAGATCGCCGTTGTTCTTACGTATGTGGTTCGCGGCGGACTGAGTGGGCAGCCATACCACTTTTGCTCCCAGCTTCAGGGCCGGCTCAACGGCGTAGGGGTTGATCCCGCCAACCTGCTTATTCAGGGTAATGCTTCCGAACATGGTGAAATTGTTATTACCCTTGTACACCCGCTTGTTGTACTCATTACACAAGTAGGCCCGGTCCATGGTAACTCCCTGGTGGGTCTTGATGACAATGGCCCTGGCCCCTACGCGAATAGCGGCGTCCGTCAGCTCCAGATCGTCGTAGGCTCTCAGGCGCAGATCCGGGTTGGTATGCACATGCATATCAATGACCCCTTTTAATGATACTTTTTCCATAAAGTAACCTCTCCTTTCCCGGTAAGCTTCGTGATTTTCATCATTTTGCTCCCGTTTGCTTGTTTTTTATTTATAAATATTATATACTTTTTTAATAAATAAGGAAACATAAAATATCATATGGGGTTCATCGGAAATTCCGATAGCCCGTTCGGGAGGTATACGTATGGAACTAAAGGAACTTACCTATCTGAGAGTCATCGCGGAGGAAAAGAGCATCTCAAAAGCCGCTGAGCGTCTCTTTATGGCCCAGTCCAGCCTAAGCCAGTCCCTTCACTCCATGGAGGCGGAGCTGGGCGGCACTCTCTTTATCCGTACCTCCAGCGGGGTGCGGCCCACGGAATCGGGAAAGCTGGCCATTGAATTTGCCCAGAAAATGCAGCTGGAATACCATCAGCTAAAAGGGATGATCTCCGACACGGAAGGCCTTAAGACCGGAAAGGTCACCTTCGGAGTCAGCACCTTCCGGGGCGGCTATCTTCTTCCCAAGGTGGTCTGCGATTTCAAAAAGCTTTATCCCAGGGTACAGGTGGAGATCCACGAGGCCAACAGCATGGCCTTAGAGCAGCAGCTGATGGAGGGCAAGGTAGATCTGGCTCTGGTGGTCCTCCCCTTTGCCAAACTGAAGGCGGAGACCCGCAACCTTCTTCAGGATGAAATCGTGCTGGTGGTTCCCAAGGGACATCCCGTCCACAGCCGGGCAAAGGAAACCATAAAAAACGGCGTCCCCCATAAATACATCGATCTGGAGGACACCGAGGAATTTGAATATATTTTAAGCGACAACGATACCATCCTGGGGGACCGGGCAAGAAAGGAGTTTGCCGCAAGGAAGATGGCTCCCAAGGTTTGCAACGACAACCTGACCGCCCCCATCGCCGCCGCCATGGCCCGGGCGGGGCTGGGACTGGCCTTCACCTACCGCTCCTGCTGCGAGAACAAGGACGGGGCAAGCTACTATTCCATCGGAGAGGAGGGCATCCCGGTACAGCTGGCCCTGGCAAATCCGCCGGGACGCTACCGCTCCAAAGCGGCTAAAGCCCTGGAAGAGCAGCTTCTTCTCTATTTCCGGCAGTCTCCTGTTAATCCGTGGCCCTAAAACCGCAATGGATATTCCG
>CALWQV010000165.1 GCA_944383785.1 uncultured Enterocloster sp. | reverse complement strand
CTTGTTTATTCCAGCCGCCCACAGCTGGATGTGCTGGGCGTCAAGCAGGCCCTTCTAAACAGCGCCCGAAAGACGGAGGCCCTTGCCGGAAAGGTGCTGACCGGCGGGATGCTGGACGTAGGAGCGGCTATGGCTTATGGACAGACGCCCCCATCATAGAAAACAGGCTGCCTTTTCAGGCGGCCTAATTTTTATTTATTATGCACAAAAATATTTTTATTTCTTGAATTATTCCCTTGGCTGAAAGCGCTCTACGAAATCTGGAAAAACCTGGATGAAAAGAGCGTTTATTACAGCGCCTTAACCGGCCTTGGAGAACTGTTAAAAGCAGGCTGCACTACCTGCCTGGACCACCATTATGTCTTCCCCAAGGGCCATACTTCCGGGCTTTTGGAAGCCCAGTTTCAGGCCGCGGACGATCTGGGAATCCGCTTTTGCGCCACCAGAGGCAGCATGGATTTAAGCGTAAAAGACGGCGGCCTTCCCCCGGACAGCGTTGTTCAGACGGTGAACGAAATTCTGAGGGACTGCCGGGAGGCGGTGGAAAAATTCCACGATCCCTCCAGATATTCCATGCATCAGGTGGCCCTGGCCCCCTGTTCCCCCTTCAGCGTTTCAAAAGAATTATTGGAGGAGTCGGCCAAGCTGGCCAGAAGCCTTCATGTACGCCTGCACACCCACCTGGCGGAGACGAAGGATGAGGAAAATTATACGCTTAAGCGTTACGGCATGCGTCCCCTGGAATATATGGAAAGCCTTGGATGGACCGGGCCGGACGTGTGGTACGCCCACGGAATCCACTTTACGGACCAGGAGCTTGAGGTTCTGGCCCGCACCGGCACCGGCGTGGCCCACTGCCCCATTTCCAACATGAAGCTTTCCTCCGGCATTGCCAAGATTCCGCAGATGCTAAGCCTTAACGTGCCCGTGGGCCTTGGGGTGGACGGCTCCGCCAGCAACGACGGTTCCAATCTTTTGGAGGAGATGCGCGTCGCCTACCTGCTCCACCGCTTAAACAGCAGCGACAAGGCTCCAAGCGGATATGACATTTTAAAAATGGCCACCAGTGGCAGCGCCCGGCTTTTGGGACGGGATGAATTAGGCCATATTGCCCCCGGCATGGCGGCGGACTTCTTTCTGATTGACCTGAGACGCCTGGAACTGACCGGGGCCGCATTTGATCTTAAATCCATGCTGTGTACCGTTGGTTTTAAAGGAAGTGTAGATTATACGGTAGTCAACGGCAAGGTTGTCGTAAAGGACGGCCGGCTCACAAGGCTCTCTGAGAAAATCATCGCGCAAAAAGCCGACGAAACAGTGAGAGCTTACCTGAACCGTCCATAGCCTACAGGGCTTCTTAAATTAGGAGCGGCCCTATAGGCGCTGCTCCTTTCGATCGTGAATCGAAGAAAGGAATCGAATATGAATCAGACAAAAGAATACGCCCGTGTAACGGAGCTAAACGGTATCCCTCCATTTTCCAAATCCCTGCCCTTGGCTATGCAGCATGTCGTTGCCATGATCGTCGGCTGCGTCAGCCCCGCCATCATTCTGGCAGGGACCACCGGCCTGGGCAGCGCGGACCAGGTCCGCCTCATTCAGGCCTCCCTGCTGATCTCCGGCATCGCCACCTTAATCCAGCTTTTCCCCTTGGGAAAGTTCTGCGGGTCCGGCCTTCCGGTTATCATGGGGGCCAGCTTCGCCCATGTGCCCCTTCTCACCGCCCTGGGCGCTCAGTTTGGAATCCCTACTGTACTGGGAGCCCAGCTGGCAGGTGGCGTGGTGGCGATCCTGGTGGGGCTTTTCTACCATAAATTAAGCCGCATCTTCACGCCCCTGGTAACGGGAACCGTGGTCTTTACCATCGGCCTTTCCCTATACCCCACTGCCGTCACCTATATGGCCGGAGGCTCCGGGGCGGCGGATTTCGGCAGCCCCAAGCACTGGCTGGTCGCCATCATCACCCTGGGAATCGTAACCTTTTTCAACTACTTCACCAAAGGGATCTGCAAGCTGGCCTCCATCCTCATGGGGATCATCTGCGGCTACGTCATCGCCCTGCTTATGGGAATGGTTTCCTTTGAGGGCGTAGGGGATGCGGCCTGGTTCCAGTTCACACCGCCTATGTACTTTGGCCTCCATTTTGAGCCAACCGCGGTCATCTCTATGGCCATCATGTACGTCATCGGCTCCCTGGAAATCATGGGAGACTTCACATCCACTGCGGGAGGGGGCCTGGACCGAGAGGTATCCAACCGGGAAATGACCGGGGGCATCATCGGAAATGGAATCATCAGTATCCTGGGCTCCTTCTTCGGCGGGCTTCCTACCGCCACCTTCAGCCAAAATGTGGGAATCGTCATCATGACAAAGGTGGTCAACCGCTTCGTCTTAGGGCTGGCCGCTGTGCTCATCGTCTGCGCCGGGCTGATTCCTAAGTTTTCCGCAATTTTGACAACCATCCCTTCCGCCGTGCTGGGCGGAGCTACCATCTCCGTCTTTGCCATGATTGCCATGACTGGTATCCGTCTGGTAGTTAAGGAAGGATTAAATACCAGAAATACGGCCATTGTGGGCCTCTCCGTGGCTCTTGGCTCCGGTGTCGTCCAGGTTGCGGACTGCT
>CALWQV010000164.1 GCA_944383785.1 uncultured Enterocloster sp. | reverse complement strand
GCCATCCAGGCAGAGGCCGATTACCGGTCCGCGGACCTTGCACTGGTCCAGGCCATGGATACCTATGAGTGGGCGGTCCAGGGAATCGCGGATGTGGAGTAAGGAGGTGCCGGTTGAAATGAAAGCAGCGAGGAAAACGGATAGGGCGGGAAAGCGGCGCGGCCTGTGCCTGCTGTCTTCTGGAAAACCGTCTGAAGGAACTGAATCTGTACCAGGATGAAGACAGGGAAATTTCCTGCCTGACCACCTGGTGCGGGCTACAGACTGGTTTCCGCAGAGGAAGACAGGACGGAAAGCTGCCCTGTTTCCCTGGAAAAAAGGTAGGCCTGATTGGAAAGGCGTTCATCCTTCGGCACCTGTTGGCGGTTGATCTGAGTGATCAGCTGGCTGAGGCCATCCCCATCGCCGGGATCATCCGTGGGCATCAGAAGAACCTCGTGGACACTGGAGGGCAGGATGACCAGATCCTGTCCTCTTTTTTGGGCAAAATCCGCCAGCAGAGAGGGATAGAGCATGGCGGAAGCGCCATCGATGCCGGGTTGGTTGGTTAAAAGGTAGAGGAAATCCGGGGCTTCCGATTTCCTGGGACCAGGAAAATCCATCATCTGGTCAACAGCCTCACGCACTGTGCAGAGACGGGCTGGGAAAAGGGAGGGGGTGTTCTGAAGAGCGATTCGGAACAGGTCATCTTCGCTGATCTCCCAAAGCTTCAGGTGATCATGGGTGATCCGGGTGGTCAGGTGGCGTTTGCCCTCTTTTCCCAGGTGGAGAAAGCAGACCATCGCCAAATCCAGGATAGGGCGGTAGGGCACCGTCTTCAAAAGCTGCTCATTGGAGGCGCGGTGGATCAGCCGAAAGGCAATATGGGGCAGAACGAAATCCGTCCGCTCCAACATTTCCAGGGTGAATTTAGGAGAGCCGGCGTGGGCGTGATAGAGAGAAAGGATCTCATCTAACAAGGCGTCCATGGGAAGACCTCCGCGATAGCGGTCATAGCACTCCTGCAAATAGACCGTAGGGGCGATGAAGCTGTCCTTTTGGAAGATAGACAGACCGTCCAGAACCAGGCTGTTATTTTTGGTGATCTGATTCACCTGCACCACATACTCTTCGCCCAGGCGCTGCTTTAAGCTGGATGTTACATGAGATACAAAGGCATCGTAAGACATAAAAGATTCCTCCTTAGAAATGAATAATAGATTGATAAGAAACATAAAAGAAAAACTTAGATGCATTTTTAGAATAATACACCCTCAGGATCTTGTCAAGCATTTTGTAAAATGTAAGAAAAATGTCGAGAAAATTAATTGAGCTTTCCAGACCGCCGTGCTATCAATAGGTGGGAAGTGCAGACAATATGAATTTGATCAAAAGGGCGGCTCTCTTGATGGGAGCCGGGGCCATTGGGATACCCCCTTTCTTTTTACGCCTTTGCCGATGATAACAGCCGTTTTGTGCAGGGAACTTATATCAACGGAGTGAAGGTAGGCGGCATGAACGTGGAGGGAGCGGGAAGTATCCGCTTCATCTTTTGCTTGCGAAAAAACCTCAGAGCCCAGTAGATTTGGGCCGCTGAGGTTTTTCCATTCTCATGCTACGATCTGCTTTCTTCTAATATTTTCCAATATTCCTCGTAATTTTCAGCCAGCAGCTTAGGGGTATCCAGGCCGTAGGGACATTTGGCGCTGCACTGATTGCAGTGGAGGCAGTTCTCGATCTTGTGCATCTCATCCTGCCACTTCTCGCTCAGCCATCCGGCAGAGGGAGCACGGCGCAGCATCAGAGTCATCCGCGCGCAGCTGTTGATCTCGATTCCCACTGGACAGGGCATACAGTAGCCGCAGCCCCGGCAGAAATCGCCGGCCAGCTCTTTGCGGTCCTTTTCAATGGCTGCTTTCCGCTCATCGGTCATAGCAGGAGGCTCTTTTAAGCAGTCTAAAAACTGCTCCAGCTCCCATTTGTGCTGAACGCCCCAGATGGGAACAACCCAGGGCTGCTGCTCCATAAAGGCGGCGGCAGTATAGCCGTCCCGGATCAGTCCTCCGGCCATAGCCTTCATAGCGATAAAGCCCATGTTGGCCTTTTGACATTTTTCCACCAGCTCCATCTCCTTGGGGCCGGAAAGGTAGCTGAATGGGAACTGCAGGGTGTCGTAAAGCCCTGAATCAATGGCCTCGTGGGCTACTGCCAGACGGTGGTTCGTAATGGAAATATGGCGGATCTTTCCCTGCTCCTTTGCCTTTAAGGCCGCGTCGTAAAGGCCGTCCGCGCCGCCGGGCTTAGGGCAGAAGGACGGATTGTGGAACTGATAGATATCGATATAATCCGTCTGAAGGGTTTTAAGGCTGGTTTCCAGATCCTTCCACATCTCTTCCGCATTTTGTGCCTGGGTTTTTGTGGCGATGATCAGCTGATGACGGATTTCCTTAAAGGCCTCGCCAACCTTTTCCTCGCTGTCCGTATAGGCCCTGGCCGTGTCAAAGAAATTCATCCCCCCGGCGGCAGCCTGCCGCAGCAGGGATACGGCGTCCGCCTTGGGAATCCGCTGGATGGGAAGACAGCCAAAGCTCTGCTTTTGAACCCGGATCCCGGTGCGACCCAGAAGAACATTTGTCATAACCGTTTCCT
>CALWQV010000163.1 GCA_944383785.1 uncultured Enterocloster sp. | reverse complement strand
CTTTATGCACCGCCTCTGTACCAGCAGCTTTTGTTCCTGGTGCTCATTATTCCCACTGTGGAGGAGCTGGTATTTCGCGGCACCGTCTTTGCCCTGATCCGCGAACGCTTTTCATGGACAGCGGCGGCCCTTGTGTCATCCCTCCTTTTCGCGATTTTTCACGGAAATGTTCCACAAGGGATTTATGCCCTGTGCATCGGCTTTCTGTGCGCCTGGCTCTATGAAAAAATTCATGGGCTGTACGCCTCCCTGCTGCTGCACATCGCCGCCAACCTGGCATCGGTGCTTCTCTCCGCCCTGCCCCAGGATCTCTTTTTCTTAAGCTCCCTGCCCTTTCAGATCCTTTTGGCGCTTCTGGGGCTGGGAGGGGCCGCCTGGTGTCTCGTCTGGCTGAAAAAGCGGACGGAGCCCCAGGCTTACCGGATTTTCCATCTGTGACAGAAAGGGACTGACTTTATGAGACGACCGATGAAACGACTGAATTTTTTGCGGGCTTTTTATGTTTTTGCGGCGGTCCTGGCCTTTAGCCTCTGCCTGGCAGGCTGCTATGGCGCTTCCGGTTCCGGGGCGCTGACCGGGCCTTCTGGTGGGGATTCTTCTTTCGGAAATTCTTCTTCCGGCGAAGGCTCTCCCGGCCCTCTTTCCTCCGGTGAGCTTCCCCAGAATGGGCTCCAGGTCCATTTCATCGACGTGGGCCAGGGGGACAGCATCCTGATCCGCCAGAAGGACCATAGCATGCTGGTAGACGCCGGTGAAAACGATCAGGGGGACGTGGTGGTTTCTTATCTGAAATCCCAGGGCATTGACCAGCTGGACTATGTGATCGGCACTCACCCCCATTCCGACCATATCGGCGGGCTGGACGACGTCATCCAGTCCTTTGAAGTGGATCGCGTATTCCTCCCGCCCATTGAACATACCACCGCTACCTTTGAAGAAGTGCTGGACGCCATCGAAGTGAAAGATCTGAGCCTGACGCTGCCTCAGGTGGGGGATGTGTGGGAATTGGGGGAAGCCTCCTTTACCATTCTGGCCCCCAACAAGGATTACGGAGATGATCTGAATAACTGGTCCATCGGAATCCGGGTGGAGTACGGGGACAACCACTTTGTCCTCTGCGGCGACGCCGAAGCCCAGGCGGAGGCGGATATCTGCGCAAACGGCCTGCCCCTGGGGGCCGATGTGCTGAAGGCGGGCCATCATGGCAGCAGCACCTCCACTAGCGACTTATTTTTAGACCAGGTCGCCCCTTCCTGGGTGGTAATCCAGTGCGGAAAGGATAATTCCTATGGACATCCTCATAAGGAAACCTTAGAGAAGCTTAAGGGTCGTGGAATCGGCGTGCTGCGCACGGACCTTGAGGGAACCCTGATCGCGGCAAGCGACGGCGAGGAAATTTCCTGGTATAAGGCCGAGGGCGGATTCCTGTCCCCTTCTGCCGAGGAAAGCCCGGCCGCCCGGGAGGAAACTTATATTTTAAATACGAACACAAAAAAATTCCACCGCCCCGACTGCTCTTCTGTCTCCCAGATGCAGGCGGAAAACCGGCGGGAATACACCGGCAGCCGGGAAGCCCTGATGGATGATGGCTATTCGCCCTGCGGCCAGTGCAAACCATAAACGGGAAGGAGAATCCATATGATACGCTATATTGTAGACCGCCTGGAAGACGGGCTGGCTGTCTGCGAGACTGAAGACAAAAAGCAGGCGGTATTTCCCTTAAAGGATCTTCCGGAATCTTTAAAAGAGGGGGATGTGCTTCAGGAGCTGGACGGCATTTTCTCCCGGGATGTGGAAGAGACAAATCGCCGCCGGGAAAAGATGAAGGAGCGGCTGATGGGATTATTTGAAAAAAGGTGAGAAAAACGAGCCGGGCAGACCATTTTCCGATCTGCCCGGCTCCATTGCTTTTTACATCAGAGACAGGTACAAATTCTTGATATCCTCAAAGGTGGGATCCTTGGGATTGCCGGGACGGCAGGCGTCGTCCATGGCGGACTGAGCCAGGAAATCCACATCCTCTTTCTTCGCGATGGCCTTTAAGTCCGCAGGGATTCCCACATCAGCGGAAAGCTTCTTCACCGCATCCACGGCCGCCTTGCGGTACTCTTCCTGGGTCATATTCTCAGTGCCCTCTACTCCCATGGCCCTGGCAATGTCACGGTACTTTTCCCCGGTGCAGGGAGCGTTGTACTCCATAACCGTAGGAAGCAGAATGGCGTTGGCAACGCCGTGGGGAGTGTCATAAACAGCGCCCAGTGCGTGAGCCATGGAGTGAACGATTCCCAGGCCTACGTTGGAGAATCCCATTCCGGCAACATACTGGCCTAAGGCCATGCCCTCCCGGCCTTCCTTGGTATTCTCGCAGGCCCCTCTCAAGGACTTGGAAATGATCTCAATGGCTTTCAGATGGAACATGTCGGTCATCTCCCATGCTCCCTTGGTGATGTAGCCCTCGATCGCGTGGGTTAAGGCGTCCATTCCGGTGGAGGCGGTCAGGCCCTTGGGCATGGAGGACATCATATCCGGGTCGATCACAGCCACGACCGGGATATCGTGGGTGTCCACGCAGACGAATTTGCGCTTCTTCTCCACGTCGGTAATCACGTAGTTAATGGTAACCTCAGCGGCGGTTCCGGCTGTGGTGGGAACGGCGATG
>CALWQV010000162.1 GCA_944383785.1 uncultured Enterocloster sp. | reverse complement strand
AGATTGAGAAGTACAACACCAAGGTTTATCTGGTGAACACCGGATGGACCGGCGGCCCCGCATCCGGAGAAGGGAAGCTGGGAAGCCGTATGAAGTTAAAATATACCCGCGCTATGGTAACGGCTGCTTTAAACGGCGAGCTGGAGAAAGTGGAGTATAAGCACGACGAGGTATTTAACCTGGATGTGCCTCAGAGCTGCCCCGATGTTCCCGATGAGATCATGAATCCCAGAGATACCTGGGAGGACAAAGATGCTTACGATGTTCAGGCTAAGAAGCTGGCTAAGATGTTTGCGGACAACTTCGCCAAGAAGTATCCCAACATGCCCAAGAATATCGCCGAGGCAGGCCCCAAGGGAGAATAACGACAGGATTACAAAAATCCCCTGCAGAAGAATCTGCAGGGGATTTTTTCGATCCTGCGGCCTTCCGGCAGGGCCGAAAGGTTCTTGCAAAGGGTTAAAACTTCCTCCAGGTTTCCGGCACAAAGAGCAGAAGCAGAGGGAAGAGCTCCAGCCGTCCCGCCAGCATGTCGAAGATCAGCACCAGCTTGGAAGGGTTGGAGAGAAAGGCAAAGTTGGCGGCGGGGCCTACCAGCTCCAGTCCGGGACCGATGTTGTTGAAGGTGGCCGCCACAGCGGTAAAATTGGTCACCAAATCATACTCGTCAAAGGATAAAAGCAGTACGGAAAAGGCGAAGAGGATGATATAGGTAATCACAAACACATTGGTGGAGCGAAGGACCTCCTGCTCCACCGGCTTTCCGTCCATCTTGATGGCGCGGACGCCCTGAGGATGGAGATACAGATGCAGCTCCCGCCGGATGGTTTTTAACAGGATGACCAGACGCGACACCTTCATGCCGCCTCCGGTACTGCCGGCGCAGGAGCCGGCGAACATCAGCATCACCAGGATGGTTTTGGAAAAAGCGGGCCACACATTAAAATCCGTGGTGGCGTAGCCGGTGGTGGTGATGATGGAGCCTACCTGGAAAGCAGCCTGCTGAATGGCGGTGAATACGTTGCTGTAAATATCCCGCAGATCCCAGGCGATCAAAAGGATGGCGGCGGTGATGATGCCAAAGTACCAGCGAACCTCCTCCATCTTAAAGCACTGAAGGGAGCGGCGGACCAGCAGTAGAAAGTAAAAGCTGAAGTTAACGCCGAAGAGGATCATGAATACCGTTACCACAACCTGGCAATAGACGGAGTAGCTGGCCATACTGTCGTTTTTGATGCCAAAGCCGCCGGTTCCGGCAGAGCCGAAGGTGATGGTTAAGGCGTCAAAAAGGGGCATATGGCCCAGAAGGAGCAGCACAATCTGCAGCAGGGTCATGGCCAGGTAGAGCTTGTAGAGGATCTTGGAGGTG
This sequence comes from uncultured Enterocloster sp., assembly GCA_944383785.1. Lineage (GTDB taxonomy): Bacteria > Bacillota > Clostridia > Lachnospirales > Lachnospiraceae > Enterocloster. Next base: position 1,315 of record CALWQV010000162.1, on the reverse strand, counting down.
GACTGAACCTTGGGCACCAGGCGGCTGACCGAGGGACCGGGACTTTCCGCCCGCATCAGATTCATCTGGATGTTTCCGGCGGAGGGAAAGAGGGCGATCAAAAAGACCAGAACGCCCATGCCGCCGATCCAGTGGGTAAAGCTGCGCCAGAAAATGATGCACCGAGGCACGATCTCCACGTCGGTGATGACGCTGGAGCCAGTGGTGGTAAATCCGGACACAGTTTCGAACATGGCGTCCACCGGATTGGGAAGGACGCCGCTGAAAATGAAGGGCAGGGATCCCATCAGGCTCATGATGATCCAGCTTAAAGCGGCGGTAACGCAGCCTTCCTTCGTATAGTAGGCGCGGTTGGCCGGACGGCGGAAAACCAGGGGGATGCCAAAAACCAGGCAGACACCCATGGAGCAGAGCAGGGAGAGGATCTCCCGCTCGCCGTAAATCAAAGCTGTGATGCAGGCGGGAACCATCAGAACCGCCTCCGTATTCAGCACCCAGCCGATGATATAGGAAATCATTCTGTAATTCATAATTCAATCTCCTGTCATTTCAGAATATCCCGGATATCCTGAAGTCCTACCTGAGTTGTTACGATGATGACCGTATCCCCTACCTGGATGGAGTCGTGGCCTCTGGGAATAAAAACCCGGTCTCTGCGGTGGATGCAGCCGATCAGCAGATTGTCCTTTAAATTCAAATCCATCAGAGGCACATCTGTTACGGGGGAATCCTCGTGGATGGCGAATTCCAGGGCCTCGGCCCGGTTGTCCAGAATCTGGTAGAGGGTTTCCACGTTGCTTCCGATGGAATTCTGCATGGCCCGGACATACTGAAGAATGTAGTCGGCGGTTATGTACTTGGGATGGATCACGCTCCCGATATCAAGACGCTCGATAATCTCGTCAAAGGAAATCCGGTTTACCTTGGTTACCAGCTTGGCTGAGGACTGATCCTTGGCGTAAAGGGCCAGCACCAGGTTTTCCTCGTCCATGTTGGTCAGGGAGACGAAGCCTTCCGCCCTAGTAAGGCCTTCCTCCAGGAGAAGCTTCTTGTCCGTTCCGTCGCCGTTTATGATAACGGCTTCTGGCAGGCTTTCGCTTAAGAACTGGCATCGGTCCGGATCCTTTTCCACGATGCGCACCGGGATCTTCATGGCCAGAAGCTGCTTGGCCAGGTAGTAGGCGATGGTGCTGCCGCCAACGATCATGCAGTTTTTCACCTGGTTGGTTTTAAGGCCGATGGTGGAGAAAAAGCTGGCGGCGTTCTGGGGCGAGGCGATGATGGAGACAGTGTCCCCGTCCGCAAGGATAAAGTC
>CALWQV010000161.1 GCA_944383785.1 uncultured Enterocloster sp. | reverse complement strand
CCAGTCCCGCATCCTTTGTAATCTTCTCAGCTTCCTCGAGTGAAGCAATTCCATAGCTGTTCAGCACGGAATTGATCTTGTCAATTCTTCTCTCATATGATTCAAATAATGCCATCTCTTTTATCCTCCTATTTGGTCTTCATCACTCTTTGCGCGGGTCAATGATCTTAACGGCGTCGTCAACGCGGCCGTACTGGCCCTGAGCCTTCTCCCAGGCAGTGTTCGGATCGTCGCCCTTCTTGATGAAATCGGTCATCTTGCCAAGGTTTACGTACTTGTAACCAATGATCTGATCCTCCGCATCCAGCGCAATGCCGGTTACGTAGCCCTCGGCCATCTCCAAATAGCGGGGTCCCTTCTTTAAGGTTCCGTACATGGTGCCAACCTGGGAACGAAGCCCCTTGCCCAGATCCTCCAGACCGGCTCCAACAGGAAGCCCGTTCTCGGAAAATGCGCTCTGGGTTCTGCCGTAGGCGATCTGTAAGAACAGCTCTCTCATGGCAGTATTGATGGCATCGCAGACTAAGTCGGTGTTCAGAGCCTCTAAAACTGTCAGGCCGGGCAGAATCTCAGCTGCCATAGCGGCGGAGTGGGTCATGCCGGAACATCCGAGAGTCTCAACCAGAGCCTCCTGAATCACGCCTTCCTTTACGTTTAAGGTCAGCTTGCAGGCACCCTGCTGGGGAGCGCACCAGCCTACGCCGTGGGTCAGGCCGGAGATGTCCTTAACCTCTTTGGATTTTACCCATTTTGCTTCCTCGGGGATTGGAGCCGCGCCATGATGAACGCCCTGTGCAACTTTGCACATTTCTTCTACTTCCTGTGAATAAATCATGTGTTAAAACTCCTTTCAAAATTGGATTGTATGTGGCGGTATGGATTGTTAAATTTATCACACCATACTTGTCTATATTCTCGCACAAAAATCGGCATTTTACAAGTGAATTTTTCATTTGTTTCTGCGGTTTTTCCAAGGCTCCTGTCAAATCCTGCGATCACATGCGGTTGCAACATGGGGAGGGGATGTTTATAATGTTCACGACTACAGGGGAGGCAGGGGCTGCCTCCACAAATTCAGGGAGGAACATGATTATGAAAGAATTGAGCGTTGCAATTGTGGATGATAATCCCATGGTATTGGACAAGCTGGATGAAATTCTGGGTCAGGAAGAGGGTCTGAATGTTGTGGGGAGAGCTGAGGATGGAGAGGAAGCGATTCATCTGATCGCTCAGAAACGCCCGGATGTAGTGCTGCTGGATTTGATTATGCCAAAAATTGACGGAATTTCCATTGTGGAGCGCATGAATCAAAAGAAGGCGGGGGAAAAGAAACCGTATTTTATTATTTTGAGCGCCGTAGGAGGAGAGCAGATGGCGGACGAAGCCTTCCGCGCAGGCGCGAATTACTATCTGATGAAGCCCTTTGACAGCAGTACGCTGATCGGCAGGATCCGGGCTCTGGCAAAAGCGGAGGGCGCGAAAGCGCCGGGGAAGACCTTCGCTCCGCCTGCGGACAGCAAGAAGACCAGGGCGGACCGGGAAGCTTATATGGAAGAGCATCTGGAGACGGATATTACGCGGATGCTCCATGAGCTGGGGATTCCCGCCCACATAAAAGGTTACCAATATCTGCGGGACGCCATTACCATGACCGTAAAGGATCAGGAAATGATGAATTCCGTTACAAAAATCCTTTATCCCACCATTGCCAAGCGTCATCGCACCACATCCAGCCGGGTGGAGCGGGCCATCCGCCACGCCATCGAAGTGGCCTGGGGCAGAGGCAAGATGGAAACCATCGATCAGGTGTTCGGATATACGGTCAGCACAGGAAAGGGAAAGCCGACAAATTCCGAGTTTATTGCCCTGATCGCGGATCAGATTCTTCTGGAATACAAGAAAATGCAGTTGTAAGAGGATAAAAAACAAAAAAGAACTTCCTAATTTCTCCAAAATAATGTATACTATACAGTGATGAGCATTTACTGCCTGCAAAACAGGAGAGGGAGGTTCGTAATGAAGAAAATACTATTCATGGCTTCGGAGGCGGTGCCTTTTATTAAGACAGGAGGACTGGCGGACGTTGTAGGTTCCCTGCCCAAGTATTTTGACCGGGAGTATTTTGACGTCCGGGTGATGATTCCCAAGTATCTCTGTATTAAGGAAGAGTGGCGCAGCCAGATGCAGTATGTGAACCATTTTTACATGGATTATCTGGGCCAGAGCCGCTATGTGGGAATCCTCCAGTATGAGTATCAGGGCGTTACCTATTATTTTATTGATAATGAGAGCTATTTCCATGGAGCCAAGCCTTATGGCGACTGGTACTGGGATCTGGAGAAGTTCTGCTTCTTCTGTTGGGCCGGCCTTTCCGCCCTTCCGGTGATCGGTTTTCAGCCGGATGTGATCCACTGCCACGACTGGCAGACAGGGCTTGTGCCGGTGCTGTTAAAGGACCGCTTCCGGGGCGGCGAATTTTTCTGCAATATAAAGTCGGTTATCACCATCCACAACTTGAAGTTCCAGGGTGTATGGGATGTGAAGACCATCCAGCGCTTTACCGGCTTGTCCGATTACTATTTTACGCCGGACAAGCTGGAGGCGTATAAGGACGGAAATCTGTTAAAGGGCGGCATTGTTTATGCCGACGCCATTACCACGGTCAGCAATACCTATGCCGAGGAGATTAAGATGCCCTTCT
>CALWQV010000160.1 GCA_944383785.1 uncultured Enterocloster sp. | reverse complement strand
GATGAGGAAGGCATCGAGCTGATGCTGAAGAAAGACCGCTATATGCTGGCTACGCTTCTGTCTCCTACTCCGACTCCTTCTAAGGAGCTAGTTGCGGCCAAGAGCAAGAGCGTGCTGGATCTGCTTGCTACTACAGCTGAGCGCCACTGGGCAAGCGTGAAGAAGGCTTATGAGGCGGGGGTTAAAATCGCCTTTTCAACAGACGCGGGTACTCTTGGCATCAAGGTGGGAACCAATGCCCTTGAATTTATGAACCTGAAGAAAATCGGCATGAGTAACGCAGAAGCGCTGAGAGCGGCTACTTCCGTGGCGGCAGCGGCGATCGGACAGGATGATAAGATTGGCTTCATCAAAAAGGGATATAGGGCGAACCTGACAGTTCTGAATGGGAACCCGCTTGATGATCTGGAGGCTACCAAGGCGGTTGTGATGACGATTAAGGATGGAAAGATTTTGAAAGATGCCAGAGAAGAGCAGGTGACAGAATGAAAATCGCAGTACTTGACGGATATACCTTAAATCCGGGGGATTTAAGCTGGGAAGGCTTAGAGACGCTGGGGGAGTGTACCGTATATGACAGGACGCCTCTGACAGATGAAGAAGAGATCCAAAGGCGAATCGGGGATGCCCGGATTGTATTGACCAATAAAACGCCTATTTCCAGGGAGACATTAAATGCATGCAAGGAAGTCCGATATATCGGCGTCCTGGCTACCGGCTACAATGTGGTGGACGTGCAGGCGGCCAAGGAGAGGGGGATTGTAGTAACCAATATCCCTACTTATGGTACAGATGCGGTGGCTCAGTTTGCCATCGGACTGCTGCTGGAAATCTGCCATCACATCGGGCATCATAATCAGGCAGTGCAGGAAGGCAGATGGGCGAAAAACGCGGACTGGTGTTTCTGGGATTACCCTTTGATCGAGCTGGCGGGCAAAACCATGGGAATCATTGGTTATGGCCGGATCGGCCAGGCCACGGGGAGAATTGCCCAGGCCTTGGGAATGAAGGTGGTAGCCTATGATAAATACCACGGGGTTCAGGAGACGGAAACCTTCTCTTATGCGGATCTTGACCAGCTGCTTCAAATTTCCGATGTAATCGCCCTGCATTGTCCTCTGTTCGAGGACACCAAAGGGATCATCAACCGGGAGAGCATCCGTAAAATGAAGGACGGGGTTATTATCCTGAACAATTCCAGGGGGCCTCTGATCGTGGAAGAGGATCTGCGGGAGGCGCTTTTAAGCGGAAAGGTTGCCGCCGCAGGATTGGATGTGGTTTCCACGGAGCCTATTCGGGAAGATAATCCCCTTCTGGGGCTGGATAACTGCATGATTACGCCTCATATTTCCTGGGCTCCTAAGGAATCCAGGGAGCGGCTCATGGGAATCGCGGTGGAAAATGTAAAGGCGTATCTGAAGAACGAGCCGAGAAATGTTGTGAATTAAATTGGGAAAATTGGTCTGCCGGACGAGGGTGAAGAAAAGCTGTCGTCCGGCAGTTTCTGTTTCGGCGGAGAGTAGTAACGGTTGATTTTCTTGGAAGAGTCGTGCATAATAGGAGGTAGGAAGGCAGGGGAGAAGCGATATGATTTTATACCATGGGAGTAATATGCCTGTTTCAGAGCCAAAGCTGATTCAGCAGAACAGATTTCTTGATTTTGGTTTCGGATTTTATACAACTACAAATAAAGGGCAGGCGATGAGTTTTGCCAATAAAGTTGTGAAACGTCAAAAGGAAGGAAAAAGGACGGTTAGTATTTACGAAATAGCTGAAAATAAGGCATTTGAAAGCTGTTCACTATTGTGGTTTGAGAAACCAGATGAAAAGTGGCTGGATTTTGTATCGGATAATCGATTAGGCCGTTATATGGGAGAGATCTACGATTTCATCTATGGACCGGTGGCAAACGATGATGTGTATCAGACATTTACTCTTTATACAGCAGGTATTTTTACAAAGGAACAGACATTAGAGCAGCTTAAAATTAAGAAACTATATAATCAGTTGGTCTTAGCATCTGAAAAAGCATTATCTTATTTGAGGTATGTGGGTATAGTTCCGGAGGAGGAATACTAATGGATGAGAAAAAATTTGAGGCGCTCCTGATTTTTCTTGTTCCGCAGGTGATTCAGCTTATTATAAAAAATGAGTCTTTAAATGAAATGCAAGCTTCCTGCGAATTTTACAAATCTAAGGTATATGAACTGTTGGAGCAGGAAGATACAAAAATGTGGCATTTAAGCCCTTTAACCTTATATAATTTATATAAAGAAGAAAAAACAACGGGTAGTTTCGAATTTCCAGAGGAGACATGAACTATGAGCAGACAGGGGGATTTTTTAATTTATTGCGTTGAAAAGTATAAAACAGCAAAGAAGCTGACGGGCAGACAAGTGGCAGAGCTTTTCAGCTGTTATGGCATTTGGGACTATATTTATTCCTGCTTTGAGGCGCTCCATACAACAGGGGAAAATTATATAATAGATGATATTGATTCTTTGATTAAGGAGAATGGCGGCTCGGGGAAAAAATAAACCATTGGTTTTAGGAGTTAAATTTCATCCAAACCATTGGTTTTAGGACAATACCAGAAGCCAATGGTTTATTTTTATAACTTCAGAAGAGAGTGTCAGAAATCTTGTGTCTTTGGAAGTCCATGCTGAGTGTGTGAAAGTTTTTCTGTAAATAGCTATTAAGAATTAGGTCTTCTATGGTAAAATCTATTATCATAAGGAGGC
>CALWQV010000159.1 GCA_944383785.1 uncultured Enterocloster sp. | reverse complement strand
GGAAACCCCTTGTTTTCTACACTTTCTCGCTATCCTATTCTTTAACTTTTGACATCAATACTACGCACTCCACATGCTCCGTCTCACAAAACATATCCACCCCTACCCCTTTCACAGCCTTATACCCCAGTTTCTTCATAAACCGCAGATCCCTGGCCAATGTCTCCGGGTTGCAGGAAATATACACGATTTTTTCCGCGCCGGTTTTCGCCGCGGCTCGCATAAATTCCTCCGTGCTTCCGCTTCTAGGCGGGTCCATCATCACCACGTCCACTTTCTCCCCCTGGGCTGCCATCTGTGTCAGGAAGCGGCCGGCGTCATTGCAGTAAAACCGCGCGTTTTTGATCTGGTTCAGCTTCGCGTTATGGACAGCGTCCCGCACCGCGTCCGGATTCAGCTCCACCCCGATTACCCGTCCGGCATTCCCTGCCGCGACCAGCCCGATGGTCCCGATGCCGCAGTAGGCGTCCACCACAGTCTCCTTTCCGGTGAGTCCCGCGTACTCCATGGCCTTTTTGTACAGAACCTCCGTCTGAGTCGGATTTACCTGATAAAACGACCTGGAAGAAATCCGGAACCGGCAGCCGCAGAGCACATCCTCAATGTATCCCTTTCCGAATAGAACATGCTCCTTATCCCCCAGCACCATGCTGGTTCCCCTGCCGTTAATATTCTGAACCACCGTTGTAATCTCCGGGTGGTATTCCCGCAGTGCCTTTATAAAATGATTCTTGGAGGGGAATACCGGCGAAGCTGTCACAAGCACCACCATGATCTCCCCTGTGGCAAATGCCCGCCGCACCAGCACATGGCGCAGCAGCCCAAAGCCCGTATCCTCATCGTAGGTCCGAATTTTAAAGGACTTTAACATTCCCCTTATGGTCCCGATGATTTCATCCGACTTTTCATCCTCAATCAAGCAGCGCTCCACATGGACCACCCTGTGGCTGCTCTCCTGATAAATGCCAGAAATAATATTCCCCCTGCGATCCCGGTCAAATACCGCATGCACCTTATTCCGATAGTGAAAGGGGTCCTTCATTCCCAGCATCCCCTCTATTGGGCAAATCCCCTTTAGCAATTTTTTCAGCTGCTCCTTCTTTCGCGCCAGCTGCTCCTCATAGCTCATACCCAAAAGCTGGCAGCCTCCGCAGACTCCAAATACCGGGCAGAGCTTCTGCCCCTGGCTTCGCAGCGCCGGGGCCATACCCTTCGTCCCCTTATTCTGATCCCCTTTATTCTGAATTTCTCTCATAAGTAATCTCTCCTGTTTTAAGCATAAATCTATCGACATTCTACCATAAATTCGCTATAATGTGTAACAATCATTTCGATTCAAGGAGGCCCACCGCCATGCCAGATACACCCCTTTACTACATTGACCCCACCGTCTACGAAGGCCGTCCCCAGGACGTTTCCGGGCGGCTGCCAAAGGAGATCCGGGTTTACGATCTTCTTGATTCCCTCCATGTCCCCTATAAACGGGCGGACCATGACGCCCTGCCCACCATCGAAGCCTGCCACGAGGTAAACCGCCTTCTGGAAATCGACATCTGCAAGAACTTGTTTCTCTGCAATGCCCAGAAAACCGCCTTTTACCTGTTGATGATGCCTGGAACCAAGAAATTCAAAACCGCCGCCCTCTCCAAGCAGATTGGCAGCTCCCGCCTGTCCTTTGCCGGGGCCGAATACATGGAGCAGCTCCTGGACATTACCCCCGGCTCCGTCAGCGTCCTGGGTCTGATGAACGATCACGAGAACCGGGTCAGGCTGCTGATCGACCGGGACGTTCTGGAAAATCACCAGTACCTGGGCTGCCACCCCTGCATCAACACCTCCAGCTTAAAAATCCGCACCCAGGATCTGCTGGACGTGATCCTGCCTGCCATCCATCACCCCTACACCCTGGTGGACCTCCCCAGAGAGACTTAGAGGACAAGCGCTAAGTGCTCGTAACAATGCTCCGCACTAGGCTCGATAAGACCTCGCCAAGTGCTCTGCATGTTTCGCACGTAAGCGCCTAAAAGACAGGCGCTAAGTGCTCATAACAAAAGCCGCCGGCTGCGGATCTTTTCTCAATCCACGGCCGGCGGCCCTTTTCATTCATCCCAATGAAAATACAGGTTCTACTTCGCGTAATCCGTAACCCGCGACTCGCGGATCACATTGACCTTGATCTGTCCCGGATAATCCAGGCTGTCCTCGATCTTCTTTGAAATATCCCGAGCTAACAGCACCATATCGTCGTCGCTGATCTGCTCCGGAATCACCATGATCCGGACTTCCCGTCCCGCCTGAACGGCAAAGGACTTATCCACTCCCTTGAAGGAGTTTGTAATGTCCTCCAGCTGTTTCAATCTGTTTGTATATGTCTCCAACGTCTCACGTCTTGCACCGGGTCTGGCGGCAGAAATCGCGTCTGCGGCCTGAACGATGCAGGAAATCAAACTATTTGGTTCAACATCGCCATGATGGGACTCCACCGCGTTGATCACCGCCGCGGACTCCCTGTATTTCTTACAGAGCTCCGCGCCCAGCTGCACATGAGTTCCTTCCATATCATGGTCAACGGATTTGCCAATGTCATGAAGCAGACCGGCCCGCTTTGCCAGACGCACATCAAGCCCCAGTTCCGAGGCCAGAAGGCCCGACAGCTGGGCAACCTCGATGGAATGCTTCAAAGCATTCTGCCCGTAGCTCGTTCTGAACTTCATCTTACCAAGTAACTTAATCAGTTCCGGATGAATTCCATGGATTCCAACTTCCAG
>CALWQV010000158.1 GCA_944383785.1 uncultured Enterocloster sp. | reverse complement strand
GGATGGTGACAATGTTGCGGGATACCAGGATCCGCAGCGCCTCCCGCACCGTATTGCGCCCGGCGCCCAAAAGCTCGCACAGCTCCATCTCAGTGGGAAGCTTGTCTCCCGCCGTGTAGCCGTGTTCGCGGATCATCTGCAGCAGCTTTTCCGCCGTTTTCTCGCCTAGTGTCTGCTTTTCCATTGGAGCCTCCTCATTACGCCTTTATGATATGGTAACCCGCCGCCTTGGAGAGCCGGTTCATAATCGCCTGCCCCAGGTGATCTTCCGAAAAGCTCTCAGAAAAAATATAATCCGTCTTTCGGTCGTCAAATTCTCTTAAAACCGCATAGAGGTTATGGGCAACAGTCTCCCGCCTGGCTCTGGAGCCAATGCTTTGCACCATTCCGTTTTTGTAAAGCTCCCTGGATTCATCGGTGCAGATCACGCCTACCTGGTATCCGGCGGCGATTTTTTCCTCCGCCAACTCCTGCACCTTAGCAATCATCCGCTTAATCCCCTCCGGATTTTCTAAATCCCCGTCCTGTGGCTCTACTAACGTCAGATCTGCCTTAGGCGCGTAGTGCTTGTACTTCATGCCCGGAGCCTTGGGCCTTATACCCTCCGCCATAGGGCCTAAAATCGCCGGGTCGATGGCAATCTCACCCAAAACTTCCTCTAGCATCTCCATGGTAATGGCTCCGGGGCGCAGCACCGTCGGAACGTCCACGGAGACATCCACGATGGTGGACTCCACGCCGATGCCCACAGGCCCGCCGTCAATAATCATTTCGATGCGCCCGGCCATGTCCTGAAGCACATGCTGGGCCGTGGTGGGGCTGGGGCGGCCGGAGGTGTTGGCGCTGGGAGCCGCCACCGGCACTCTCGCCAAAGCGATCAGCCGGTTTGCCACCGGATCACTGGGCATTCGCACCGCTACCGTATCCAGTCCTCCCGTAGTGCCGTAAGGCACGATCCCGCTTTTGGGGAAAATCATGGTCAAGGGGCCTGGCCAGAAAGCCTGGGCCAGCTTCTTCGCCGCCTCCGGCACCCAGGATACCAGTGGATATACCTCCTCCATACAGGAGACATGGGCGATCAGGGGGTTATCCGAGGGCCGTCCCTTTGCTGCGTAGATCTTCTTTGCCGCCTCCTCGTCCAGGGCATTAGCCCCCAGGCCGTAAACCGTCTCTGTGGGGAAGGCCACCAGCCCCCCTTCCCGCAGGATCTTAGCGCCTTCCATCAGTTCCTCGTCGCAGGGCGTCTTGGGATATTTTATCTGAATCAACTTGGTTTCCATAAAACTGCACGCTTCTTTCTATCGTAAAAAGTCAATCTCTCTAACATCCCTATTATGCATGAGGCCGCTTTAAAAATCAATGGGGAACTTGGGATATAATCTGCGGCGTTTCATATTGCTTCTTATTTCGGTTTATAATATAATTCAAAGTATCAGTTCAGGGCGGTTACAATTTAAATAGGATCATCACACCAGCAGCACACTGGAAAGAGAGGCGCAAGAAGTGAAACAGTATCTTCCCATCGGTATGGATAGTTTTGAAAAAATCCGCGAAGGAAACTATTATTATGTGGATAAAACCTTGATGATCCGAGAGTTTTTGGAAACGCGGGACGAGGCGGCCCTGATCGCCCGGCCCAGGCGGTTTGGGAAAACTTTAAATATGACGATGCTGCGGGATTTTTTTGACATCACAAAAGATAGCCGCCCGCTGTTTAAAGGACTTGCCATAATGGATACCGAATATGCGGACCGCATCAACTCGTTACCGGTCATTTATGTTACTTTCAAAGACTGCAAAGGTCAGACGCCGGAAGAGCTTCTGGTAATGCTCAAACGAGAACTTGGCAGGGAATTTGCGCGCTACGCCGGCATTCTATCCGCTCATCTTCCTTCCGATACTTTCAGCGCAAAGCGTTTTTTTAATATGACTGAAACTCTGGCGGACCGCAGTTCCTCCTACCCCTATATCGCTACTGCCCTCCAAGATTTATGCGCGGTTCTCCTGGACTACTACAAGAAAAAGCCCATACTTTTAATCGACGAATACGATCAGCCCATCATGAGCAGCTATGAATATGGCTATCACAACGAGTTAGGCACATTTTTCTCAAACTTTTATGGAAGCGCCATGAAGGGCAATGACGCGCTGGAACAAGCCCTTTTAACCGGTGTGCAGCGAGTTGCCAAAGAAAGTATTTTCTCCCAATTTAATAATCCGCAGGTATATACAGTGGCCAGCGGGCAGTATGCGGAATATTTCGGCTTAACCTGCGAAGAGACGGAGGCGCTGTTAAAAGAGTATGGCTTGACCCTCAATGAAGAAGTCCGGAAGCAGTACGACGGTTACCGGATCGGCGGAATTTCCCTTTATAATCCATGGTCCATTTTGAATTATGCTAAGAGCCATTTTTTAGATAATTACTGGTTAAATACATCCGCTAATTTTTTAGTCAAAGCGGCCCTTAAAAATGCAGGCCGCAGCTTCTGGGATACTTTTGATCAGCTCGCTTCCGGCGGGGAAGCGGAGGTTTGGCTGACCTTAGATACTTCTTACGCAGAGCGGAGCAATGACTACAGCCTGTGGGGACTTCTGGTTAATGCAGGATACCTGACGCTTACAAAACGGCTGGGCCCATCGACCGCGATTGTTAAAATTCCGAACGGCGAGGTATGGATGCCAAAAGCAGGGACTCCCTAATATTATCGTAGAATTTAAACAAGGGGAGCAGCTGGATCAGTTGAAAGCTGAAGCGCTGGATCAGATTCTCAAAGAAAAATATTATATTGGCTTGTCCGGCGAAACAATCTGCGTGGGGCTGGCCCATAATAAGAAGAGATGTAGTATGAGTTATCGGGTTCTGAAGGGTAGTGTAAAATAGTTTGTGTCTTTGGGAAAAAATGGCTCCTTTTTGGTAAGAATTCAGATATGACAATTCTT
>CALWQV010000157.1 GCA_944383785.1 uncultured Enterocloster sp. | reverse complement strand
CAACCATCCACGGCACCACGAAGCTCATCTGCAATCGCCCATATTGCACGGTGCAGCTCGTCACGCTCTTGCTCTTTCTTTGTGTCAATCATGATTTTCTTTCTCCTCTTTATCAGGTATAAATTCCAGAATATCGTCAACACTTTCCGTTCTTTAATTTTTTCCATCCAACAGCCAGTCAATCAAATTCAAGGACTTTATCCCCTCATAGGAGGAATCCAGCCCTGTATCAAGGGACAGCACGATCTTCTCATAGTTATCCCTGATTTTCTCAAGCGGGGCCAGTTCTCTCCTTCGGACGTCTGGGCTTATCATCGACTCTGTGACCTGGATATAGATTTTATCGTCTGCCCTCGTGGCGATAAAATCCACTTCGAGGTTGTCGATCTTCCCAATGGCCACATCATATCCCCTTCGCAGCAGCTCAAAATATACCACATTCTCAATGGCATGGCCGCTGTCCCGGTTTCGAAAGCCCAAAAGATAGTTTCGCAGCCCTATATCCACAATATAGTACTTGCCCAGGGTGCGCAGATATTCTCTCCCCTTAATATCAAAACGCTTGATCTCGTAGAAGAAATAGCTTTCCAGCAAAGCGCCTATATAAGCCTGGACCGTATGGGCGCTGGGCGTTCCTTTCCGTTTTCCATCCTCCAGCAGCCCCTCGTTCATCAGCGTATTGCCGATGGATGAGACGGAAACGCTGCTTCCAATATTATCCGCCAGAAACAGAACGATCTTGCGCAGAAGCTCTGAGTCGGTAATCTGCCTCTGCCCCCGGCGCTTCTCCCGTTCCAGAATATCCCGCACCACAACGGTAGAATAAATGCCCTCCAAAAGCGCCAATGCCTTTTCCTGATCAAGCCCTAGATCCGCAATCCCCGGCATGCCGCCAAAGCGCATATAGGCGTCAAAAACCTCCCGCAGCGTATAGAGTTCTCCCTTTGTATCAAAAACCTGCCTGCGAAAGCCTCCCAAAGCGCTCTTTGTTTCCCGGACTTCAAAGCCATGGAAGTAAAGAAACTCTTTAAAGGAAAGAGGCAGCATTTTGATCTCCACATACCGGCCCGAAAGGTAAGTGGAGTACTCGGAGGACAGCAGGTAGGCATTTGACCCAGTAACGTAAATATCACAGTCAAAATCCACCCTAAAGGAGTTGACCGCATCCTCCCATGCGCTGATTCTCTGCAGTTCATCAAAGAACAGATACATCCGTTTGCCAGGAATGATGCGGTCTTTCACATAATCATATACCTCATCCGAAGTCATATGCCGAAAATCATGGGACTCAAAGTTCATCTCCAGGATTTGCCCCGGCTGTATGCCGCTTTCCCTCAGATGCCGGATCATCAGCTTCAGCAGGTTGGACTTTCCGCAGCGGCGAATCCCTGTGATAACCTTTACCGGTTCCGTATCCTGAAATCCAATCAGCTTTTCAAGGTATTGATCTCTTTTTTTCAGTTCATGTGATCCGATCATGGCGCATTCCTCCTTTTATGCTTATGATAGCATAAATTTTTTAAATAATCAATTTTATGCTATCAATGGCACAAACTTTTATTTTTTGCAAGAAATGCACCTTACGACTCTCCCAGCAGCTCCGGCGCCAGCAGCCTCACAACCGTCGGCTGAACCTGGAGGAAATCCATCAGTCTCCGAAGCTCCTCCCCGTTATCTCCCCTTCCTGACCGCCGCACCGCCCGGATCAAAATATTCTTCGGCGTGTGCTCCATATCGATAAATTCCAGAATCTGGGTTCCATACCCCTTATACTCCAGCACCTGGGCCCGGATCGCGTCCGTATAGAGGGCAGCCATCCGTTCCTTGATCAGGCCGTAGCCAAATACCGGGGCCATCAGTTCATTTTCCATCTGCCGGTTCAGCTCGTGCTGGCAGCAGGGAACCGAGAGAATCACCTTGGCCCCCCAGCTCACCGCCTTTTCAAGGGCGTAGTCCGTGGCCAGGTCGCAGGCGTGAAGGGTCACCACCAGATCCACCTGATTCCCGCCTTCGTATCCGGCGATATCCCCCTGAAGGAACTCCAGATCCTCATAGCCGTATTTCTTTGCCAGCTGTCCGCAATGACGGATCACATCCTCTTTTAAGTCCAGCCCGGTGATCCGCACATCAAGGCCCTTCAGGCACTTTAGATAATAATAAATCCCAAAGGTAAGATAGGATTTCCCGCAGCCAAAGTCAATGATGCGCACCGGGCGGTCCTTTGGCAGCTCCGGCAGCACGTCCGCGATAAATTCCAGGAAGCGGTTAATCTGGCGGAACTTATCATAGCGGCTCTTCACCACCTGGCCATCATGAGTCATAACCCCAAGATCCACCAAAAAGGGCACCGGAATGCCCTCCTCCAGCAGATATTGCTTCTTGCGGTTGTGGGGATTAATACGCACCGGAACCGCGCCCTGCCGCTTTTTCAGCTTCACCGAAGGCTTCCCTTTCTTGCTGACCAAAATCAGGCCCGTCTGGGCAGATGAGGCCAGCTCGCACTGCCGGAAGCTTTTCTTTAAAAGTCCCAGCACATAATCGGTTCCCTCTTCTTGGGAAAGATTGCGGTGAAAGGCTTTCGCCCCTCTCTGCTCTTCCGCCTGAAAGCATAGGCCCTCCTTCATCAGCACCGGACGGATCTTTACCTTTGAAAGCTCCTGGGGGCGGAGTGGATTGCTGAGGATCATGCGCTCCAGGTTCTCATTGAAAAATGACCATACTGCCTCTTTAACGGGCTGCCACTGATATTCTTCCATTGGTTTTTCCTCGTTTAGTTTTTAAAGCTATGAATCGGCGCGGGGATTCTTCCGCCTCTGGTGACGAAGGCTTCGCAGGAGAAGCGGTTCACCGGGATAATGGGGGCGTAGCCTAGAAGGCCGCCAAACTGGGCCGTCTCCCCGACTCCCTTTCCGATCACCGGGATCAGGCGCACCGCCGTGGTCTTCTGGTTCACCATGCCGATGGCCGCCTCATCAGCGATGATGCCCGCGATGGATGCCGCAGGGGTATCCCCGGGAATGGCAATCATGTCCAGTCCCACAGAGCAGACGCAGGTCATGGCCTCCAGCTTCTCAATGGTCAGGGCTCCCACGCTTACCGCATCGATCATCCCCTGATCCTCGCTGAC
>CALWQV010000156.1 GCA_944383785.1 uncultured Enterocloster sp. | reverse complement strand
AACGGCGGTATCCACAAAGGCGGATTTGCGGTACTGTGTCACCGGAATGGCGGTTCAGAATCGCCCGGAATACTCATGAATATTCTTCCGGAAAAATACTGCAACTTTGACTGCGTCTTCTGCCCTATTGGCAGGTCGGCACACAAGCCGGATGATACGGTAGAATTTGAACCGGTAACGTCAGCTCTTCAGAATTTGAAGGAGCAAATCCGCCGGGAAAATCCGAATCTGGTTTTTATCAACTCCAAGGGGGAAGTCCTGATTCACAACCAGATTACCGATATAATCGGCTGCATCCACCAGGAGGAAAAACCTGTGCGGCTCCTTTCCAACGGCTACCTTCTGGGCAGGGAAAAGTTTGGGGCTATCGCAAATCTTTGCGAAGAGATAGTAGCCGAGATTAAGACAGTGCGGGACCAGGATTTTAAAAAGCTGCAGCGTCCGGTTTTTGGGTACTGTCTGGAGGAGTATGTGGAAAATCTCGTTTCTTTTAGACAGCAGTATCAGGGAAAATTTCTCTTTGAAATTACCATTGTGAAGAAATACAACGATGACCCCCAGTCTATTCAGTGGCTTATGGATACGGCAGCCCGGATTAACCCGGACCGCCTGATGATTGTAGAGCTGGACGGGGAGAAGGTGAGAAAGACCCTGGGCGTAGGAGAAGAGCGCCTGGAGGAAATCCGTCGCCAGTTTTCAAAACAGAGTTTCCGTGTAGTGTTCTAAAAGCCAGACCTTTAGGCAGTCCAGGAAGAGCCTAGTGAGAGGGAGCATATGGAAGCGGTTGGAGACGGCAGCGCCAATGATGCGGTACTGCCTGGGGGCCAGAGGCAGAAGGCGCACCTGGGAGCATTCCATATCCAGGTAAAGCCTGGGCAGGAGGCCGACTCCTAGATTTTTGCGCACCATAGCCATGATGGCCTCATCGCCTTTTACCTCGAAGCGCACATTGGGCTGGATCTGGTTCTGCTCAAAGATAAAGCGGACGTCGTCGCTGTGGCTCTTATAGGGATAAATGAAAGGATCTGTCCCGAAACGCTGGATTTCATAGGAAAAGGCTTTTTTGCAGGCATCCAGGGGAAAGGACTCCGATACAACCGCCAGCATCTCATCGCGGATAAGCGGAATAAAGCGAATATTTTCGTGGGCCACAGAATCCGTGATAAAGCCGCAGTCCACTTTCCCGTCCTGGAGCCAGGACATGATTTCATGGTATTCGCCGTTTAACAGGCGGATTTCAATGCCGGGATAATGCTCCTCAAAATATAGAATCAGATCCGGGAGCCACTGGCAGGAGACACTGGAAAAACTGCCGATGCGCAGGACTCCCTCCAGCGCACCATTGATCCGGCTGACGGTCTGGGAAAGCTTGTCTTCCAGGTTCAGGATGGAGCGCATAGTGTCTATGAGCAGTTTTCCGTTTTCGGTAAGGTATATGCCGCCTTTATTCCGGATCAGAAGCTGAAAACCATATTCTTTTTCCAGGCTTTGTATGGCCTGGCTGATGTTGGATTGGGTGTAATGGAGCTCGTCCGCGGCCTTAGTCAGGCTCTGGAGCTCCGCGGCGCGGACAAAGGCGCGGTATCTGCTGCTCATGGCGGTTCCTCCTGCTGCAATAGATGTCAATATATTAAAAAGACTAATGATAAAATATTTTTATATTAGATGTTATAACATAAATTGAATTGGAAAGGAAGCAGAACATGATGTGACTGCTGATTGGCTCAACCATGACCACGAGCTTTTTCGACAGCTGGGGGCGGCATTTGCCGCTCCTTTTTTAATCTTAAGCATTTGAATTACTGATGTTAAAACTAAAATATTTTAATTTTCCTTATTTAAAATTCCGCGCTATACTGTGGCCAGAAGGAGGATAAAAAAGATGCTGCTAAGGGGTGTTTTTGTAAATGGACTGGGAGTGATAGCCGGAGGGCTGGCTGGCATGATCTTAAAGCAGGGCATATCAGAGAAGGTGAAAACCCTCCTGATGCAGGGCCTGGCCCTGGGGGTGCTGTATGTGGGCCTTTCCGGGGTTTTTGACGGACATAATACGGTGTATATCATCGTCTCCCTCACACTGGGGGCTATCATCGGAGAAACCATTAATTTTGACCGGTATTTTCATGCATTTGGAGAGTGGATCCAAAAGAAAATCCCGGTTTCCGGGGAAACATCCCTGGCGGAGGGATTTGTCAGCTGCACCCTTTTTATTTGCCCGGGGGCTATGGCCATCGTCGGCTCTTTAGAGTGCGGCCTGGGTGGGGACTGCGATGTGCTTTACGCCAAGGCTCTGATCGACCTGATTTTTGCCCTAATCATGGCGACCACCCTGGGAATGGGTGTAGCCCTGGCATCAGTATCGGTGCTGGCCTGCGAATCTTTCCTGACCCTTTCCGCTAGTTTCATTTCCTGCTTTTTGACAGACATTGTGGTGGATGAGATTACCTGCGTGGGTTCTGTCCTTGTAGTGGCCTTGGGGCTGAACCTTTTAAAGGTGACAAATATTAAAATTTCTAACCTGATTCTGGCTCCATTTATTCCGCTTCTGCTGTATGCGCTTTTTGGTTGATTTAAGGAAGCCAATTTGAGAAAGGGTCTTATCAGCAATATGAAGGATTTTATTTTGGAGGTTCTATAGGTGATGGGGACGGGATGCAAGCCAGCAGAGGGGATTATAAAATTGACCTTTTATTCTTTCGCTGCGGTTTGCAGTGCATGGCAGCTTTTGAACTAAAGATTGGCAGATTTAAACCGGAATATATTTCCGAGATGGATTTCTGCTTGGAAGCTTTGGGACGACAGAAGAAAAGGAACATGGGAATCCAAGTGAGGGGTGATATTCTTTGTAACAACAGTTAGAAAAAACTGGGAAAAATCTATTAGCCTTACACTTTTTGAAAATCAGCAAAAAAGTGCTTGCATTTGATAAAAAAGTATGCTACTATACAAAGGCTGTGGCATGATAGCATTGAAGCGTGAGGTTGCCGCCCATGAAAATGAGCGGGTTTTTCCGTGGAGCGAATGTCAAGTTATGAAACTGGCGACAAGTCACTGTACCAATTAACATACTGCGAAATGCAAGGCAGAGAGCAGAGAACGTGTGAAAGTCTCCTGGACACACACGGAAACGTGTACAGTCACCGCTTGTCGTACTTGGTTTAAAAGTGCGAAAAGGAGGCGACTTTTTTTATGGCAAGTCAAGTAATGAGAATCACATTGAAAGCTTATGATCATCAGCTGGTAGATCAGTCCGCAGGAAAGATCATTGAGACCGTAAAGAAGACGGGATCTAAGGTGAGCGGACCGGTGCCGCTGCCCACAAAGAAAGAGGTAGTTACCATTCTGCGTGCGGTTCATAAGTACAAAGAT
>CALWQV010000155.1 GCA_944383785.1 uncultured Enterocloster sp. | reverse complement strand
TGTCACAGCCAGGGGATCAGGCGCTTTCTTGGGCGGGCAGTAGGCTCCGCCGTAGGTCAGATATTTTTTAAAGGCCTGCTCCATAGAGGAGGCGTATCCGCTGCGAACCAGGGCCCTGGCTACGTGGGCCCGGGTGATCACGGTCTGGGGATTGGAGCCGGTGAGCATGTCCTTTGTCAGGTGAATCCCGGCTTTTTCAAAGCGCTCCAGCATCTCCTGGTTGCGCTCATCCCGGATGGCCTGGAATCGCTCCAGTGCCTTAAGGAAGTCCGGATCATCTTTCTCTACAAAGAGTCCCAGGATGTGGATTTCTGTGCCCTCATAGATGCTGGACACCTCGATGCCGGGAATGACCCTCAGGCCATTTTGCCTTGCCGCCTCCAAAGCCTGTCCGACGCCGTCGACTGTGTCATGGTCGGTCAGAGCGATGGCCGCCAGTTTCGCTTTTTTAGCCAGCTCCACCACCTGGGACGGGCTGCAGGTACCGTCGGAGGCATTGGAGTGAACGTGCAGATCAATATCATTCATGGTAAAACAACCTTTCGAAATAGATTTGTAATATTATAGTAACACGTTTTTCATAATAAGTAAATTTCGGGAAAAAAGATAAAAAAAACGGCTTCCATTTCTTATAAAGTATGTTATACTACAAGCTGTATTGTGAAAGACAAGTCTGAAAACAAAATATAGGTGATAGGAAATGAATCGTTTGGAAAGAGATTATAGCAGCAGGAGAAAATCTTCTGCCAGCAGCAGAGGCCAGAGCAGAAGCAGCGACCGAAGCAAGAGTTCCCCTGCTACAAGAGGAAGCGGCGCCTCCAGAGGCGGAGCGGGCAGCAGAGGGAGAGGTTCTCAGAGCTACAGAAGCGGCTCCTACGACCGCCCCAGAAGCGGGAGCCATAAAAGAAAGCAGGGGCCGGATTATAAGATGATCGCCATCATTGGCGTGATTTTGATTGTTCTGATCGCTTGCATCGTATTTTTAGTGCAGGCCACGAAAAACGGAGACGGGGCTGAGGCCAGCGAAGAGAGCGTAACCGAGACCGCCATTGAGCAGCCGGTGACGGTGGACGGTGTGGTGATTACCGGAATGAATCGGGAAGAGGCTAAGGCGGCGATCTTAGAGCAGTATCCCTGGTCCATGACCATTGCCTATGGGGAGGAAACCTATGAGGTGACGGATCTGATGGCCGGGAAGGTAGATCTGCTTTTGGACGAGATCTATGCCGGGGAGCCCAAGGAAAACTACAGCCTGGATACCAGCGGCCTTGAAGAGGCGGTTGCAGCGGAAGCGGCTGCGGCTGCGGCAAAGTGGAATAAGAGCCCGGTAAACGGCTCTATCCAGAGCTATGATAAGGAAAGCGGCAAGTTTGTATTTGCCGGGGAAGAGATGGGATTTGCCATCGATCAGGAGAAGCTGGCGGCGGATATCCAGTCCGCTCTGGAGGAACGGCGTTTTGACGCGGTGATCGAGGCAACGGGAAGTGAAGTACAGCCTGAGATTACGGAAGCTTCGGCCAAGGAATTGTACAAGACCATCAGTACCTTTACCACCACTACCACGGCCAATTCCAACCGCAATACCAACGTGCGCCTGGCGGCGGAGGCTATTAACGGCACGGTGATTCCGCCGGGGGGAGAGTTTTCCTTTAATGGAACCGTAGGCCAGAGAACCGAGGCCAAGGGCTATAAGTCGGCTGCCGCCTACAGCGGCGGCGAGGTGGTTCAGGAAACCGGAGGCGGCGTATGCCAGGTTTCCAGTACCTTGTACAACGCGGTGGTGCGGGCCGGGATGGAGATCAGCTACCGCCGTTCTCACACTTTTGAGCCTTCCTATGTGACGCCGGGGCAGGATGCCACGGTCAGCTGGGAGCAGCCCGATTTCAAATTTATCAATACATCCAAGGCGGCCATCGGCCTAAAGGCCAGCTACGCGGACCGGAAGATGACGGTTTCCGTTTACGGTATCCCGGTGCTGGAAGAGGGCGTAACCATTGATCTGGAATCGGTGCAGACCGAAACCCTGGATCCGCCGGCTCCTACCTATGAGGAAGACCAGACCTTGCAGCTGACGGAAGAGAAGGTGAAAAGCGCCGGAAGCAATGGAAGCCGCTGGGTGACCTATAAGATTACCTATAAGGACGGAGTGGAGGTGAGCCGGGAACAGGATCACACCACCACCTATAAAGGCCACGCGCCGGTGATTCTGCGCAATACCTCAGGGGTTGTGCTGACGCCGGAGGAGACGACCACCGGAACAGAGACAGCGGTTTCCACGGTGGACGGCATGCCGGAGGATTACGTTCCGGGCGAGACGACAGCGGCGGGCCCGGGCGGAACAGGCGAGATCGGGCCTGGAATCCCCACTACCGGGGATGGGGGGCCTGGAACTACTACGGCTCCTGCCGCGCCGGATCCTTCGGCGGCTACCACCCAGGCAGCGGGGCCGGGAGGGCCAGGAGCAGCGGAGAGCAGCTCCGCCCAGAGCGTGATCGAACCCATTTCTCCCCATCCGGGGACATAAAGTATAAAAGATTCAAAGCCTCCCAGGTCAGATAGCCGGGAGGCTTTTCTGGATGCTTAGGAAAAAATATGGACTTTTTTGTATACAATCACTTTTCTGTTTGCAATTTGTTAATTAATTGTTATAATAATACATAGGTTAGTCCCTCCAGCGGGGGACTTACATATACCACTATCTATTTACTATTTGTAGGAGGAAAGTAACATGGCAAGAAAAATGAAAACCATGGATGGAAACCATGCTGCCGCCCATGCGTCATACGCATTTACGGATGTAGCTGCGATCTATCCCATTACGCCATCCTCACCCATGGCGGAAGCTTCCGATGAGTGGGCGACTGACGGAAGGACGAACATCTTCGGTCATACCGTTCAGATCACCGAGATGCAGTCTGAGGCTGGTGCGGCAGGCGCCGTACACGGATCTCTGGCAGCAGGTGCTCTGACCACCACCTATACCGCTTCTCAGGGTCTGCTTCTGATGATCCCCAACCTGTACAAGATTGCCGGCGAGCAGCTGCCGGGCGTATTCAACGTATCTGCCCGTGCTTTGGCCAGCCACGCACTGTCCATCTTTGGAGATCACTCCGATGTTTACGCATGCCGTCAGACCGGATGCGCGATGCTGTGTGAGTCCAGCGTACAGGAGGTTATGGACTTAACTCCCGTTGCTCATATGGCAGCTATCGAGGGTAAGGTTCCCTTTATCAACTTCTTTGACGGATTCCGTACCTCCCATGAGATCCAGAAGATCGAGACCTGGGATTACGAGGATCTGAAGGAGATGGTGAACATGGAGGCTGTGGACGAGTTCCGCGCTCATGCTCTGAATCCCAACCATCCCTGCCAGAGAGGTTCCGCTCAGAACCCTGACATTTTCTTCCAGGCAAGAGAGGCCTGCAACCCCTACTATGATGCTCTGCCCGCCATCGTGCAGAAGTACAT
>CALWQV010000154.1 GCA_944383785.1 uncultured Enterocloster sp. | reverse complement strand
AAGGCCAGGATCATGCCCACGCCGACGGAAGTAACGCCCAGGCCTCCGATCTGGATTAAGCCCGCCACCACCGCCTGCCCAAAGGGAGTAAAGGTATCTCCCACGTCCACAGCGATCAGGCCCGTCACGCAGACCGCGCTGGTAGATGTAAACAGCGCGTCAATGTAGGCCAGATCCACACCCGGACGAACGGAACAGGGAAGCATGAGAATCCATGACCCCAAAAGTATAACCGCCAGGAATCCGGCGGCAATAATTCTGGAGGGCGACTGTTTTTCAAGAAATTTCATAGTTCCTCTCCTCGTTCTGCATTGTTGTCAGGTTAAACCTGAGTTAACCTTATCATGAAAGCTATTAAAAAAGTATAATAACCGCTGTCTTTGTATAAAGATTGTATAAAGGTAGCACAATTCCTCAAAGCTGTGGTATGATACTAATTGTGAACACCTGAAAGGAGGACTTGATTTGATCCATACACCAAAGCGGACCGGGCTTCTCTCCTTCCTTCTGCCCTCCGGACGTCAAAAGCCCCTGTTAAACGGGATAGATCTAACGCTGACCCTTATCATTTTAATCCTGACCAGCCTCATTGGAGAGATCTTCGCCCTCTTAGGCTTTTCCGATCCCAACACGGTTACGATTCTGATCCTGGGGGTCCTTTTGATTTCCGTCGTCACCTCCCACCGGGAATACGGACTTTTCGCCTCTGTGGCCAGCGTGGCAATTTACAGCTATTTCTTTGCTGAACCTCGCTTTTCCTTCAAAGTAGTGGGGCTGAACTCAGCGGTGACGCTGACGGTCACCTTTCTCTCCGCCTTCCTCACCAGCAGCTTCGCGGCCAAGATCAAGGAGCGGCTTTACGCGGCCTCCCGCACCGCCTACCGGACCAACGTGCTGTTGGAAACCAACCAGCTCCTTCAGAAGGAAAGCGACCGTTCCGGGCTTTTGCGGCTGACCGCAGCCCAGCTCAACAAGCTGCTGCGCCGGGATACCCTCTGCTGCGAGCCTGGGGAGCACGGTCTTCTGCCGCCGGTGGTTTTTCGTGAATCCACTGACCCAGATCTGCCCCGCGGCCCTTCGCCGGACACCTTAGAGGAGCGGGCCGCCGCCCGACGGGCCTTTTTGGGGAACTGCCGTACCGGCCCTACCACGGAAATTCTCTCCGGCGTTTCCTTCCTCTACCTGCCGGTGTCCGGTTCTGAGTCCTACGGCGTCATCGGCATCCGCCTGGGGGCCGAGCCTCCGGATGCCTTTGAAACAAACCTAATTCAGTCCATCCTATGGCAGTGCATCCTGGCCTTAGACCAGGAAAGCCTTTCCCGCAAGAGACGGGAAGAAGAGGCCAGGGTGAGGACGGAGCAGCTTCGTTCCGCCCTGCTGCGCTCCATTTCCCATGACCTGCGAACGCCCTTAACCAGCATCTCCGGCAACGCCGCCCTCCTTCTGGGCCAGTCCGGCCCTTTGCCTCCGGACCGGCAAAAGCAGCTCTGCCAGGATATCTACGATGACGCGGTCTGGCTGATTCAGCTGATCGAAAACCTGCTGTCCATCACCCGTATGGAGGGCGGAGACATTCGGCTGCACATGGAGGGGGAGCTTTTAGAGGAAGTGGTAACCGAGGCCCTGCGCCATGTAAGCCGCGATGCCAGAGACCATGTGATCCAGGTTGCCTCCCAGGAGGATTTCCTGATGGCCCGCATGGATTCCCGGTTGATTCTCCAGGTTATTATCAATCTGGTCAATAATGCTGTCAAATATACGCCTAAAGGATCCCATATCTGGATTTCCTGGAAGCGGCAGGGAGACTTCGCGGCGGTGGAGATCTCCGACGACGGCCCAGGCATCCTGCCTCAGCACCGGGATAAAATTTTTGAAATGTTTTACACAGCCGACAGTCCCTCAGGGGACAGCCGCCGTGGAATGGGCCTTGGTCTTGCCCTCTGCCGCTCCATTATTCAGGCTCACGGGGGAGACATTTCCCTGAAAGACCGAAAGCCCCACGGATGTATTTTTACCTTTACATTACCAATTGAGGAGGTTCACCTTCATGACGAAAGCACACATTCTGATCGTAGAAGATGACAAGGCGGTGAAGAATCTGATCTCCACCGCCCTGGAAATGGACGATTATACCTTTTCTACCGCTGAAAATGGAACTCAGGCCATCCTGGCCGCCGCCTCCGGCAAGCCGGATATTCTTCTTCTGGATCTGGGCCTGCCGGATATCGATGGGGTCCAGGTGATCGAGAAGATCCGTTCCTGGTCCCAGATGCCCATTATCGTCATCAGCGCCCGCAGCGAGGACCATGACAAGATCGAGGCACTGGATGCGGGGGCGGACGATTATCTCACCAAGCCCTTCTCCATCGACGAACTGAGGGCCCGACTGCGGGCCACCCTGCGGCGGCTGAACACCCTGAAAACCCAGGAAACGGAAAGCCATATTTTTATAAACGGAAATCTTACCATCGATTATTCCGCCGGCTACGCCACCCTGGAAGGAAAGGAGCTCCATCTGACTCCTTATGAGTATAAGCTTCTCTGCCTTTTAGCGAAAAATGTAGGCAAGGTGCTGACCCACGCCTACATTACCCGTGAAATCTGGGGCAGCGCCTGGCAGGGAGATGTGGCCTCCCTGCGGGTATTTATGGCCTCCCTGCGCAAAAAGATCGAAAAAGACCCGGCCCACCCGGAATACATTCAAACTCACGTGGGGGTCGGGTATCGGATGCTGCGCCAGTAACATATTTTCGGCAGTCCTCTATTCGTAGCGGAGCGCATCAATGGGGTCGG
Organism: uncultured Enterocloster sp.; assembly: GCA_944383785.1. Lineage (GTDB taxonomy): Bacteria > Bacillota > Clostridia > Lachnospirales > Lachnospiraceae > Enterocloster. The sequence goes on along the minus strand of CALWQV010000154.1, from coordinate 736 downwards.
ATTTGGCGGCTTTTGATGCGGGGTACAGTCCGAAAAATATACCCACCACTGCGGAGAATCCCACCGCAATGATTACTATCAACGGGCGGATCACCACTCTCATTCCCAGAGCCGCCCCGCCTGCCGCCACCAGGCTGACGCCCAGTATAACGCCTATCAGGCCTCCGCAGGCAGACAATATGGCCGATTCCGTAAGGAACTGAACCATCACATCCCTGGTTCTGGCTCCCAGGGCCTTGCGTATTCCGATTTCCCTGGTACGTTCCGTAACGGATACCAGCATAATATTCATAATACCGATGCCCCCCACCACCAGGGAGATTGCCGCGATTCCTCCCACCGCTGCCGACAGGCCTCCCATTATGGAATCCACCATATTCATTTCCTGTACTGCCGTCTGCACATACAGATCGTTCGGATTTCTGGAGTGAAGCTTTGCGCAGTAAGCCTGAAGCTGTCCGAAAAAATCGTCCAGGTTTACTCCCTCCCTGGCATATACATGCAGCGAATAAAAATAATCATTGGGCCATGTTAAAAGGGTGTAGGGAATAAAGGCCGAGCCATCTTTCGACTGCCCCATCATCATAGCCTGAAACGCGTTAATCTCCTTTCTGTACACTCCCACCACCGTAAAATCATCGGTCGTTCCGTAAAGGGTGGTGCGGAAGGTTCTGCCTACTGCATCCTCCACGCCGAAGAGTTTTAAGGCGCTGTCCGTATCCATCACCACATTTTT
>CALWQV010000153.1 GCA_944383785.1 uncultured Enterocloster sp. | reverse complement strand
GAAACACGATATCCCTCCAGGAAGGAAACGCTGTCCGGCAGTCCTGCCTTTTTCCCGCCCGCCAGGCGCACCGGGGCAAGGCTGCGGGCAAAGGCTTCGCAGTCTGTGAGACTGATCTCGTCCGGCTGGAAGGCTCTCCGCTCCGAGGCCTGCCGCCGCATATAGATCTGGCCGCCGGCCCCCAGCTCCAAAATCTGCTCTACGCTCTGGGGCAGCGCGGACAGAGCGGGCGCCAGCCAAATGGAGCTGACCCCCGGTGTCTCAAACAATTCTCCCGCAGTCCCTCCTTTAATCAGCTGGGGAGCGGCGACCACCAGCACATAATGGGGAATCGCCAGTTCCATTTTCCCAAAGAAATCCCCGTGCTCCTTCTTCCGTCCCCTGCATTCCCCATTCAGCTGCTTCAAAAGCTGGGACGTCTCGTAGGAAGTGCAGGCCATATAGCGGAAGCTGCGTCTGTCGTTAAAGGTATGGGGCAGCCAGCGCATCCACTCCCACTGTCCGTACTCTTCCTTTGGAAAGATCACCGCCAGCTTTACCTCTTCATAGCTGTGAAGGGCCGCCAGCTGACTCACCATGCAGCGGACCGTATTGAGGAGCTGTCCCCGTCCTCCTACCAGCCCCGCGCTCTGGCAGGCAAAAAGATCCGCCGTCACCGGGATACCAGAAACCCTCTGATACCCCTTCGCAAGGGCCTCGGGCCTGCGGGTAAATACATCCTCCTCCAGAAGAACCCCCAGCTTCGGCGTCCTAACGTTCATCTTTAAGGGCTCGTCCCCCAGCCCTACCCGCAGGGAAAGGAAATCCGTGTCCCCCGGCGTGCGCACCCACAGCCGTTCCGAACGCTTCCTGGCAATCTCCATACATTCCGCCGGCGCCGGGCTGGATGAGCAGGCAATGGCCCGCTGCTCATCGGCAAAGGATTTCAGGCGCTCTTCACACCGCGTCAGATACTGCTCATACTTTTCCGTCCGCAGCACGTCCCTCTTTAAAAACGCCTTGGTCTGACGGTTATAATTGATCACCGTCACCACCACGCCCAATATGGCCATCGGGCCTGAGAACAGAAGGCTCACCGGACTCATGCCTGTCAGAACCGTAACCACCAGCATAAGCCCTACCCCGCCAAAGCTTGGCAGAAGGGTAGAAAGCCAGTTGATCTGGGGCTGCTGTCCGATCTGCGGAGCGGCCTCGATCTCAAGCTCCTCCTGGGGAAGCTGGCGGATCAAGCGGGGGGAGCGGGTAAAGATAGGATATTCCCGGCTGGTCCCGCCCTTTTGTGTTTTCTTCGCCGTTTTCTTTTTCTCCGCCGTCCATTCCGCGCTGGACAGCCTTGAGCGGACGCTTCCCCTGGCTCCGTACACCAACAGCTTTTCACCATCAAGAATCAGGTCATATGGACCGATGACAATCTGATCCCCCGATTTTAAGGCACATTCGCCGGTCTGCTTTCCATTTACAAAAGTGCCGTTGGTACTGTTGATGTCACAGAGCCGCCACTGTTCCCCCCGCCGGTACAGCTTGGCGTGACTGCCGGATACCCGCTTGTGAACCAGCTGAAGGGGACAGTTATCCGCCCTTCCCACCAAAAGCTCTTGAAGTCCCCTTAAGTCCACCGCTGCTTGGGGAGCTTCTTCCCGCTCTGTCAGCTGAACCGCCATATGGTTTTGTGAGCTTAAAACCAGCATATCCCCGTTTTCCAGCTGGGCTGTCCTCACCTGTTTCCCTCGATGGAGCACGTTTCCGCTACACTCCGCCGTCCATACTCCCCTCTTATAGAAAAGGAGGACCTCAGCCCCCGGACAGCTCCCGGCCGGCAGCCTGTATCCGCAGCCGTTCCCTTCTCCGACGGAAAGTCCTCCCGATGGATCCAGCGGCACTATCTCTACCGAATGCCCCTGATAGACTCTCGCTTCATACATACAATCTTCCCCCCGCTCCCCTGTATTTCAAGTAAATTTCTCACGTTATTATGCGTTTTATTATACCTCTACACCCATAGACCGGTCAACCTAATTGCGCATTTTGCCGCAAAAAACAGGAGGAAAGGGATACCTTCCTCCTGATCATTCAACGTCTTAAAGAACTTTTTCTAAAAAGGACTTTGCCCGGTCTGTCCTGGGGCTCGTGAAAAATTCATCGGGCGGGACGTCCTCCAAAATCTGCCCTTCATCAATGAAGCAGATCCGGTCCGCCACCTCCCTGGCAAACCCCATCTCATGGGTAACCAGGGTCATGGTGATGCCGGTGTGAGCCAGCTCCTTGATCACCTCCAGCACTTCCTTTACCATCTCCGGGTCCAGGGCGCTGGTAGGTTCGTCAAAAAGCATGATGGCCGGCTCCATGGCCAGAGCCCGGGCGATGGCGATTCTCTGCTTCTGTCCGCCGGAAAGCTTTCCCGGATAGGTCCCCGCTTTCTCTGTCAGGCCCACCAGCTTTAAAAGCTCCATGGCCTTTGCCTCGGCCTCGGATTTTGACATTTTATTCACCCGGACCGGCGCGTAGGTCATATTCTCCATCACCGTCATGTGGGGAAACAGGTTAAAATGCTGGAACACCATGCCGATATTTTTGCGGATCTGCTGAATATCCGTCTTGGGGGCGGTAATATCCGTCCCGTTGATGAATACCTGCCCGCTGGTGGGCTTTTCCAAAAGGTTCATGCACCGCAGAATCGTGGATTTGCCAGAGCCGGATGGGCCGATCAGCGTCACCACCTCGCCCTTTTCGATCTTCAGATTGATCCCTTTTAAAACCTCCAGCTTTCCGAAATTCTTATACACATTACGAAACTCGATCACTTCTGTTCACCCACCTTTCCAGACGATTTGCCACCACAGACAGAATCATCACAAATATGTAGTAGATCAGAGCGATCACCAGGTAAGGTTCAAAGAACCGGAAGGTCAGCACCGTGATCTGATCCGCCGCCCGCAGAAGCTCCACGGCTCCAATATAGGAGAGAATGGAGGATTCCTTTAACAGGGCAATGGCCTCGTTTACCAGGCTGGGCAAAATATGCTTGACCGCCTGGGGAAGGATAATATCCTTCATCATATCTTTGTAGCCTACTCCCAGGGACATAGCCGCCTCGTACTGCCCCCGGTCCACTCCCGTGATTCCGCCGCGGAAAATTTCAGAAATATATGCGGCGGAATTAAGAGAAAAGGTCAAAATACCGGACTGCGTCGCGGTAAAGGTCACGCCCAGCAGCTGGGGCAGGCCGAAATGAACGATACAGAGCTGAACCAGCAGGGGGGTTCCTCTGAAAATCGAGGTATAAAACCTTCCAAACCATACCAGAGGCGCGCATTTGCTGATTTTCACCAGGGACAGCAGCACTCCCAGCAGGAAACCGAATACCGCGCAGATCGCCGTCATTTTCAATGTTGTCACCGCGCCGTGGTACAAAAACGGCCAATACTCCCAGACGCAGCTGAAATCAAGCTCCATATCCTACTCCTTTCGAAGCTGTTGCCATTAATCCAGAATAAACTGCTCGCTTAAATGGGATGCGATAATCTCATCCAGCTCGCCGTTCTCCATCATCTCCTTCAGGGTGTTATTGAAGGTTTCATAGTAAGGAGATTCCTTGGGAAATCCGATGGCGAAGCAGTCCTCGGTCTTGTCCAGAAGGCTCATGGACAGATCCGGGTTGTTCTTCAAAAACTCGGTAGCGCCGGCTCCGTCAATGATGCAGGCGTCCGCGCGGCCGCTCTTAACCTCCTCGATGCAGGCGGGGCTGCCCTGGATGCCTACCGTCTCAGCGCCCTCGATGCTCTCCGCTA
>CALWQV010000152.1 GCA_944383785.1 uncultured Enterocloster sp. | reverse complement strand
AAAGCGGGCAAAAGCATGCTTATAAGCGAGCTTAACGCCTGTTTTTGCCCGCTTTTTCCCGCCGTCCTGAACTGTTACGATGAAATTTCGAAAAGATTAAGTTGTAGTTTTGACGGTTATTATATAAAATAAGGGTAACGGTTCGGAGCGCAGCCGCGCTCCGAACCGAATAAGCGATATGGATTGATTTTACGATGATGAAAAAACAAACTTTGAGAAAAGCGGCTGTGCTGTTTTTTGTTTTTATAGCGGCCGTTATATTTTATTTTATAGCGGCTCAGAATACGATGGAAAAAGAAGAAACCGTATACACATCCATGGGACAGGCCCGGCTGCCGGTGGTATACGCGGTTATGAATGGCAAAACTGTAAACCGTATGCATGGCTATCTCCAGGATCGGGAAAATGAAGAGGCTAGATCCTCTATTACCCTTTTGCCTGAGAACCGGGCGCTGGAGATTTCCATCGCTGAGTATGGGAATACGGTTACGGAGATGCAGTATGAGATCCGGGATTTATCTATGGATCGATTGGTGGAGAATACCCAGGTGGAGTCCTGGAGCCAGGGTGATGATGGGGAGATCACGGCTGTTCTTCCTATTCAGAACCTGATCGAGAAGGAAGAGCCCTACCTTTTGACTTTGACTCTGCGCACCGGAGAGCAGGAGATTCATTACTACACCAGAATTATGTGGTCGGATTACGGATATGGCGGTGATTTTATCCGTCTGTCGGAGGAATTTTCCAGAAAATCGCTGGATTATGAATCGGCAAGGGATCTGGTGTCCTATCTGGAAACGGACCCTTCGGAGGATAACAGCTCTCTGGGAACCACTACCATACGCACCAGCTTTGATCATTTGACCTGGGACGGATTGGATGTGGAGATGGAGGGAGATCCTATGGTTACTTTAAAGGAGCTGGATGGAACCATGGGACAGGTACAGGTGGACTACCAGGTGAGGCTCAGGGATGAAAGCGGAAAAATCAGGCGCCTGAACGTTGAGGACTACTATACCATGCGCTGGAATGAGCAGCGGATTTATATGATGAATTATACCCGTACCGCCAATGAGATCTTTTCCTCCACGGAGCCGGAGATCAGCGGCAGAAGGATTATGCTGGGAATCGCCAATGACTCCTCTGTGGGCAGCCGGAAAAGCCCCAACGGCAGATATACAGCCTTTAAGGTGAACGGCGAGGTTTGGTGCTACGGAAGCGAGGAGGAAGAGCTGCTGAAGCTGTTTTCCTTTGTGGACGAAGAGGATGATTGGATCAGGAGCGGATACCGGCAGCATGATGTGAAGCTCCTTTCCGCAGAGGATAATGGGGATGTATATTTCCTGGTTTACGGCTATATGAACCGGGGCTCCTCAGAGGGACAGGTAGGAGCGGCGCTATATCATTACCGCAGCAATTCGGATACTTTGCAGGAAAATATGTTTATTCCGGCTGTCGGATCCTTTGACGTGCTCCAGTGGGAAATCGGAAAGCTTGCTTATCTGAATGAAAATGGGATGCTGTATCTGATGCTGAATCAGTCCATTTATGGAATCGATCTAACCAGCAATGAGCTGGTGGTGGCGGCCAGCGGCCTGAGTCATGGCCAGTACGCGGTCAGCGAAAATCAGCAGCGCATTGCCTGGAAAGAAATGGAAAATACCAATCAAAATGACCGGATTCATGTGATGGATCTGAACACTGCCCAGAAAACGGAGATTACGGCGGAAAATGAAGACCGGCTTCATGTGCTGGGCTTCGTGGGAAGCGATTTGATCTACGGCGCAAGCCGCCAGGAGGATGTGTGGATTTCAAACGGAAGAGTCCGGGATCTGCCGATGTACGCGATTTATATCGTAGACACGCAGATGGAGATGGAGAGCCAGTACCAGGAGGAAGGAATCTACATTACGGATGTAAGCGTTCGGGACGGGAGAATCCATTTGAGCCGGATGATTCAGGTTTCCGGCGGAAATTATGTATTTCAGGATTATGATACCATTGTGTGCAATGAGGATACGGAGGTAGATGCTCTGGAGGGAATCGGATGGTACGCCTCCCAGGATATGGGAAAGAGATACTTTGTGGAGCTTAGCCAGGCTCCTGAAAATCAGCTGGCGGTCCGGGAACCTGCTAGTTTCTCCTATGAAAACGAGGGAGGCACAGCTGCCGTTCTGGAACGGGAGAGCAGGGGAGATGTGCTGTTTTACGCCTATGCCCAGGGACAATTTTTGGGCTGCTCCGATCAATTTCAGGAAGCGGTGGAACTGGCTTATGACGGTATGGGGCTGGTAACGGATGAGGATCAGAGGATCATCTGGGACCGGATCAACCGGAGAGGGGCGGCAGCGGTATCCAGCGAGGAGAATAGCACGCTGATGCGGCATTTGTCCCAGTTTGAGGAAAATACCGTTTACGACGACGGTTTTCTGATGATCGACGCCAGGGGATGCAGCTTAAGCCAGATGCTTTATTTTGTGGACAAGGGATATCCGGTGGCGGCCTACACAGACAGAGGGCTGGAGCTGATTACCGCTTATGACGCCTATAATATCACCCTGACGGATCCATCGAACGGGGAAAGCATTAAGATGGGACTGCAGGACGGCACGGCGTATTTTGAATCAATGGGGAATGACTTCCTGTGCGGGAGGATGATTCGGTAAGAATCGGGGCATTTCCCCTTGGAAGGCGGCGAAAAAGCCGCCTTTTACTTTACAAATCCATTTCTTATGGTATAATCTATAAAGATGTAAAGAAAGTGTGAACAAAACAGGCAAGGTGTAAGATGGATCAGTATATAATCAAAGGCGGAAACCCCCTGGTCGGGGACGTGACCATCAGCGGCGCGAAGAATGCGGCTCTGGGAATCCTGGCAGCATCGATTATGACCGACGAGGATGTGCTTATTGATAATCTGCCGGATGTAAGAGATATTAATGTTCTCCTGGAGGCGATTCAGGAGATCGGAGCCAGGGTGGACCGCATTGACCGCCATACGGTGCGGATTAATGGAAAGAATATAAGCGAGGTGTCGGTGGATGATGAGTATATCCGCCGGATCCGGGCTTCCTACTATTTTATAGGGGCTCTTCTGGGAAAGTATAAAAGCGCCCAGGTTCCCCTGCCGGGAGGCTGCAATATCGGAAGCAGGCCCATTGACCAGCATCTGAAGGGATTTCGGGCGCTGGGAGCCGATGTGGTGATTGAAAGAGGAGCTGTAAAGGCCCACGCCATCGACTTAGTGGCCAGCCATATTTATCTGGATGTGGTCAGCGTTGGCGCTACCATTAATATTATGATGGCGGCTGCCCTGGCGGAGGGACAGACCATCCTGGAGAATGTGGCCAAGGAGCCTCATGTGGTGGATGTGGCCAACTTTTTAAACAGCATGGGAGCGAATATCAAGGGAGCCGGAACAGATACCATCCGCATCCGGGGAGTCCACCGGCTTCACGGGACGGAATACTCCATAATTCCGGATCAGATCGAGGCGGGAACCTTTATGTGCGCTGCGGCAGCCACCAGGGGGGATGTGATGGTGAAGAATGTGATCCCCAAGCATCTGGAAGCCATTTCCGCCAAGCTCATCGAGATGGGCTGTGAGGTGATCGAGTTTGACGATGAGGTGCGGGTAGTGGGAAAACCCCTCCAGCGCCATACGGATATCAAGACTCTGCCTTATCCGGGATTTCCTACGGATATGCAGCCTCAGATGACGGTGGCTCTGGCCCTGGCCCAGGGTACCAGCATGGTGACGGAGAGCATTTTTGAGAACCGCTTTAAATATGTGGACGAGCTGGCGCGTATGGG
>CALWQV010000151.1 GCA_944383785.1 uncultured Enterocloster sp. | reverse complement strand
CTGGACAGTCCGTGGAAAGCGCCCACAACCTTTAAAGTCGCCTGGGTTACCGGCTCGTCGAAATTTCCGCCGGCGGGAGAAACCGTACCGCCGATGGTGACGGAGCCCTTGGAGCCGTCGGGAAGACGCACATAACCGGCCCGCTCGTAAAATGCCGCGATATAGGACTCCAGATAGGCCGGGAAGGCCTCTTCTCCCGGAATCTCCTCCAGGCGTCCCGACATTTCACGGAGAGCCTGGGCCCAGCGGGAAGTGGAATCTGCCAGAAGCAGTACATGCAGTCCCATCTGGCGGTAATATTCCGCCAAGGTCACAGAAGTATAAACGGAAGCCTCACGGCTGGCAACGGGCATGGAGGACGTATTGCAGATGATAATGGTGCGCTCCATCAGGGAACGGCCCGTCTTGGGATCCACCAGCTCCGGAAACTCTGTCAGCGTTTCCACTACTTCTCCGGCACGCTCTCCGCAGGCGGCGATAATCACGATATCCACGTCCGCGTATTTTGAGGTGGTATGCTGCAAAACCGTCTTGCCCGCGCCGAAGGGTCCCGGGATACAGTAAGTTCCGCCCTTGGCCACCGGGAAGAAGGAATCGATGAGACGGACCTTCGTCTCCATAGTCTCCGTAGGCGCTAAGCGCTCGCTGTAGCAGGTAACCGCCCGCTTCACCGGCCATTTGAAGGACATGGTAAGAGGGATCTCATTGCCCCTATCATCTGTGATTACCGCGATCGTCTCTTTAATGGTGTATTCGCCCTTTTGGGCCACGGATTTTACGGTGTATGTTCCCAGCAGATAAAATGGAACAAGGATTTTATGGACAAAGGAGCCTTCCGGCACTGTTCCCACATATTCCCCGGCTTTCACCGTATCCCCCGGCTTTGCGGTAGGGGTAAATTCCCATTTCTTCTGGTCGTCCAGAGCGTTTGTATAAATACCCCGCTCCAAAAACCATCCCGCCTGCTTGGCCAAAAGCGGCAGCGGATTCTGCAGGCCATCGTAAATCTGGCCCAAAAGGCCGGGGCCCAGTTCCGCGGTAAGCATGTCCCCGGTGAAAGTTACTTCATCCCCGCACTGAATCCCGTTTGTCATCTCGTAGACCTGTATCTGGGCAATTTTGCCCCGGATACGGATCACTTCGCTTTTGAGAGAGGTGTTTCCAACTTTTACATAGCAAATTTCATTCATGGAAACGTTGCCTTCAAATTGGACGGATACCATATTTCCGTTCACACCTACAACTCGCCCTGTGTTTTGATTGTTTCCGGTCATTCTTTAACCTCCTGATCGCCCCCATACATAATTGAGCCGTAAATTTTTCGATATGCGTTTTGCCCCTTAACTTTATCAAATTGCTGGATCCTTAAAATCAGCTTCAGCTTCAAGGCATAATAAAACAACATGTTTTCGCTGAAGGCATCCGCAGGGCGCAGCGTTTCCAAAAAATCAAGGCGAGCACGGGTTAAATACCGCTCTGCCTCCAAAGGATCCTCCATCTCCACCGCCTGGCGTACCGTCTGAAGCATTTTCCCGGAAAGCTCTCCTGTTTCTCCCTCAAAGGGCTTTTTCATCTTCTCCGCGCGGGCACCGGCAAGTGCCAGACGAAATGTTCTTTCCCATTGGTTCCACTTGTCAATAAACGAATACCCCGATTTTTCATTCTGTCGTTTCGGAGCAAGGGTCAGCCCGCTTAAGGCCTTCCATGCCCGTTTCCCCAAATTGCTTTTGCAGAGTTCATAAAATCGTTCCTCTGTAATGGGCAGCGCTGTTGTTTCACTGGCAATCTCCAAAGAGGGCAGCTGTGCAATCAGATAGTATTGATTCATACATTCTCAGCCTCTTTCATCAATGATATCAGTTTTGGAGTCAAATATACGGACAAAAGCTCGGTCACCGCTTCCGCCGAATAATCGTAATAGGCCTGTCCATCCTGGACCGAAATACGAAAACCGCCTTCAAAGTCATCGCTTGCTTTCAGCGTAACCCCCGCGCACATCCGCTCTTTCAGTCCCGCAAGCAGCCCCGCCTCAAGTGAAGCCAGCTCTCCTCTTCCGACTAAAACAGAGATGTCCTCCGCTTCCGTGTCCTTTGTCCAGTTCTCTACAGCCGTCAAAATCAGCTGCGAAAGAGCATCGGAAGACAAGGCGTCTTTCACATTTTTCCCCACAATGACGTTAAGCTCTTTTGCCACACTTTCCCTGAAGGAAATCAAGAGGTTCCTTCCGGCCTGGCGGATGGAATCTTCACCCGCGCGGACAAAACGCTCGTTCTGGGCTTTTGCTTCAAGCATGGTCTTCTCCGCTTCCGCCTTCGCATCGGAAATGATCTTTTCAGCCTCCGCCTTTGCCGATTCCAATATGGAAGCAGCCTCCGCTTCAGCGGCCTTTACACCGTCATTCTTAATCTGGTCAATAAGTTCCTGCAGTTGGATTTCCATTTACGTCATCTCCTTTCCCATCCCCTGGGATTTCATTCACAGGTTTTTGGATATCCCTGAGTCTTGTCAGCTTCGTTCAGACGAGATAGACAAAATTATAACAATTGTCGATATACACCCCATCTTTTTTGTATACTTTGCACAAGACAGCTTTATTATACTTCTTTTTCAGAATTTTCGCAACATAAATTTACCAATCCCAAGCTCTTTTTGAATTATAACACATCTTTTCTTGAATTATCCATGAAAGCCGGCAGGGCGAAGGGATACCGAATCCGGCTCTGGCAAAGATTGCTGATGAATACGACATTTCCGGAAAATTCCTTTTCTATAAAGTGGCACAGTCGTGAGGCAATTTTAAACAGAATATTTCTCTGGTATGTCTGTTGAAATCTATGCTATACTGTATCTGTTCCATCCGTGTACAAGGTGGTCCTGCTCCTCTGCGTGGCCACTTTTCAGACGTTTTCGGAGCTGAAATAATCATATTTAGGAGAAAACATAATGATTCGAATCTATTTTCCGCCCAATGACACAGACCGCATTATGGACATATGGCTGAATGGAAACAAGCAGGCCCACTGCTTTATTCCGGGAAGCTACTGGGAATCCTGCGCGCATAAAGTGCAGAGCCTTCTTTCCCAGGCAGACGTATTCATCTGGGAGGAGGAAGGGCTCATCAAGGGCTTTGCCGGCATGCAGGGCAATTATCTGGCAGGAATTTTCGTGGATCAGGCCTTCCGCTGTGCAGGAATCGGCAAAAAGCTTCTGGATTTTATCAAAGAACAGCAGCCGTCCTTCTCTCTCAGCGTTTACAAAGAAAACCGACGGGCCCTGGAATTTTATCTGCGGGAAGGACTCACCATCACAGCGGAAGGAATGGACGAGGCCACGGGGCACGAGGAATATACGTTGACCTGGAACTCACAGGGCGCATAGAACACTGCCGAAAGCCTTCACGGAATCCTACTCCCCCCTTGCCAATCCGTCCAATCTGTGATACTCTGTCTATACTTTTTAGGGAGGGTTCTATGAGACTGATATTTCACTACATGAAGGCCTACAAACGGTATCTGTTATTAAATCTGCTGGGGGTATGCAGCTTTGCTCTTGTGGAGTTGGGGATTCCCACGCTCATTGCCCGCATGATCAACAACGGAATCATGACGGGAGACAGAGGCTACATCTGCTCCATGGGCGCTGTTCTTCTCGCAGTGGCCACCGCCGGAGCTCTGGGAAGCATTCTTCTGGGCTGGTGCGGCGCAAAAATTTCTACTGCTGTTACCAGGGATATACGAAATGACGTATTCCGCCGGGTTCAGAGCTTTTCTCCCAGCGAGATGAATCAATTCGGCGTATCCTCTCTGATTGTACGCACAGGCAATGACGCCTTCCAGGTTCAGATGTTTGTAAATGTCCTGCTGCGCACCGCCATGGTGACGCCCCTTATGATTCTGTTCAGTTTTTCTTTGACTTTTACTACATCCATCCCCCTGTCCCTGGTTATCCTGACCACCCTGCCCATGATCCTTCTGGGCGTGCTGGG
>CALWQV010000150.1 GCA_944383785.1 uncultured Enterocloster sp. | reverse complement strand
ATTTATCGGCGAAAATGGCCCGGCAGATCGGGCTTTTGTACCTGCGTTTTCTGCACTGGATTTTTGTAGAAAAATGCGGGAAATGGTGGGGACAGCTTTTTGACGGGAAAAAAGTTTAAGATGGTTTAAGAGAATATTCCTTGTTTTTCCATGGATAAGATGTTAAGCTGGATGAAAAGGAGGAAAATGGCCATGAGAAAATATTTATGGATTGGAATAGCGGCCCTTTGCCTGATGACGACGGCTGTGGGCTGCGGGAAGAAAACACAAACAGAGCAGACGGAAACGACGGTCCAGGAGACGACAGAGCCGGAGCAGACGGAAGAAACCACGGAGGAAACCACAAAAGAAGCTACAGAAGAGGCGGATGAGGGCGAACCTACGGCGGCCGCGGACCGTTATCACATGCTTCAGGGTACGGTGACGGAGCTTTCCCAGGACGGCGGCGAATTTACGCTGCTGGCGGACACCGGCGATACCTATGAAATCCAGCTCTCCAGCCTGCGGGATGTGGAAGCGGAACTGGAAGCGGAGGCCCAGATCGCCATCGCCTATATTGGCTGGGAGCTTACGGGGCCGGAGGATTTAGAGAAGGTGGAGCTGATCGTAGCCTTCCCGGAGCAGGAGGAATGGACCATCTGCCAGGAGACGGGAACCACGCTCTTTAATGCCATGAGCAGCTTTACAATGAAAACCGACGAGGGCCATGAGCTTCAGCTGCTGAAGGATAATTGCCCCATCGAAGAGGGGGCCCTTTCCCAGGACAGCGGAGACCGGATTACGGTGGTATACGTTACTTCCCAGGGGATGAATTTCCCCATCGAGGTGCAAAAAGCCGAAGAAGAGGAAGGGTAAATGCGAAAAACCCTTGCAAAACCAGCATTTTCCCTGTACAATCTGATATGGTAAAAGGCAGAGAAGAGTCCCTTTTGCGGACTCTTTTTTGCGGGTGTAAAACAATCGGTTAAAGAAAGGTAATGAAATATGATTAGTGCAAGCAACATTTCTTTAAGAGTGGGTAAGAAAGCGCTGTTTGAGGATGTAAATATTAAGTTTACGGAGGGCAACTGCTACGGCCTGATCGGAGCGAACGGCGCGGGTAAGTCTACGTTTTTAAAGATTCTTTCCGGGCAGTTAGAGCCGACCAGCGGCGAGATCGTCATCACGCCGGGCCAGAGGCTTTCCTTCTTACAGCAGGATCATTTCAAATATGACCAGTATACTGTGTTAGATACGGTGATTATGGGAAATGCCAGACTCTATGAGATTATGAAGGAGAAGGACGCCATCTACGCCAAGGAAGATTTTACCGAGGAAGACGGGGTAAAGGCGGCGGAGCTGGAGGGCGAGTTCGCCACCATGAACGGCTGGGAGGCGGAGTCTGACGCGGAAAACCTGTTAAATGGTTTGGGCATCGAGACGGAATTTCACTACGCCCAGATGAGTACCTTAACCGGCGCCCAGAAGGTGAAGGTGCTGCTGGCCCAGGCCCTTTTCGGCAATCCGGATATTCTGCTTTTGGACGAGCCTACCAACCATCTGGATCTGGACGCCATTGCCTGGCTGGAAGAATTTTTGATTAACTTTGAGAACACGGTGATCGTGGTGTCCCATGACCGGTATTTCCTCAATAAGGTCTGCACCCAGATCGCGGATATCGACTACGGGAAGATCCAGCTGTATGCCGGAAACTACGATTTCTGGGTTGAGTCCAGCCAGCTGATGATTAAGCAGATGAAGGAGGCCAACCGCAAGAAGGAGGAGAAGATCAAGGAGCTGCAGGAATTTATCCAGCGCTTCTCCGCCAACGCCTCCAAGTCCAAGCAGGCGACCTCCAGAAAGAGAGCCTTAGAGAAAATCCAGCTGGACGACATCCGCCCCTCCAGCCGCAAATATCCCTATATTGATTTCCGCCCCGCGAGAGAGATCGGAAACGAGGTTCTGACGGTGGAGCATTTAAGCAAGACCATCGACGGGGAGAAGGTTTTGGACGATATTTCCTTCATTCTCGGAAGAGAGGACAAGGTGGCTCTGGTAGGTCCCAACGAGCGGGCCAAGACGACTTTGTTTCAGATTCTGGCGGGAGAGATGGAGCCGGATGAGGGCAGCTACAAGTGGGGGCTGACCACCACTCAGGCCTATTTCCCCAAGGACAACAGCGCGGAGTTTGATAATGACGACACCATCGTGGACTGGCTGACCCAGTATTCTCCGGAAAAGGACGTGACCTATGTGCGGGGCTTCCTGGGCCGCATGCTTTTCGCCGGCGAGGACGGGGTGAAGAAGGTGAAGGTTCTGTCCGGAGGCGAGAAGGTGCGCTGCATGTTGTCCAAGATGATGATTTCCGGGGCAAATGTGCTGATGTTAGACGAGCCTACGGACCATCTGGATATGGAGTCCATCACGGCTCTGAATAACGGCATGATCAAGTTCCCGGGCGTGATGATTTTCTCCTCCCGCGACCACCAGATCGTGCAGACCACGGCCAACCGGATTATGGAGATCATAAACGGGAAGCTGGTGGATAAGATCACTACCTACGACGAGTATCTGGAGAGCGATGAGATGGCCAGAAAGCGCTTCACCTTTACACTGACGGAGAGCGAAGCGGCAGATAACTAAAGGAGATGGATTATGGAGAAGATTGCGAGTTTTACCATCGACCACATCCGGCTTCAGCCGGGAGTCTATGTTTCAAGAAAGGATCAGGCGGGGGACAGCGTGGTGACCACCTTTGACCTGCGCATGACCTCCCCCAACGAGGAGCCGGTGATGAATACGGCGGAGATGCACACCATCGAGCATCTGGGGGCTACCTTTCTGAGAAACCATAAGGATTTTGCTTCCAGAACCCTTTATTTCGGCCCCATGGGCTGCCGCACCGGTTTTTACCTGCTTTTGGCGGGAGATTATTCTTCAAGGGAGATTCTGCCCCTGGTGATCGAGATGTACGAGTTTATCCGGGATTTTGAAGGGGAGATTCCCGGGGCGGCGCCGCAAGACTGCGGCAACTATCTGGATATGAACCTGGGGATGGCAAAGTATCTGGCGAAACGGTATCTGGAGGTACTCTGCCACATCGATGAGTTTCCACAGTCACGGCTGGAGTATCCGGCCTGAGGGACGGATGATTGGCCAGTGCGGGCCATTACAAATTCCATAAGAGGAGGAGCAAACTTTGAAACGACTGATTTCATGGAATGTAAACGGGCTGAGAGCCTGCGTGGGGAAAGGCTTCCTGGATTATTTTAAAGAGGCGGACGCGGATATTTTCTGCATCCAGGAGAGCAAGCTTCAGGCGGGCCAGATCCAGCTGGACCTGCCGGGCTACCATCAGTATTGGAACTACGCCGAGAAAAAGGGTTATTCCGGCACCGCTATGTTTACAAAGGAAGAGCCTTTGGCGGTTACATACGGCATCGGCATTGAGGAGCACGACCACGAGGGGCGGGTGATTACGGCGGAGCTTCCGCAGTATTATGTGGTGACCTGCTACACGCCCAATTCCCAGGACGGGCTGGCAAGGCTGGACTACCGGATGCGCTGGGAGGATGATTTCCTGGCATATTTAAAGAAGCTGGAGGAAAAGAAGCCGGTGATTTTCTGCGGGGATTTGAACGTGGCCCACAAGGAGATCGACTTAAAGAATCCTAAGACCAACCGGAAAAACGCCGGTTTCACCGATGAGGAGCGGGGGAAATTTACCGATCTTCTGGCCGCCGGTTTTATTGATACCTTCCGTTATTTTTACCCGGACAAAGAGGGGATCTACTCCTGGTGGTCCTACCGCTTTTCCGCCAGGGCCAAGAACGCTGGGTGGCGTATCGACTACTTCTGCGTGTCCGAGAGCCTGAAGGACCGGCTGGAGGACGCCAAGATCCATACGGAGGTGATGGGATCGGATCACTGCCCGGTGGAGCTGGTTTTGAAGGATTAGCCCTTGACACCCTGCCCCTACTGTGCTACTCTACACTTAGCATATGAATCAATTCTTCGGGGCAGGGCGCAATTCCCTACCGGCGGTATAGTCCGCGA
>CALWQV010000149.1 GCA_944383785.1 uncultured Enterocloster sp. | reverse complement strand
CATGAAGGAGTTAAAGCCGGAGAACCTGGAGGATATTATAGCGGGAATCTCCCTTTACCGGCCAGGGCCTATGGACTTTATTCCCAAGTATTTAAAGGGGAAAAATGACCGGGCTTCCATTACCTATGACTGTCCTCAGCTGGAGCATATCCTGGCGCCTACTTACGGCTGCATCGTTTACCAGGAGCAGGTGATGCAGATTGTCCGGGACCTGGCGGGCTACACCATGGGCCGCAGCGACTTGGTGCGCCGGGCCATGAGCAAGAAGAAATCTGCGGTGATGGAACAGGAGCGCAAGAACTTCGTCTATGGAAATCCACAGGAAGGGGTGAAGGGCTGCGTAGCAAACGGCATCGACGAAAAGGTGGCCAACCAGATTTACGATGAGATGATCGATTTCGCCAAGTACGCCTTTAATAAATCTCACGCCGCCGCCTACGCCGTGGTAGCCTATCAGACCGCTTACCTGAAATACTACTACCCGCTGGAATTTATGGCGGCCCTGATGACCTCCGTGATGGACAATGTGACCAAGGTTTCCGAATATATTCTGACCTGCCGTCAGGTGATGAATATCGCCATTCTTCCTCCGGACATTAACGAGGGGGAGAGCGGTTTTTCCGTATCCGGGGGAGCCATCCGCTATGGCCTGTCGGCCATCAAGAGCGTAGGCCGCTCGGTGGTGGAGGTAATCGTAGAAGAGCGGGAGCAGAATGGTCCCTTCCGTTCCATGGAGGACTTTGTGGGGCGCATGAGCAACAAGGAGGTGAACCGCCGAACCCTGGAGAATTTTATTAAATCAGGTGCCCTGGATAATCTGGCGGGCACCAGAAAGCAGAAGATGGCGGTGATGCCGGCTATGCTGGAAGAGAAGAGTCGGGAAAAGAAAAATTCCATCAGCGGCCAGATGAGCCTGTTCGATATCGCCGGGGAAGAGGAGCGGGACGACTTTCAGATCACCTTTCCCGATATTGGGGAATATTCGAAAGAGGAGCTTTTGGCCTATGAGAAGGAGACGCTGGGCGTCTATATCAGCGGCCATCCTATGGAGGATTACGAGGAATGCTGGCGCAAGAATGCTACGGCTACTTCGGCGGATTTCCAGATAGATGAGGAAACGGAGCAGGCCGCAGTCCAGGATGGGCAGAAGGTGGTGATCGGGGGCATGGTGGCCGCCAAGACGGTAAAGACTACCCGCACCAATCAGCTGATGGCCTTTATTACCCTGGAGGATCTGGTGGGTTCTGTGGAGGTGATTGTATTTCCAAGGGACTACGAGGCCAACCGGAATCTTTTTGTGGAGGATTCCAAGCTCTTTATCCGGGGGCGGGTGTCGCTGGGAGACGGACCGGCAGGAAAGCTGGTGTGCGAGCAGGTGCTTCCCTTTTCAGAAGCATCCAGGGATCTATGGATTCAGTTTGGGGATCTGGAGGCCTACCGCAGGGATGAAGAAGAGCTCATGGGGATGTTAAAGTCCAGCGAGGGAAAGGACCGGGTGATCATTTACCTGGGAAAAGAGCGGGCAAAGAAAATTCTTCCGACGGCCTGGAACGTGGATGCTTCCCGTGAATTGATCCAAACGCTCCGGGACAGATTCGGCGAAGCCAATGTGAAAGTGGTGGAAAGGCGGCTGGAATTCCCGGGAAACTCAAACTTAGTGAAAAAAATGTCAAACTTATGAAAAAGACCTTGCAATAGGGATGAAGATGCATTAAAATAGCGTTGAACTTGATTAAGGAGGTAAATTGCGATGGCAAAGGCAATTAAGACCATAGGCGTATTAACCAGCGGCGGTGACGCACCGGGCATGAACGCCGCGATCCGCGCGGTGGTGAGAGTGGCGATTAATAAGGGCCTGAAGGTTAAGGGAATTATGAGAGGCTATGCGGGACTGCTGGAGGAAGAGATTGTGGATATGAATTCCAAAAGCGTTTCCGATATTATCAACCGCGGCGGTACCATTCTTTATACGGCCCGCTGTCAGGAATTTACCACTCCTGAGGGTCAGCAGAAGGGCGCGGAGATCTGCCGCAAGCACGGCATCGATGGAATCGTGGTGATCGGAGGCGACGGCTCCTTCAGAGGCGCCGGAAAGCTGTCGGCTCTGGGGATTAATACCATCGGCCTTCCGGGTACCATTGACCTGGATATTGCCTGTACCGATTATACCATCGGATTTGATACGGCGGTGAATACCGCTATGGAAGCCATCGATAAGATCCGCGATACCTCTACCTCCCACGAGCGCTGCAGCATCGTAGAGGTAATGGGGCGAAACGCGGGCTATATTGCTATGTGGTGCGGCATTGCCAACGGAGCTGAGGATGTGCTCCTGCCGGAGCGCTACGACGGCGACGAGCAGGCGCTGATCAACCGCATCATCGAGAACCGCAAGCGGGGCAAGAAGCACAATATTATTGTCAACGCCGAGGGGATCGGTCATTCCACATCTATGGCCAAGCGCATTGAGGCGGCTACGGGCATCGAGACGAGAGCCACGATTTTGGGACACATGCAGAGAGGCGGTACGCCTACCTGTAAGGACCGCGTCTACGCCTCCATTATGGGAGCCAAGGCGGCGATCCTGCTGGCCGAGGGCAAGAGCAACCGGCTGGTGGCATATAAGAACGGCCAGTTTGTAGACTATGATATCCAGGAAGCGCTGAATATGAAGAAGGATATTCCCGAGGATTATTACACCATCAGCAAGCTTCTGGCGCGGTAAGGGATACGGGGAGAGATTGTATGGAAGAGACGGTTGTGCTCTGCGGAGCCAATTCCTACCTGCAGAAATACTATTTTAATCCGGATTTTGATTCCCTTCCCCAGGAGGTGAAGCAGGAGCTTCAGATTATGTGCGTCCTGTACACAGAAGACGTGGGCGGCATCCTGACGCTGGAGTTTGAGGAGGATGGAAGCCTGGAGTTTAAGGTTACCTCAGAGGAAGGGGATTACCTCTTTGACGAGATCGGAAGCGTGCTGAAGATCAAGCAGTATCAGGAGGAAAAACGGGAGCTCTTAGAGGCTCTGGAGCTTTACTATCGGGTTTTCTTTCTGGGAGAGGACGCCGGGATTGAGGAAGAATGAAGCTTAAGATTGGAAATGTAACGCTGGAACAGAATATCATACTTGCGCCGATGGCAGGGGTAACCGACCTGCCATTTCGTTTGCTTTGCAAGGAGCAGGGCTGCGGGCTGACGGTGACGGAGATGGTCAGCGCCAAGGCCATTTTGTACCATAATCGGAATACGGAGGAGCTTTTAAGGACAGAACCGGCGGAGCAGCCGGTAGCGGTGCAGCTTTTTGGCTCCGACCCCGCCATTATGGCGGAGATCGCCGCCCAGGTAGCAGAGGGACCATACGCGATCATCGATGTGAATATGGGCTGCCCGGTGCCAAAGATCGTGAAAAATGGAGAGGGCTCCGCCCTGATGCGGGATCCACGGAAAGCTCAGGCAGTGTTAGCGGCCATGGTAAAGGCGGTGAAAAAGCCGGTGACGGTAAAGTTCCGCAAGGGCTTTGATGAGGGAAGCGTAAACGCGGTGGAGTTCGCGAAAATGGCGGAAAGCTGCGGTGTGGCCGCAGTGGCGGTTCACGGCAGAACCCGGGAGCAGTATTATTCCGGGAAGGCGGATTGGGAGATCATCCGCAGGGTGAAGGAAGCGGTAAAGATTCCGGTCATCGGAAACGGGGATATTTTTACCCCTGAGGATGGGGCCAGGATGCTTTCTAAGACAGGCTGCGATGGGATTATGGTGGCAAGGGGAGCAAAGGGAAATCCTTGGATCTTCTCACGGCTGAACCATTACCTGGAAACCGGGGAGCTACTGCCGGGGCCGGATGGAAAGGAGATCCGGGAAATGATCCTGCGCCACAGCCGGATGCTGGCCCAGTATAAGGGGGAAAAACCCGCTATGCGCCAGATGCGGGGGCATGTGGCCTGGTACACCAAAGGCCTTCCAAATTCCGCCGCTATGCGCAATGAGATTAATCAGGTAGAAACTATGGAAGAGCTGAAGGATTTTCTGGAGCGGTATTTTTGAATCCTTCAGAGCCCGAGCGGTTACTATTTTTTCCAGCTGTGTGAAAAACTTTGAAAATTTAGTTGACAACCGGGTGGTTTTGTATTATACTACCCTAGGTATCGAGGCGTGGCTCAGTTTGGTAGAGCGCTGCGTTCGGGACGCAGAGGCCG
>CALWQV010000148.1 GCA_944383785.1 uncultured Enterocloster sp. | reverse complement strand
ACAGCAAATTTCTACATATCGAACTCTTATCCAGGGAAGCATGGGCTTCCAAAGACACAAGATTTCTGACACTCTCTGCAAAATAAAAAAGCCGGATTTCTCCGACTATCACCCTTTACACCGCAATCTCGATTTTTCACCGCAAAGACGCACTTTTAATTCTAAAATCATACTATTTCGCTAGTAATACCGACTTGAATTAAAGACCAACCACCATCATAATTATAACTAAATCTTACCACAGGTACATTTTAGTTTTAATGTACATTGAAAATTTAATTGTTCAATACCCGCAGTCTGCCCGTGACAATTAAGGTCTTTAGTTGCACGGAAATCCGCTCCTCCTTCTTTAAAAGATCTATCGCACCCAGCGCCGCCAATCAGCACATACTGTTCGGAAAAATCTGCAAAATACTCTCTGAACTTGTCTAATCCTTTGACCATACTTCTTCCTCCAGCATCTCATCTGCAGCCTTGGATACTCGTGGGTCATTTAACTCGGAATCCGTAATCATCAAAGCTACACTCAACGGATCAATGACTTGACTATCTTTAAATTGTATCATATATCCCACTTCTTGGATTATACAGCCCGGCATGTCTGCAGATGAGCGCAATAGTTCATTCTTTGCTAATAGTTCCCCTACCTCCTTCTTAGAGACTGCATAGATTGGGTAAGGATTATCCCCAAGCATGGAATAATATCCCAACGCAGACATTCCACTCAAGACTCCGGACTGGCCTATATCATTTTTTAGTGGAAAATGCTGCAAAACCGGATTTTATCCTTTCCCGTTCCTTCTCCGCTAGTCCTACTTTTTCCATCATCCGTTTTCTGCGTTTTCCTCTTCAGTGGCACAGCGGGTCAAAAGCGCCACGACTTCACAGTTCGCGGTAGCCGGAAACATATCCACCGCGCACACCCTTTCCACCCGATACCCTCTCTCCTTAAACACCGCCAGATCCCTTACCAGGCTAGTAGGCTTGCAGGACACATAGACCATCCGCTTTACCCCGAAATCGATAATCTTTCCCAGGGCCTTGGGATGAATCCCATCCCTGGGCGGATCCAGCACGATCAGATCCGGCTTTTCCTTAAGCTCATCCACCACCTTCAGCACGTCCCCGGCTATAAATTCGCAGTGATCCAGCCCATTCAGGCGGGCGTTCTCCCTAGCGGCCAAAACGGCTTCCTCCACAATCTCCACGCCTACCACCTCTTTTGCCACCGAGGCCAGAATCTGGGCAATGGTGCCGGTGCCGCTGTACAGGTCAAATACGACCTTATCCTTCGTGTCCCCGATATACCGTCTCACCGTATCGTAGAGCACCTCCGCCCCCAGAGAATTGGTCTGGAAAAAGGAGAATGGGGAAATCTGAAACCGCAGCCCCAGAAGCTCCTCGTAAAAATAGTCGTTTCCATAAAGCACATCCGTCCGGTCGCTCTGTACCACATCGGCCATAGAATCATTACAAGTGTGCAGAATCCCCGCAATCCTTCCTTCCAGCGGCAGCCCGATGATGCGCTCCTTCCAGCCTTCCAGCGCCTCCTCCTCCCCGGAAAGGCCGCCGAAGCACTCCCTCTGGGTCGTGGTCACCAGAACCACCAGAATCTCCCCCGTCTTCACCGCCCTGCGCACCAGCAGGTGGCGCAGGTAGCCCGTATGCTGCAGCTTCCGGTAAAAGGGCGTCCCAAGCTCCGCGAAATATTCCCTGGTGGCCTCTAAAACCCGGCAGAAATCCTCATGTACAATCTGGCAGCGGGGCGTGGAGACAATATCGTAAAAGCTCCCCCTCTTATGCATCCCTAAGGCCAGGGGGCCGCCCTTCGTCTCGTCTCCGAAGGAAAATTCCATCTTGTTTCGGTAGCCGCGAAAAATCGGGCTTCCCTTAATCCCCTCAAACTCATAGCTTCCCGGTTCCAGCACCTGGTCTAACAGCTCCTTCACCTGGCTCTCCTTAATCTTCAGCTGTTCTTCATAGGGCAGCCCCTGGTAAATACACCCGCCGCAGATTCCACTGTGAACGCAAGCCTCCTCCGGCCGCTCCAAAGAAGAAGGCTCCAGCACCTCCAAAAGACGGCCCTCCACTCTGCCATTTCTCTTTTTCGTCACAACTCCCCGGATCTTCTGCCCCGGAAGGGCATTCTTCACCGTAATCCGCTGTCCCTCTATGGATAAAATTCCCTTATTGGGAAAATCGATTTTCTCAATCACGCCTTCAAACAGATCGCCTTTTTTCATGGTCATCTCTCCTCGCTTTAAACTTCTATGGGGTATTGTATTGTAACAGTTCAGGACATCCTGAACTGTTACATTGTATCAAAAATACGTCCGGCCTCCAACCCCTATTCCGGCAGAAATCCTCTGATTTCCATCTTTCCCTGATCAATTCTTACGGTTACCGCCCCCGCGCGCCCCGTCTCCCAGACTCTCACCCCAAGCTCCTTAAAGCGCTCCAGCACCTCAGGCGAAGGGTGGCCGTAGGAATTGTCCCGGCCATAGGAGATCAACGCCGCTAACGGTTTCACCGCCTCTAAAAATTCCACTGAACTGGAGGTTTTGGAGCCGTGATGGGCTGTCTTTAGCAGCTGGATTCCCTCCAGCTCTTCCTCCGGCACCTGAGCCAGCAGCTTTCTCTCGCAGGCCGCGTCCATATCCCCGGTCAACAGCATATGGAAGGGGCCGAAGGAAAGCTTCACCGTCGGGGACTGCCGGTTCACATCAGCCTCCCCGCCCTCCGGGTCGCCTCCGTAAAGGCAGAGAAGCTCCATCTCCCCCAACCGGATCCTGCTTCCCTCATCCATGTAGAGTACCCTGGTTCCCTTTTCCCGTGCCAGAAACCGAAGCTGCTCATACTCCTTACGCCCTTTTCCCAGATGGGGCAGCACCAGATTCTCCACCTGAATCTGCGAATCCGGCCCCAGCAGATACAAAAGCCCGCTGATATGATCCTGATCCCCATGGCTGACCAGCGCATAGCGAATGGTATCAATTCCTCTGCTCTCCAAAAACGGTTCCAGGCAGTCTTCCCCCAAATCGGACTGGCTGGTGCTGCCTCCGTCCGCCAGCACTGCCCCGGCCGGGCTTTCCACCACAATCCCATCCCCCTGTCCCACATCCAGACAGGTAATCCGAAGCCCTGAAACCGGAAGGGGACGCAGCAAACAGATCCCCGCCCCGTAAAGCCCTAAACACAGAAGCAGCCCGCCCCGCCAGAACCGCCCTGTCTCTCCTATATTCCTTTTTTCCTTCCCCGCTGCCAGCCTTCCGCTCCAAAATAAAGCCGCTGCCAGCAGTCCCATACAAAGTCCATAAGCCGCCAGCTGCCCCCGGCCCGGCCGGCCAAGAAGCAAACTCCACCCCGGAAGCCTCTCAAAAAGTCCGCAGAAGCCCTCATAGATCAACAAAATAAAATGTCCCGTTCCGGCTGCCATGCGCCCCGGCCAGACCCCAAAAGCCCCCAAAAGGACCGCCCCCGCCCCGGAGTAAATCAATCCGGCAGCCATAGGCATCACCAAAAGGTTCAGAAGCAGTCCGTAAAATGGGTGGCGGAAATAGTGCCAAACCACCATAGGCGTTAAAACCAGCTGCACGCTGAGACTGATGATCAGGGTTTTCTGCCACCCCTTAGTGGCCCCCAGCCTCTGGCACAGCCAGGCCCCAGGCCCCGCGATCGCCCAGACCGCCCCGAAGGAAAGCTGAAATCCGCTTTGAAACAGCATGTACGGCCGCTGCCACAAGAGAACCACCGCCGCCAGCCCCATAGCCGAAAGACTGTCATAGGTCCGCCCAAGGAAGGCCCCCAGCCACAGACAGAGAATCATCACCACCGCCCGCATGGCGGAACCGGAGCTTCCGGTTAAAATTCCATAGCTGATCACCGCCAGCCCGCAGATGAGCCCTGCCCCGAACTGCCTTACACCCATCCTTCGAAGGAGCAGATACAAGCTCCCTCCCAGAATCGTCAAATGCTGGCCGCTGACCGCCAGAAGATGAGAGATACCGTGGCGCTGGTACATATCCCGCAGCTGAGGGTCCATCTGTGACTGTTCCCCCAGCACAACCGCCTGAAATACCCCAAGATCTCGCGGATCGCACACCTGCTCTAAAATTTCCCCGCATCGTTTTTTCAGTATGCGGATTCCCTCCAAATAAGGGATTTCTGAGGTATTGTCCAGAATCCGGACATCTTCCCCATAAACCTGGCCGCAGTAGCCCCTGGACCAGTCCAGGTTGTACAGCTCCTCCCGGCTGTACCCCGTCAGGTTTACCAGTGCCTGGTTGAAGGTGAGCAGCTCATAGCCCCGGCTCGTGCGCACCAGGCGCATAACGCCGCAGGGAATGGTGTGGT
>CALWQV010000147.1 GCA_944383785.1 uncultured Enterocloster sp. | reverse complement strand
TAAGGAAAAAATTGTGTTTTTGGGAAAAAGGGGCTGTTATGTCTGAGATTTTTTGATCTCTAATGCAACAGCCCCTTTAAAATGTAAAATGCCGCTGGCCGGACTCGAACCGGCACGGATTTCTCCGCTTGATTTTGAGTCAAGTGCGTCTGCCAATTCCGCCACAGCGGCATTTACAACGTCAATTATTCTACCACAGGTTGAAAGAATACGCAAGTGTTTTTTTGCGTTGAAATCGGCCATTATTTATTGTATGATGATAGTGGCTTTTGTTTTAAGAAAAAATGGGACGGATGGGAGGAATCCATATGACCTGCAGGGAGGCTCAGAGGCTGGTGACGCCTTATATTAATAAAGAAATCTCCGATGATGATCTGGCGGAGTTCTTAAAGCATATCGACAGCTGCGAAGAGTGCAGAGAGGAACTGGAGATTTATTTTATGGTGGATGTGGGCATCCGGCAGCTTGACGAAGGCACCGGCACTTACAATATCAAAGGAGCCTTGGAGGCGGCCCTGGAGATTTCCAGGCAGCATGTACGCCTGCTCCATATGATTCAGACTGCCCGCTATGCGGTGAATACCCTGTGCTTCTGGGCGGTAGCGGTGCTTCTGTTTATGCAGGCGCGGATGTGGATTCAGGGAGGAATATAGAAGGGAAGAGATGGAATGGAAAAACTGATTTTAATTGACGGACACAGTATCTTAAACCGGGCCTATTACGGAGTACCAGATCTGACCAACAGCCAGGGACTCCACACCAACGCGGTGTACGGCTTTTTGAATATTTTATTTAAGATTTTGGAGGAGGAGCAGGCTTCCTACCTGGCGGTGGCCTTTGACTTAAAGGAGCCTACCTTCCGCCACAAGATGTACGAGGCCTATAAAGGCACCAGAAAGCCTATGCCTCAGGAACTGGTGGAGCAGGTGCCCTTGATGAAGGAGGTGCTGGCTTCCATGGGCGTCCCGATCCTGACCCTTGCGGGTTATGAGGCGGACGATGTTTTGGGGACAGTGGCCAAGCGCTGCCAGAAGGAGGGGCTGGAGGTTTCGGTGGTCAGCGGGGACCGGGATCTTTTGCAGCTGGCGGATGACCACATTAAGATCCGTATTCCCAAGACATCAAAGGGGAAGACGGAGGTTTACGATTATTATCCCCAGGATGTAAAGGCCCAGTATGGGGTGACGCCTCTGGAATTTATCGACATGAAGGCCTTGATGGGCGATGCTTCCGACAATATTCCGGGCGTGCCCTCCATCGGTGAGAAGACGGCGGCCGCCATCATCGAAGCCTATCACTCCATTGAAAACGCTTATGAGCATCTGGATGAGATCAAGCCTCCCAGGGCGCAGAAGGCTCTGCGGGAGCATTTTGACCTGGCAAAGCTTAGTAAGGAACTGGCGGCCATCTGCACGGACTGCCCGGTGGAATTTGACCTTGAACAGGGGCGGATCGGCGACCTCTATACGGAGGAAGCTTATGAGCAGATGAAGCGGCTGGGCTTTAAGTCCCTTTTGGGAAAGTTTGAGAATCAAAGAGGTGCGGCTCGGAGCGCTTTTCAGCCCTCGGGACGGCGGATTCTGGATCCTAAGGAGTGGGAGGCCTGCTGCGAGAAGGCGGCAAAGGGGAGCCGGGTAGGTCTGGCTTTGGCGGCTGCCTTTCAGCCGGAGCAGATGTCCCTCTTTGACCTGGGTTTAAAGACAGGGGATGGCCCGGAGACAGAGGCGGGACTGGGAGCAGGCCTTCCACCCAGGGCATCGGAGACGGCGGCCCTGGCCCTCTGCCTGGAGGATGGGGAGACGGTCTGGATTGCCAGGGATTCTAACATGCCCGGGGAGTGGCTCTCCGCCAAGGCCTCCCAGCTGATCAAAGCCTTTGAGGGGCGGGATCAGGCGGCGGTATGGGTGATGGATCTAAAGGAGATTCTTCCTTTCCTGAATATTCCCGACGACGGGCCGGTGTACGATGGGGGAGTGGCGGCCTACCTTTTAAACCCCTTAAAGGACGGCTACGGCTATGATGACCTGGCGGCGGATTATTTGGGCATGACCCTTCCGGGCCGGACGGAGCTTTTGGGAAAAGCAGATTTTGGAAAGGAGCTTCTGGCGGGGAATGAAAAGGCCGGGGAGGTTTTAAGCCTCATGGCATTTACCGCCCTGAATACCTCGCGGATTCTTGAGGAAGAGCTGGAAAATACCGGCATGGCCCAGCTGTACCGCCAGATTGAGATGCCTTTGATCTACAGCCTGTTTCACATGGAGCAGGCCGGGGTGCGGGTGGAGCGGGCCGCCTTAAAGGATTATGGCAGCCGCCTGAAGGTGCAGATCGACCAGGTGGAGGCAGAGATCTATGAGGAAACCGGAAAGCAGTTTAATATTAACTCCCCCAAGCAGCTGGGAGAGATCCTGTTCGGGGAGATGAAGCTTCCGGGAGGCAAAAAGACCAAGACCGGCTATTCCACTGCTGCGGACGTGCTGGAAAAGCTGGCGGACGACCACCCGGTGGTGCGAAAGATTTTGGATTACCGCCAGCTGACCAAGCTGTACTCCACCTATGCGGAGGGGCTGGCCGCTTACATTGGCCCCGATGGACGGATTCACGGGAAATTTAACCAGACCATCACGGCCACCGGTAGAATCAGCAGCACAGAACCGAACCTGCAGAATATCCCGGTGCGCATGGAGTTGGGGCGGGAGATCCGCAAGGTATTTGTGCCGGCGGAGGGCTGCGTGTTCATTGACGCGGACTATTCCCAGATCGAGCTGCGGATTCTGGCCCATATGTCCGGGGACGAGCGGCTGATCGAGGCCTACCGCTCCGCCCAGGATATCCACGCCATTACTGCCTCCCAGGTGTTCCACACGCCCCTTGACCAGGTGACGCCCTTACAGCGGCGCAACGCCAAGGCGGTGAATTTCGGCATTGTCTACGGCATCAGCGCCTTCGGCCTCAGCGAGGATTTAAGCATTTCCCGCAAGGAGGCCATGGAATATATTGATCAGTACTTCCACACCTATCCGGGGGTGAAGACCTTCCTGGATGATCTGGTGAGGCAGGGAAAGGAGCACGGCTATGTGACCACCCTCTACGGCCGCAGGAGGCCCATACCGGAGCTGAAATCCTCCAATTTTATGCAGCGGCAGTTTGGGGAGCGGGTGGCCATGAACTCGCCCATCCAGGGAACGGCGGCGGATATTATGAAGATCGCCATGATCCGGGCGGACCGCAGGCTGAGGGAGGAAGGCTTTAAGGCCAGAATCGTGCTTCAGATTCACGACGAGTTGCTGGTGGAGGCGCCGGTAAAAGAAGCGGAGCAGGTGAAGGCCCTTCTGGAAGAAGAGATGCGGGGCGCAGCGCAGCTAAAAGTCGCCCTGGAGGTAGAAGCGAAAACCGGGGATTCCTGGTTCGCCGCAAAGTAGGAGAGAGAAATGAAGCGGATCATTGGAGTGACCGGCGGCGTAGGAGCCGGGAAAAGTGAGGTTTTAGAGATTTTAAAGCAGGAATACGGGGCAAATGTGATTTTGACGGATCAGGTGGCGAAGGATTTGATGGAGCCGGGAAGAGAGGGCTACCGGCAGGTGGTAGCCTTTCTCGGTGGGGAAATCCTGAACCCGGATGGAAGCATCAACCGGCCAAAGATGGCGTCCGTCATTTTCGCCCAGGAGGAAAAGCGCCTGGGGGTGAACCGGCTGATTCATCCTTTGGTATGGGAGGAAGTGCTGCGGGAGATTAAAGAGAGTCAAAATCCCCTCCAGGTGGTGGAAACTGCCCTGCCGGAAAAACAATTTCGTGACATTTGCCATGAAATATGGTATGTTTATACATCGGAGGAGAACCGGGCCCGCCGTCTGGCTGAGAGCCGGGGCTACGATGAGGAAAGGACGGCCGGAATGATCAAAAGGCAGGCTTCCGACGAGGAATTTCGAGCTATCAGCCATGAGGTGATCGATAATAACGGAAGCCTTGACCAGACCAGGCTTCAGATCGCCCGTCTCCTATCAGAACAGACAGCAGAGGAATCTAGCCAATGAGAATGGTCAGCATAGCAAGCGGAAGCAGCGGCAACTGCATCTATATCGGATCGGAGTCTACCCACATCCTGGTGGACGCCGGAATCAGCAATAAACGGATCCAGCAGGGATTAAAAGACGTGGGGTTGAAGGGTGAGGAGCTTTCAGGAATCCTCATCACCCATGAGCACTCGGATCACATTAAGGGGCTGGGGGTATTGGCAAGAAAATACAGCCTTCCCATCTACGCCACTCCGGGAACTATCCGGGAGCTTCAGGGCAAGAAGGAGCTGGGGGCCTACGATGAGGGGCTCTTCTGCGCCGTCCAGCCGGATGTAAGCTTTCAGGTAGGGGATTTAGATGTGACGCCCTTTGCCATTGACCACGACGCAGCTC
>CALWQV010000146.1 GCA_944383785.1 uncultured Enterocloster sp. | reverse complement strand
TCCTGAGCAAGGTAAGCGATCCTGGGCATGTTGATGGTCACCACGCCCACAGAGCCTGTGCTCTCGCCGGAGCCGAGAAGCCTCCCATCTTGCGGCGCAGCTCCCGCAGATCCAGACGCAGGCGGCAGCACATGCTGCGCACGTCGCTGGGCTTCATATCGCTGTTAATATAATTGGAAAAATAAGGGGTGCCGTATTTGGCGGTCATCTCAAACAGCAGCCGGTTGTTCTCCGTATCGGACCAGTCAAAGTCCCTGGTAATGGAGTAGGTGGGGATGGGATACTGGAAGCCCCGCCCGTTGGCGTCGCCTTCAATCATTGTCTCGATAAAGGCCTTATTCACCATATCCATCTCAGCCTTGCAGTCCTTGTACTTAAAATCCATCTCCTTGCCGCCTACGATGGCGTTTAACTCCGCCATATCCTCCGGCACCGTCCAGTCCAAGGTAATATTGGAGAAGGGGGCCTGGGTTCCCCAGCGGCTGGGGGTATTGACACCGTAGATAAAGGACTCAATACACTTCTTCACCTCCGGGTAAGTCAGATGATCCGCCTTCACAAAGGGGGCCAGGTATGTATCAAAGGAGGAAAAGGCCTGAGCGCCCGCCCATTCATTCTGCATGATCCCCAGGAAATTCACCATCTGGTTGCAGAGCACCGACAGATGCTTTGCCGGAGACGAGGTGATCTTTCCGGGAATGCCGCCCAGTCCCTCCAGCAGCAGCTGCTTTAAGGACCATCCCGCGCAGTAGCCGGTGAGCATGGACAGATCATGAAGGTGAATGTCCGCGTTCCGGTGGGCGTCGGCGATCTCCTGGTCATAGATCTCGCTGAGCCAGTAGTTGGCGGTCACAGCGCCGGAATTGCTCAAAATCAATCCGCCGACGGAATAGGTCACGGTGGAATTCTCCTTTACCCGCCAGTCCTCAACCTTCACATAGCCGTTGACCAGATCCTTGTAGTCCAGAATGGAGCTGTTCATATTGCGGATCTTCTCCCGCTGCTTGCGGTAGAGGATGTAGGCTTTGGCCACCTCCGTATAGCCGGTCTGCTCCAGAACATGCTCCACGCTGTCCTGAATCTCCTCCACCGTAATCTTCCCATCCTTCATCTTCCCCTGGAAGTCCGCCGTCACCCGCAGGCTTAACAGCTCCAGGATCTCATGGTTATATTCCTTTCCCGTAGCCTTAAAGGCTTTCTTAATCGCTTCCGTGATCTTGGAGAGATTAAACTGGGCAATCTCACCGTCACGCTTTACAACTTCAATCATTCAATGTACTCCTTTCGCACCCCATATATACCGTCAGTTAAAACCCGCCTGGAAAAGCGAGCCACGGAAGCTATTATAGCAGATGGATGCGAAAAGCACAATATCTATGTATTGTTTTTAAAAAATACATAGATATTGTGCTTTATCCCCCAAGTCAGCGGGGTGAAAAGTCTGAACTTCCCTCCCCCAGCCCCGGCCTCTCCTCAAAATATCGGGCCGCGAATTCCTTATCCCGGCCAATCTGGGCCTTCAGCTCTTCGATGGAGCCAAAATGCTTCTCTCCCCGGATAAAAGCCAGCAGCTGAACCTCAATCACTTTACCGTAAATGTCCTCATGGAGGCCGAAAATATAAGTCTCCACCCCCGCCGGGTTTTCCCCCTGGATGGTAGGCTTCTTTCCGATGTCCGTAACTCCCCGGTAAACTTGTCCGTCTACCACCACCCGCGACACATAAACGCCAAACAGAGGCAGCCGCTTGCCCGCCGGCGGAACCAGATTCGCGGTAGGGAACCCCAGAATACGTCCTCCCATATTCCGTCCATGGACGACTACCCCGTGGATGGCGTAGGGCTCTCCCAAAAGCTCCCAGGCCTTCTCCACATGGCCCTGATCCAGTTCCTCCCGTATGTAGGTGCTGCTGATATCCCGCTCTTCGTCTTTTTCCTTATCAATCACCCACAGCTTGTAGTGATAGCGCTCCGAAAGCTTCCGCAGTACCTGGGCTGTACCAAGCCTCTGGTAGCCAAAACTGCAGTCCGTCCCCACCACGATGGCCTTCGCGTTCATCTGGCCTACCAGAATATCCCGCACGAAATCCTCCGGCATCATATGAAGGGTTTCCTGGGTAAATGGATACTCCACCAGGTAATCGATTCCGGTCCGCTCCATATTCCGGCGGCGCTCCAGATTGGTGGTCAGCACCCGCTGGGCCTTTCCCGTCACCATGGCGTCCGGAACAACGCTGAAGGTAAAAACCGCCGTCCGGTATCCATACTGCTCCCGCACCTGGCGCATCTGCGCCATCAGCTTCTGATGGCCCCGGTGCCGCCCGTCAAATTTCCCGATGGTCACCACCGTAGGCTCATAAATCTGAAATTCCATGGTATTTGTAATATAATGCATACCTATCCCTTCCCGTTCCAGGACTGTTACGTCAAAAGCATGGTCTTCGGCTTCCAGAAATGCTTTTCCTGCCGGTACTCGTAAATTCCGATCAAACCGCCCTGGCTGTCATACATGCGGAAAAGCTGTCCGTCTTTCTCCACCGGGCGGCCCGAGGACCGGATGTTCTTCCGGAAGCAGGGATTCCCGTTGTGAACCAGCCCGTCCGCCTCCGGCAGGGCGTAAATAGCGGGGTAGCTTAAAAGAGCTGTCTCCAACGGCAGGATATAAGGCTCAATCGCTCCCTCCCGGGCCAGCTTCTCGATCTCATCCAGTCTCAGGCTGTCCTCCAGGCCAAAGCCCGCCGCCCTGGTTCTTGTCAAATGCTCCATACAGCCGCCGCAGCCCAGAACTCTCCCCATATCCTCACAGAGGGTCCGGATGTAAGTGCCCTTGGAGCAGTTCACCGTCAGAACCACTCTTGGAAGCCGGATCTCTTCCACACAGATCTCATGAATCCAAACCCGCCTGGGCTCCCGCTCCACCGTCTTTCCCTGACGGGCCAGCTCATAAAGCTTCTTTCCCTGAACCTTTAAGGCGGAATACATCGGCGGCACCTGGTCGTAAGCCCCAAGGAAGCCTTCCGCCGCCTGCCGGATGGATTCATCGGAAAGGGCCATAGCTTTTTCTGTCTCATCCCTGGTCACCCTTCCGGTGGTATCCTGGGTATCCGTTTCCTTCCCTAAAAGCAGTACCGCACGGTAGGCCTTGTCTCGATCTGTCAAAAGCTCACAGAGCCTGGTTCCCACTCCCAAGCAGACCGGAAGCACCCCCTCTGCCGCCGGGTCCAGGGTGCCGGTGTGGCCGATCCGCTTCTGCTTTAAAATACCACGGAGCCGGGCTACCACATCGTGAGAGGTGTAGCCCGGTTCCTTATACACATTGATCATTCCGTGAAACATCGAAAATCCCCTATGACGAAGCCTCCAGTTCCTTCGCGATATGACCGGCCAGATTGTTGATCACATCGTGAATGCTGCCGCTCATGGTGCAGCCTGCGGCCCGCACATGGCCGCCGCCTCCAAAGTAAGCCGCAATCCGGCTCACATCCACCTGCTTTTGAGAGCGCATGCTTACCTTATATTCCTGAGGTCCAGTTTCGTAAAGAAACAGGGCGCATTCCACCCCTTCCGTCAGCCGCAGCTGGTCGATGATCCCGTCCAGGTCCTTGCTGGTCACTCCGTAAAACTCCATATCTTTTTTCTTAATGGCGCTGAAAATGCATTTTCCATCCATAAAGGTAATGCTTTCAAGCAGCGCCCGGCCCAGGATCTGATTCTGAACATAGGTCTTGCGGTAAAAGCTGCCGTCAATGATCTCTCCAAAATCAATTCCCTTCGCCATCAGTTTGCCCGCGATCTCCATGGTTCTGGAGGAAGTGGAAGAAAATTTAAACACTCCCGTGTCATGGACGATTCCGGTGTACAAACACTCCGCCACCGTTTTGTCAACGGCCTCCTCCCGCAGCTGCTCGTAGAGAGCTTCGCAGGCGGAGCTGGCTCCGTCGGCCACCAGGTTCACCTGGGCAAATCTGGTATTGGTCACATGATGGTCCAGACAGAGGCTCTTCTTCGCATTCCTGAAATAGCAGGCGAATTCGCCCAGCCGGTCCTCACTCCCGCAGTCCAGGCAGATGCAAAGATCATACTCCTTTTCCTCCCCATGGCGGAGGATCTTATTGAAGCCGGACAAATAGGCGAATTTTTCCGAAGGATCTTTCAGGTAAACATCTGCCTGGATCTGGGGATATTCCCGGCGCAGGTAATTCCACAGTCCCAGCGTGGAACCTACGCAGTCCCCATCCGGATGGATGTGTCCCAAAATCGCCACGGAAGCGGCTTCCTGGACCATGGATTCCAATACGCTCATTCCCCGTCCTCCTCTCCTTCCTGAAAACCGGCCTCCCCGGCGGCATCCGTCTCTTTAGAACCATCCTCATCGGCCTTGGCCACCTGATCGATCAGGTGGGACATGTGAACGCCGTACTCAATGGACTGATCCAAAATAAAACGGATCTGAGGGGTGTTGCGCAGGTTGACCCTGCGGGCCAGCTCCCTGCGCACAAACCC
>CALWQV010000145.1 GCA_944383785.1 uncultured Enterocloster sp. | reverse complement strand
TGTACGAGGGGATGGATTACGGCCTTCTGGGCCAGGCGGCCAATCAGTGTTTTTTGATGACCTACGAGTGGGGCTATACCTACGGCCCGCCCATGGCGGTAGCCCCACTTCACATGGTGCGCCGGGTGGCGGAGTACGCCCTGACGGAGATTCCGGCCAATCAGTTGATTCTTGGGATTCCCAACTACGGCTACGACTGGCCTCTTCCCTATGAAAGGGGAACTACCAAAGCCAAAACCCTTGGCAATGTGGAGGCGGCGCGTCTGGCGGCTTTAAAGGGCGCCGTGATCCGGTTTGATGAAAGGGCCCAATCCCCATACTTTCATTACAAGCAGGACGGGGTGCGCCATGAGGTCTGGTTTGAGGACGTAAGAAGCTACGAGGCGAAATTCCGTCTGGTGCAGGAGCTGGGATTAAAGGGCTTTGGATTTTGGCAGATGATGCAGCTGTTTCGGGCCGGACTACTTTTGGCGGAAGATATGTTCCGCATTCTTAAGCCTTAGAAGCTCCTTGGGACACAGAAAAGACATACTTTTTCGTTAAAATACATAGAAATCCGAAGGAAACTTATGCGGGAACCGGGCGAATGGGCCGGGTTCCTCTTTTTTTGCCCAGGATTTTAAACGAAAATCTGCCGGGAAGGGAATTTGACCTGCCATGGAAATTGGGAAAAATCACACAAATTTTCCTGTCCTTTCCAGGGGAAAGAGGAAGAACCTGGGATTTGACATTCCACGGAAAACGTGCTATAAATGGTGAAACGAAAAGGAGTTGATACTTTATTATGAAACAGAAACGAATCGTACTGCCAACCATCGAGATGGCGAAGGAATTTGTAAAAGAGGCTTCCAAGTGCGACTTTGATATTGACGTATTCTATAACCGGGTGGTGATCGACGCAAAGTCGATCCTCGGCGTACTGAGCCTGGATCTGACCAGGGTTCTGACGGTTCAGTACAGCGGGGAAAACCAGGAGTTCGAAGCGTATCTGGAAACCCTCTCACCGGATCAGGCGGCCGTAGTGGCCTGAGAAGGCAGGCAGCAGGATAAGCTGCGGTAAGTAAAGAAGGCGGAGAAATGTGGACAGATGTTTACATTTCTCCGCCTTTTGTAGTATACTACTATGAGTACCAAAGGAAGGAGGGACGGCGGCTGTGGCAAAGGAGAAGAAGGATTCCCTGATCCGTATTTCCGTGCGGGATCTGGTAGAATTTGTGCTGCGAAGCGGCGATCTGGACAACCGGCGCACGCCTGGGGCAAAGAAGGAAGCCATGCAGGCCGGCAGCCGTCTCCACCGGAAGATTCAAAAGCGCATGGGGGCGGGATATGAGCCGGAGGTTTCCTTAAAGGGAAGGGTGAGGGAAGAAGAGTTTGAGATCCTGGTGGAGGGACGGGCGGACGGGATTTTGAAAGAGCCCGGAGGCTGGGTGATCGATGAGATCAAGTGCGTTTATATGGATGTGAACCGGCTCAATGAACCGGACCCGCTCCACCTGGCTCAGGCGAAATGCTACGCCTGCTTTTACGCCAGGGATCACGGGGAACCTGCCATGGGGATCCAGATCACCTACTGCGCCATTGAGACGGAAGAGATCCGCAGGTTCCGCCAGGATTTTTCTGCCCAGGAGCTGGAAGAGTGGTTTAAGGGTCTGGTTCACGAGTATCTGAAATGGGCCAGCTATCTCTACCACCATAAGCGCAGGAGAGACGAGTCCCTGCGGGATTTGGCTTTTCCCTATCCATACCGGGAAGGCCAGAAGCGGCTCAGCGGGATGGTATACCGGGCCATCGACCAAGAGCAGGATCTGATGATCCAGGCCCCTACCGGGGTGGGAAAGACCTTGTCCGTGATCTTCCCCAGCTTAAAAGCCATGGGCCAGGGGATGGGGGACAAGCTCTTTTATCTGACGGCCAAGACTATCACCCGCAGCGTGGCCCAGGAGGCGTTCCGGGTGCTGCGGGAAAGGAGCGGCCTGTATTTTAATACGGTTACCATTACGGCCAAGGAGAAGCTGTGTATTCTGGATCAGCCGGAGTGCAATCCCCTGGCCTGCCCGGTGGCGAAGGGACATTTTGACCGGGTCAACGATGCAGTCTACGACATCATTCACTGTGAAGAGGCCATTACCAGGGAGAAGATTTTGGAGTATGGGGAGCGCTTCCACGTCTGTCCCTTTGAGTTCTGTCTGGATATCAGCAGCTGGACCGACGGGATTATCTGCGATTACAACTATGTGTTTGACCCCAATGTACGGCTGAAGCGGTATTTTTCCGAAGGCGGCGCAGGGGCAGAGTACCTGTTTTTGATCGACGAGGCCCACAATCTGGTTCAGAGGGCCAGGGAGATGTACAGCGCCAGCCTGATAAAGGAGGAGCTGTTGACGGCACGCAGGGCCCTTAAGAATCTGCCGGAGGCTAAAAAGGCTGCCGCGGCTATGGAGCGCTGCAACCGGCGCTTCTTGGAGTTAAAGCGGGCGGACGAGAGCGAGGGAAGGCTCTGCCAGGTCCATGAAACCCAGTACCGGCTTTTGGAGGACGTAAAGCTTTTGGCCCTTGAGCTTTCCGCTATGTTTCAGGAGATGGAGCTTTTGCTCAATGAGATGCCGGAATTTACGGACCGGGATCTGGTGCTGGAGTTTTACTTTAAGGTCCGGGATTTTCTCTATGTCTATGAGCGGCTGGACGACAGCTACCGGATCTACAGCCGCCTGCTTCCGGATGGGAGCTTTATGGTGAAGCTGATGTGCATCAATCCGGCGGGGGCGGTTCAGGAGTGTTTAAAGCAGGGAAGGTCCGCCCTGTTTTTTTCGGCCACTCTGCTGCCCATCCGGTATTATAAGGAGCTGCTTAAGGGAGATCAGGAGGCATGGGCAGTTTACGCGGATTCTCCCTTTCCCAGGGACCACAAGCTGATTTTGACGGCCCAGGACGTCAGCAGCGCTTATAAAAGGAGAAATGAGCGGGAATATGAGAAGGTGGCGGATTATATCCGGGAGATTGTGGCCGGACGGAAGGGAAATTATCTGGTATTTTTTCCGTCCTACCAGTATCTGGAGGCGGTGGAGACCGTTTTCAGGCACAGAGAAGAGGCGGGGGAGCCGCCGGGCTTTGCGCTGATGATCCAGGAGGGAAGCATGGACGAGGCTGCCAGGGAGGAATTTCTGTCCGCCTTTGAGCGGCAGCAGGAGGAGTCCATGGCGGCCTTCTGCGTGCTGGGAGGAATCTTTTCCGAGGGGATCGACCTTAAGGAGGAGCGGCTCATCGGCGCGATCATCGTAGGCACCGGCCTTCCCCAGATGAACCCGGAGCAGGAAATCCTGCGGGAGTATTTTGACCAGCAGGAGGGAAAGGGCTTTGCCTACGCTTATCAGTATCCGGGCATGAACAAGGTGCTTCAGGCCGCCGGGCGGGTGATCCGCACGGTTTCGGACCGAGGGATTATCGCTCTTTTGGACGACCGCTTTTTGCGGGAGGATTATCTGGCCCTCTTTCCCAGGGAATGGGACCGGTATACCATCGTAGATCGTCAGAATGTGGCCCAGGCGGTAGAGGATTTCTGGAAGCAGGTTCCCTAGGGGACATGGCGTTAGAGCATATCCATAAACTGTTTGGCCGCCTGGGAGACGGGGGCGTAGGGGCTGCTTACTACCATCAGCTGGCGGGCAGGCAGGCTCTGGGCCAGCTCCAGCACAAAGAGATCCCGGCAGCGCTTCGGCAGGCAGTAGTCCGGCACAAAGGCGATGCCAAGGCCGATGCGGGCCAGATCGATCAGCAGATCGTTGCTGGAAAGCTCGATCTCCGGCACGAGATCCAGCTGGTTTTTCTGGAAAATATGGTGGAGAAATTCGCTGGTGGTGCTTCTGCGGTCCAG
This sequence comes from uncultured Enterocloster sp., assembly GCA_944383785.1. GTDB lineage: Bacteria > Bacillota > Clostridia > Lachnospirales > Lachnospiraceae > Enterocloster. The sequence goes on along the minus strand of CALWQV010000145.1, from coordinate 752 downwards.
CATCATGATGGGCTGCTTTAACAGCTGGGCGAAGGTCAGCTTCTGATCCATAAGGGGGAAGGCGTCGGGGTTGGCAATGAAAACATCATGGAACTCGTAGATCGTCCGGGTTTCCAGATCTCCCGTCAGGGCCGAATTTGGGAAATTCACCACGATAAAGTCCACCTCCCCGTTTTCCAGGGCTTTGGCGCAGTCGATGGAAGTATGGTTGGTAACCTTGATGTGGACGCCAGGGAACTCCTGGTGAAACCGCTTCAGGTAGGGAACCAGGTAATAGCGGCAGATGGTATCGCTGGCTCCGATGCGCAGCTGTCCGCCTCCCAGGGAATGGGCCTCCAAAAGCTGGGACTCCCCCTTGCGGATCAGGTTCATAGCCGGTTCCACATGGCGCAGAAGAATCTCTCCCTCTGGAGTCAGCTGCACTTTTTTGGTGCTGCGGATGAAGAGGGGCTGGTCCAACTTTTTCTCCAGCACCTTGATGGACTGGCTGACCGCCGACTGGGAGATAAACAGCTGCTTGGACGCCTCGGAAAAGCTCAGCGTTGTGGCAACATGGTAAAATACACGGTATAATTCATAATTGATGTCCATTATGAAGTTCTCCTTATAAATGAGTTGGTATTGATTATCATAGCACTATTGAGGAGAGATTGCAAAGCGATTTTTGACGGAAGGAAGGAATTTGAGATGGAACATGACTTTTACCAGATGTATCTGGAGGAATTGAAGGGAATCGCCCCCTTAGGAAGCGA
>CALWQV010000144.1 GCA_944383785.1 uncultured Enterocloster sp. | reverse complement strand
CATCGGATGTCCTGAAGAGTGACTATATGCCATTAAAAAGCGGCTGGGTAACTGTCAACAAGCAAACACAGGAGTAATTGAGAATGGTAGAGCAGAAAGATGACGTCGTCTTATCAATACGCGGCATGAGCAAATCCTTCGGCCGTAACCGGGTTTTAGACCACATCAATCTGGATGTGAAGAAGGGGACGGTTATGGGGCTTATGGGTGAGAACGGAGCCGGTAAGTCCACCATGATGAAGTGCCTTTTCGGCACATACCAGAAGGACGAGGGCAAGATCTTCTTAAACGGCAAGGAGATCAGCTTTTCCGGCCCCAAGGACGCCCTTGAGAACGGAATCGCCATGGTTCACCAGGAGTTAAACCAGTGCCTGGAGCGGAACGTGATCGATAATCTGTTTTTGGGCCGCTATCCGGTTAATTCCGCCGGCGTTGTTGATGAAGGCAGAATGAAGAAGAAAGCTTCCGAGCTTTTCAGAAAGCTGGGAATGACCGTAAACCTGACGCAGCCCATGCGGAATATGTCCGTGTCCCAGCGTCAGATGTGTGAGATCGCTAAGGCTATGTCCTACAATTCCAAGGTCATTGTACTGGACGAGCCCACTTCCTCCCTGACGGTTCAGGAGGTTGACAAGCTTTTTGAGATGATGCGGATGTTAAAGAGCCAGGGTATTTCCCTGATCTATATCTCCCACAAGATGGATGAGATTTTTGAAATCTGCGATGAGATTTCCGTTCTCCGGGACGGCAAGCTGGTGATGACCAAGCCGTCTAAGGAGACCAACATGAACGAGCTGATTACCGCTATGGTTGGCCGTTCCTTAGAGAGCCGCTTCCCGCCGGTGGACAATACGCCGGGAGACACGATTCTTTCGATCCAGCATCTGTCCACCAAGTTTGAGCCGCACTTACAGGACATCACCTTTGATGTGAAAGAGGGCGAGATCTTTGGTCTTTACGGACTAGTAGGAGCGGGACGTACCGAGCTTTTGGAAACCATCTTCGGCGTCCGCACCAGAGCGGCGGGCCGGGTGTATTTCAGAGGGCGGCTGATGAACTTTAACAGCGCCAAGGAGGCCATTGAACACGGCTTCGCCATGATTACCGAGGAGCGAAAAGCCAACGGCCTGTTCTTAAAGAGCGACTTGACCTTCAACACCACCATCGCAAACCTGGAGCAGTACAAATCCGGAATCGCCTTATCCGACGCCAAGATGGTGAAGGCTACGGCCAATGAGATCAAGATTATGCATACCAAGTGCATGGGCCCGGACGATATGATTTCCAGCCTTTCCGGCGGAAATCAGCAGAAGGTGATCTTCGGCAAGTGGCTGGAGCGCAGGCCCCAGGTATTCATGATGGATGAGCCCACCCGAGGCATCGATGTAGGCGCCAAATATGAGATTTATGAGCTGATCATCAATATGGCGAAGCAGGGAAAGACCATTATCGTGGTTTCCTCCGAGATGCCGGAGATCCTGGGAATCACCAACCGGATCGGCGTCATGTCCAACGGACATCTATCCGGAATTGTGAACACGAAGGAAACGAATCAGGAAGAGCTCTTAAGGCTCAGTGCAAAATACCTATAACGGGGGAAAGTAGATATGGCAAATCAAAACGAGAAGATTCTTACGGCTGAGCAGGAAGCGAAGCTGCGCCAGCCCATTGACGAGTATGTGGGGAAAATCCAGGATAAGCTGGATGCCCTGCGGGTGGACGGAACCGACAAGGTGGTAGAGCTGTTAAACGATATTGACAGCTTAAAGAAGGACCACATTTATACCCAGCAGGAAAAGGACGCCAGGATGAAACAGCTTCAGGCGGATCTAGAGAAGGCAAAAGCCGTGGAGGCCAAGAACAAGGCTGAGGTGGACAAGCTGGTGGCCGATGCGGAAGGGTATATTAAGGCGAACTTTGACAAGTATTACCAGGCCGTAGCCGCCAGCTGCGTGGAGGAGAAGGCTGAGGCCCAGAAGAATTACCAGAGTCGGGTAGCCGAGCTGGAAAAGGAGCATCAGCAGACCCTTTCCAAGCTGACGGACCAGGGAGAGATTAAGGACGAGAAGTACGTCCATAAGAACCGCCTGTTCGACGCCAAGATGCAGCTGGAGAAGGATATCCAGGCTGCCAAGGACCGCCAGCACGCAGCCTTCCAGCACCGGTATCACATGATCGACATGCTGCGCATGTCCAAATTTACCTTCAGCGAGAATATGGCCCAGAAGGTAGAGAATTACAAGTACACCTTTAACAAGCGGGATTTCCTGTTAAAGAACGGACTGTACATCGCTATCGTGATTATTTTCATCGCCCTGTGCGCCATCACGCCGGCGGTGAAGGGGGTTCAGCTTCTGACCCTTAACAATGTGCTGAATATTTTACAGCAGGCTTCTCCCAGAATGTTCCTGGCTCTGGGTGTTGCGGGCCTGATCCTTCTGGCAGGTACGGACCTGTCCATCGGCCGTATGGTAGGTATGGGCATGGTAACCGCCACCATTATCATGCATCAGGGAATCAATACCGGTTCCGTATTCGGACATATCTTCGATTTTACGGGACTTCCCATTCCGGCCAGGGTGATTCTGGCGCTGGTGATGTGCATTATCTTTACCACCTGCTTTACCACTATCGCCGGCTGCTTTACGGCTCGGTTTAAGATGCATCCCTTTATCTCTACCATGGCCAACATGCTGATCATCTTCGGATTGACCACCTATGCCACCAAGGGCGTGTCCTTTGGCGCCATCGAGGCCAACATTACCAACATGATCATGCCCAGGATCGGCGTGTTCCCCACCATTATCCTGTGGGCGGTAGCAGCTGTGGCGATCGTATGGTTTATCTGGAATAAGACCACCTTCGGCAAGAACCTTTACGCCGTAGGAGGAAATGCCGAGGCGGCCGCCGTTTCCGGTATCTCCGTATTCAAAGTAACCGTAGGCGCATTCATGCTGGCCGGTATCCTTTACGGCTTCGGCGCATGGCTTGAGTGTATCCGTATGTTCGGTTCCGGCTCCGCCGCTTATGGACAGGGCTGGGAGACAGACGCCATCGCGGCCTGCGTAGTAGGCGGCGTATCCTTCACCGGCGGTATTGGAAAGATTTCAGGCGTTGTAGTAGGCGTGCTGATCTTCACTGCCCTGACCTACTCCCTGACCATTCTGGGTATTGATACCAACCTTCAGTTTATCTTCTCCGGTATCATCATCCTGGTGGCCGTAACCCTGGACTGCTTGAAGTACGTTCAGAAGAAGTAATGACTTTTCAAACTGCGCCAAGGGGCGGGAAATGCCTCGGGCGCAGTTTTTTTGTCCGGCGGGTGGAAAAAGGTGGAAACGGCAATTATATATAGACAAACTGTCCGGTGGTTGCTATAATGACTATATTCATCATACGGAAGAGAGGGATTGTGATATGAGTCGGACATCTATGAAAGGATTTGTGTACCGCCAGTATACATCCGACGGCCTGTTTGTCGCGGATTATAAAAGCTCCAGGGAGGCGTCCGAGAAGGTGGGAACCTCCGCCAATTCGGTAGTGCGCGCCGCTCACGGCGAGCGGAAAACCGGGGGAGGATTTATCTGGAAAAAGGTTCCGGAGGATACGCCCCAGGAGGCGATTGAGGTTTCCAATGAGTCTACCATCGGCTACCATGACCTGCGGCCGGTGATTCAGATGGACCTGGAGGGAAACCCGGTAGGCGAGTATATCTCCATTGCCCAGGCTGCCAGGACTCTTGGCATCAGCCGTCGCAGTCTGTCCTGCGCCGTATGGGGAGCTCAGAAAACAGCGGGCGGCTTCAAATGGAAGCTGAAGGAGACGAAAGAAGAGCGATAGGAGAGATATGAGAAGGCCCTGGTTCATATAGTAGGAGTAAGAAGAGATTGAAGCAGGGATACATATGGAAATCTATGTGGTACAGCCGGATGACAGCGTGGAGAAAATTGCCGGGATTTTCGGAGCGAACCCGGAGGCGGTGATCTACGCCAACCAGCTGTCGGAGCCTTACCTTTTAGCGGAGGGCCAGGCGCTGCTGATTCCGGGGGCGGCCTCCCCATGGCGGGAGAGGCGGCCCCTTGCTCATGTGCTGGGCTACGCTTACCCTTTTATCAGCCCATGGGTTCTGGCCGAGAGCCTTCCCTATCTCTCGGCCCTTTTGATTTTCTCTTATGGCTTTACGGAGGAGGGGGAGCTAGTGGAGCCGGCGCTGGACGATCAGTGGATGATCCGGGCCTGCGGGGAGCAGGGAACCAGGCCGGTTTTAACCTTTACCTCCATTGGGCCCGATGGCAGATTTCAGAGCAGCCTGGTGGACCAGCTTTTAAAAAGGACGTCCCTTCAGGAAAAGGTGCTCTGGGAGCTGGGACGTATGATGCGGGAAAAGGGATTTCAAGGGCTGGATTTTGATTTTGAATATATTCCCGCCCAGGAAGGCCTTCACTACGCGGATTTTGTGGGGCTGGCCCGCCGGGTGATGAATCTGTTCGGCTACCCCGTATCCGTGGCTCTGGCCCCCAAAACCTCCGGCGAACAGAAAGGGCTTTTGTACGAGGGGATGGATTACGGCCTTCTGGGCCAGGCGGCCAATCAGTGTTTTTTGATGACCTACGAGTGGGGGTACACCTACGGCCCGCCCATGGCGGTAGCCCCACTTCACATGGTGCGCCGGGTGGCGGAGTACGCCCTGACGGAGATTC
>CALWQV010000143.1 GCA_944383785.1 uncultured Enterocloster sp. | reverse complement strand
TAATTGCACAGGGAGGCAATGCGCTCGCTGCGCATGGGATTGCGCTTGTAAGCCATGGCGGAGGAACCGATCTGGTTCTTCTCAAAGGGCTCCTCCACCTCCTTTAAATGCTGCAGAAGGCGGATATCATTTGAAAACTTGTGGGCGCTCTGAGCGATTCCGGCCAGCACGGAAATCACCCGGCTGTCAATCTTTCTGGAATAGGTCTGTCCCGACACAGGGTAGCAGCCGGGAAATCCCATCTTCTGAGCGATGCGCTCATCCAGCCTGCGGCATTTCTCATGATCGCCGTCAAAGAGCTCCAGGAAACTGGCCTGGGTGCCGGTGGTGCCCTTGGAGCCAAGAAGGCGCATGGAACCAATGAGATAGTCCAGATCGTCCAGATCCAGCTTCAGCTCCATCATCCACAAAGTGGCCCGCTTTCCCACGGTGGTAGGCTGGGCAGGCTGGAAGTGGGTAAAGGCCAGGGTCGGCTGATCCTTATAACGGTCCGCGAACTTTGCCAGCTCCGCCAGCACGTTCAATACCTTCTTGCGAACCAGCTTCAACCCCTCGGTCATAATAATCAGGTCCGTATTATCCCCTACATAGCAGGAGGTAGCTCCCAGATGGATGATTCCCTTTGCCTTGGGGCACTGGACACCGTAGGCGTAGACATGGCTCATCACATCATGGCGCACCTCCTTTTCCCGGGCCTTAGCTACATCGTAATTAATATCCTCGGCGTGGGCTCTCAGCTCGTCGATCTGCTCCTGTGTAATGGGCAGACCCAGCTCCCGCTCCGTCTCTGCCAGGGCAATCCACAGTCTTCTCCAGGTCTTAAACTTCATATCCGGAGAAAAAATGTACTGCATCTCCTTGCTTGCGTACCGCTCGGAAAGCGGGCTCACATATTTATCATACTGACTCATGCTCAAAATCCTCTTTTCTTAACTAAAATTCTCGTAACCATTCAGGGCTCAAAATTCCCCCGTATATCCTCCGTAGGCGGTTCGATGGGATAATCTCCACTGAAACAGGCCGTGCAGATCGGCAGCCCCTCCGCCATCTGGGATAAGCGCTCCAGGCGCAGATAGGACAGGGAATCCGCCCCAAGAATCTGACGGATTTCCTCCACCGTCCGGTTATGGGCGATCAGCTGATCCTCCGATGGAATATCCGTGCCGAAATAGCAGGGATGCAAAAACGGCGGCGCGCTGATGCGCACATGAACCTCCTTAGCCCCGGCCTCCCGCAGCATATGTACAATCAGGTCGCTGGTAGTGCCCCGGACAATGGAATCGTCGATCATGACCACCCGCTTTCCATTCACCGCCTCCCGCAGCACATTTAACTTAATCCGCACCGCTGACTCCCGGCTGCTCTGCTTGGGTTTAATAAAGGTACGGCCCACATAGGAATTCTTTACAAAAGCCGTTCCGTAGGGGATACCGGACTCCATGGAATATCCCAAAGCCGCCGCGTTGCCGGACTCCGGCACGCCCACCACCACATCCGCCTCCACCGGCGAATCCATGGCCAAAAAGCGCCCGGCCTGGATGCGGGACCGGTAGACGCTGACTCCGTCAAAGACCGTATCCGGCCTGGCAAAATAAATATACTCAAAAATACATCTGGCTTCCTTCGAAGGATCCGGCAGGCACATCTCCCGATTGGAGGAAATGCCCTTAGACGTGATGGTGACAATCTCTCCCGGCTCCACGTCCCGCACGAACTGGGCTCCGATGGTTTCCAGGGCGCATGTCTCTGAGGCCAGAATATAGGCATTGTCCCGCTTTCCAATACAAAGAGGCTTAAATCCGAAGGGATCTCTGGCGCCGATCAGCTTTCTGGGACTCATAATCACCAGAGAATAGGCCCCCTTCAGCTTCTTCATAGCCTCCGCAACCGCCGCTTCTACGGTAGGAACTTCCACTCTGGCCCTGGCGATATGATAAGCGATCACCTCAGAATCAATAGTCGTCTGGAAAATCGCCCCCGAATACTCCAGCTCCCGGCGCAGTTGAGGCGTATTAACCAAATTTCCGTTGTGGGCCATAGCCAGGGTTCCTTTGATATAGTTAAGCACCAATGGCTGGGCGTTTTCCCGGGTGCTGCTGCCGGCTGTGGAGTAGCGCACATGGCCTACTCCCAGATTTCCGTGAAGCTGTTCCAAATGCTCCGGCTCAAAGACCTCATTGCACAGGCCCATGCCCTTCTTAACCGAAACCCTGCCTTTGGGGCCTTCTGTGTCGTTTACTGCGATGCCGCAGCTTTCCTGCCCCCTGTGCTGGAGGGCAAACAGCCCGTAATAAATGGTGGACGCCACGTCGTTTCCGTCAAAATCATAGATGCCGAACACACCGCACTCTTCACGCAACTTATCCCCGGCCAAATCAAAATCCATCTGCATCATGTATGCCGCAATCCTTTCTGCTCACTCAAGCCGCCTTTGTATCAAACCGCCTTAAGGGCGCCCGCAAGCGCCCTCATCCGTCGTCATTACTGAATTTTCAGCCTGCGGAATACTTCCTCGTAGGCATCCTCCACTCCGCCAAGATCTCTGCGGAAACGATCCTTGTCCAGCTTTTCATGAGTATCCTTATCCCACAGCCTGCAGGTATCCGGAGAAATCTCATCCGCCAGGATAATCTGCCCGTGATAACGTCCGAACTCAATCTTAAAATCGATCAGTTCGATATTCAGGCTGTCAAAATACTCCCACATCACATCGTTCACCTTAAAGGCGTAGCGGGTAATGTCGTCGATCTCCGCCTGGGTGGCAAGCCCTAAAGCCAGGGCGTAGTAACTATTGATAAAGGGATCTCCCAGATCATCGTTCTTATAGCTGAATTCCAAAGTCGGGCACTTAAACTGAATGCCCTCCTCCATACCCATCTTCTTGGCAAAGCTTCCGGCTGAGAAATTGCGGATAATGACCTCTAACGGCACGATCTCCACCTTCTTCACCGCGGTTTCCCGGTCGTTTAATTCCTCGATCAGGTGAGTGGGAACACCCTGTTCCTCCAGCTTCTTAAACAGATAGTTGGTCATGCGGTTGTTAATGGCGCCTTTTCCTACAATGGTACCCTTCTTCTGGCCGTTAAAAGCAGTCGCATCGTCCTTGTAGGATACGATCAGCACATCCGGATCTTCTGTCGTATAGACCTTCTTTGCCTTGCCTTCGTATAACAAATCCTTCTTTTCCATGGGTGTCCACCTGTCCCTTTCTCTTCTATGACTTGATTTATAAGTTGATCCGATAAAAGGATCTCTTTTCAGAAGAAATTATAATACATTGTCTTTTTCAGCACAAGAAGGACATTCATTAAAATTCCTAATGAGTTTCGGGGCAAATTCTAATCATTCCTTCGGCTGCCCGTACTCCCGGACCTGAAACAAGCGCAGCCGCCCGTCTTCGATCTCAAACTGAAATCCCCGGATCAGCAGGCTTTCCCCGTCCCCTTCCTTAACCGTCTCTTTCGTCTCCCACTGCTCAAAAGACACAGTCTGAGCGGCAAACCACAAGCCTTCCGCCATCAGAGCGGCCGCCAGACACAGCCGCAAAAGCCTCTGCCTGCGGCCGCTTCTTAAACCCTTGGCCGCCTCTTTCGCCCAGCTCCTTCGCCATCTTCTGATCTGCCTTCTTTCTACAGCGCCCCTCATTTTGGCCTCCCTTCCCCCATCGCTTTCTCTTTCCTCGATTATATCGAATTTCCCCCGCCGGCACAAGTGTGTTCCGGTTAAAAATATGCTCGTAACAAAAAAATGAACCCCGGACCCTTTCAGGCCTTTGAGGTTCATTTTCCGGCTCCTACTCTTCCGTCTGGCGGGTCATATCCTCCGCCTTCTCCTTCAAGTCTTCGGCGCCTTCTTCCATATCATCCATCACATCGTCAATGATGCCGCCCTCGTCCTCATCTTCCTTGGACGTAGAAGCCCGGGTTTCCTCGCGGGTCTGCCCGGTTGTAGCCCGGGAATCATCCATATTGGAATCTTCCGTACTTCCGCAGGCGCTGAGCGCTGTCATCAAAAACACCAGCAGAAACGCCGCAGCCATAGATCTGACCTTTTTCATAATTCCGCCTCCTTTCTCCTGTTTCTGCTCTTAGTATCTCCCCAGGAAAAAAGAATTATGGTGGAAATGATTTACAACGTAACAATTCAGGACGGCAGGAAAACAGTGGCAAAAGCAGGCGTTAAGCTTGCTAACTTACAGCCCGATCACATCCGACATATCATACATTCCAGGCTCACGCCCCGCCAAAAACTTTGCCGCGGCCAGCGCTCCCTTTGCGAAAATCCCTCTGGAAAATGCCTGATGGCTTAAAGTCACCACCTCATCCATACCGGCGAAAATCACATCGTGCTCCCCAACGATGGTGCCGCCCCGCACGGAGCTGATTCCGATCTCCTTCTCATCTCTTGGACGGCGCACCTGGCTGCGGTCATAAACAAAATGGCAGGCTCCGTCCATGGCCTCATTGATGGATTCCGCCAGCGCCACAGCGGTTCCACTGGGAGCATCCAGCTTGCGGCGGTGATGCTTTTCCACAATCTCCATGTCAAATCCGGACATGCCCAGCACTTTAGCCCCTTCCTTTACTAACTTCAAAAGAAGGTTCACTCCCAGGGACATATTCGCGGAGCGCAGCACCGGAACCGTTTCGGACAGCTCCCGCACCTTTTCAAGCTGACACTGGCTCAGCCCGGTGGTACAGAGCACTAGCGGAAGTCTTTTCTCCCC
>CALWQV010000142.1 GCA_944383785.1 uncultured Enterocloster sp. | reverse complement strand
GACAGCAAATTTCTACATATCGAACTCTTATCCAGGGAAGCATGGGCTTCCAAAGACACAAGATTTCTGACACTCTCGGAGAGGACGGTACACAGCGTATCGCCCTCTTTTTTTTACCTAACTTAAAAAGAGGGCAGGCAACTTGCCCACCCTCTAAAATCATTGATTTTATTAGCCAAAGTATCTCTTTAACAGACCCTCGAAGGCTCTTCCGTGTCTCGCCTCGTCCTTCGCCATCTCATGCACGGTGTCATGGATCGCATCCAGGTTCAGAGCCTTAGCGCGCTTTGCCAGATCGAACTTACCGGCGGTAGCGCCGTTCTCAGCAGCAACTCTCATCTCCAGGTTCTTCTTGGTGGAGGAGGTTACAACCTCGCCCAGCAGCTCGGCGAACTTAGCGGCATGCTCAGCTTCCTCTAAAGCTGCCTTCTCCCAGTACAGACCGATCTCAGGATAGCCCTCTCTGTGAGCTACTCTGGACATAGCCAGGTACATACCAACCTCAGAGCACTCGCCCTCGAAGTTTGCACGCAGGTCAGCCATAATATCCTCGGGAGATCCCTGGGCAACGCCTACCTCATGCTCGCAGGCCCAAGCCATCTCGTCAGCCTTCTGCTCTTTGAACTTGGAAGCGGGAACTCCACACTGGGGGCACTTCTCCGGCGGATTCTCTCCCTCGTAAACATAACCACATACAGTACATACCCATTTCTTCATAGTCGTTTTCTCCTTTTTTATTTGAAATTTTTCTGGTTCTTGGTTCTGAATCATTTTCCTATTTCGATAATAGTAATGATTACTGTTATTAATATACAGCCTTTAAGCTGTTTTGTCAACCCCTTTTTCCATGTTTTTTTCAGAGGCTTCTTTTTCCAGGCAGCAGCTGCAGCGGCCAAAGAAAAGAATGGAATGGCTGTCTACAATGCCGGGGGCGTAGGCCTGGGCGGTTTCATTCAGTGAAGCTATAACCTCCATGGGGACATCGTATACCTGATGGCAGTCCCGGCACATGAAATGGTAATGGGGCGCGGCAACTCCATCGTAGTGGTCTGCCCCGTCGCCGCAGGTCAGCCGCTGGATCTCCCCTGTCTCAACCAATAAATTTAAGTTACGATAGACGGTGCCAAGGCTGATGTTGGGATACTCTTCACGGATGCTGGCGTATAGGGCGTCTGCCGTCGGATGGTCGTGACGATTCATCAGACAGGCTTTGATGGATTCCCGCTGACGGCTATACTTTAGCGTTTTCATGGGTTCTCCTTCCTTCATAATTTTCTTTCAATGCAACTATAATAATGATAATAGTTACTATTTGCTTAAAATATAACAAAAAAACAGCCCTCTGTCAAGGGCTGTAGTGAATTTTTTCTTTGGCGATGCGGATAAATTCCTTTGTGGCCCGGGAGATATAATGGCTTTTGTGATAGCCGATTCCAAGCACCCCGTGGGCCCGGTCGTAGTCCAGGGAATAAAGGTTCAAGCGGCTCTTTTTTAAGAAGGCCTCCCGCTGCTGATCCGATGGGATTTCCTCGGACATGAACATTTTCGGGTAAAAGGTAATGCCCATGCCCCGGCGGCTTAAGGCCATTACGGTTTCGATGTTTTCCGTTTCCAGCGCGATTTTCGGCGTGATCTGGGCTTCGGTGAAAATCTCGTCGGCAATGGTGCGGACCCGGTTCCCCTTTTTTAACAGCACGAAGGGGCAGTTTTCCAAGAGGGATAGATCCACGGACTTGGACAGACGCCGGCGGATCTCATCCAGGCGGCCGGGAAAAGCGGTTTCCAGCACCTGGTCCGGGACAACCAGCAGGATTTCCTCCTTGCAGATGGGAACAGTTTCCACATTTTCCACTGACAGGGGCAAAAGGTCGATGACCAGGTCAATATCCCCGTGGAGCAGGTCCGCGGCAAGCTCCTTGGAATTGCCCTCCACCAGCTTCAGCTCGATGCCGGGGTAAAGATCCTGATAGTAGGGAAGGATCTCCGGTAAAATCACGCGGCCCCTGGTGTGGGAGACGCCGATGGAGAGCTGGCCGGTGGAAAAGTCCTTGATATCACGGATCTCCCGGTAGGTTTCATCCCGAAGATCCAGCATTTCCCTGGCACGCTCTTTTAAGACCTGCCCGGCGTAGGTGAGGGTTAAGGGGGAGGTGCGGTTAAAAAGGATAATGCCAAATTCCTTCTCCATGTTGGAGATGTGGTTGCTTAGGGACTGCTGGGAAATGTAAAGCCGCTTGGCGGCCTTGGTGAAGTTCAGCTCCTCGGCGGCCACCAGAAAGTATTCCAGATTCAGAAAATTCATCATTGTGCTGTCCTCCCGAAACCGTACTCCGAAATTTTAGGCAGATATACCGCCAGATTTTCTAAGGATGAATTGACCACAAGCTCAGGGGGAAAATCCAGTTCCGCCAAGAGCTCTTTCGCCAGATCGTGGTTTCCCACATCCGAGGCGATATGGGCGTCGCTGCTTAAGATCACAGGCTGCTTGCAGCGCCGGCACAGCTTAAGCATTTCCTTATAATGCTCCCTGGCTCCCTGGCGGAAGCTGACGGGGGAGAGAGAGCTGTTGTTGACCTCTAAAAGCTTATGGTATCTTTTCGCGTGGGATACCAGGCATTCGTAATCCAGGGGATAGCGGCCGTCGTCCGGGTGTCCCAGGATGGCCACATAGGGATTTTTAAGGGCCTTTACGCAGGCGCGGTATTTTCCTGGACGGACCCGCTTTCCAGGCAGTTAATATGAAGGCTGGCGATGCAGTAGTCCACCCGGGCCAGAACGGAATCGGGCAGGTCCAGGCGGCCTTCATAATCCATAATGTTTAATTCCGCGCCCAGAAGGGTGGGAACACCAAAGAGCCTTCGGGGAATGACCTTGTAGTTGCGAAAATAAGACTCGGTACAGCTTCCGGGAGCCGCCGGAGCGTGTTCGGAGCTGCCGAAGAGGGCCAGCTTTTTGGCAGCGGCGGCCTGGGCCATCTCGTAGAGGGTGTTGTAGGCGTGGCCGCAGGCAATGGTATGGGTGTGGAGATCCACAATATCGTCATACATGGTAAATGAAAAATCCTTTCTTCTTGAAAGTTCGATCTGTCATATAGAATCATAGCACATTTTAGGGGAAAGAGGCATGATTTTTTTGAAAAACGGCATAATTTTTATGAGAAAACTATGGAAAAAAACAGCTGTTTGCTGTTATAATGTAAGGAGCTTATCCGGAGACTAAATCTGGAGCAATACGAGAGGAAAGGCGAGGAGAAAATTATGAGCGAAGAGATGAAGAAGGAACTGGAGCAGGAGGCTGCCGTAGAGGTACAGGCGGCTGAGCCTGAGGAGACCATGGAGGATTACGCGGCTGAGCTGGAGGCTTCCTATCAGACCTTAAACAAGCGGAATATCGAGGCTGCCGAGGATGAGAGCGGCGAGATGGAGAAGTGGAATCAGTTCGTTCAGATGAAGGACGACCACACCGTTGTGAAGGTAAAGATTGTGGAGGCAGTGAAGGGCGGCGTAGTAGGCTATCTGGACGATGTGAGAGCCTTTATTCCCGGTTCCCATGTATCCACCGAGTATGTGGAGAAGCTGGAGGACTATAAGGGAAAGACTCTGGAGGCTGTGATCATTACTGCTGACCCGGAGAACAAGAAGCTGGTGCTTTCCGCCCGTCAGGTGGAGAAGGATAAGAAGGAAGCCGCCCGCAAGGAGCGTATGGCCCAGTTTAAGGCCGGGGATGTGGTAGAGGGAACGGTGGACAGCATTAAGGATTACGGCGCCTTTATCAAGCTGGCCGACGGCGTGGACGGACTGCTTCACGTATCCCAGATCAGCACCCAGAGGATCAAGCATCCCGGCGTTGTGCTGAAGGAGGGAGAGACGGTGAAGGTGAAGATCCTTTCCGTGTCTGAGGGGAGAATCAGCCTGAGCATGAAGGCCCTGGCTGCCGCCAAGGAAGAGGAGGAAGCTCACGAGCGCTACGACTACAAGGAGACGGCTTCTGTGACCACCGGGCTGGGAGAGCTTTTGAAGGGGCTGAAATTATAAACAGAAACCAGGAGGAGGGATCGTATTGACCAGTATCCCAAAAGCTGACAGCCAGGTGGATCAATGGCGGTCGGTGATGTTTTTATATGATTCGGCCTTGAAGAAGGTCAACACGAAAATCGAGATTCTGAACAACGAGTTCAACAGCCGGTATGACTACAACCCCATCGAGCACATCAAGTCCAGGCTAAAGTCGGCGGACAGCATTGTGAAGAAGCTGAAGAAGGACGGGTACGAGGTAACCATCGAAACCATGATGGAGCATCTAAGCGATATTGCGGGGGTGCGGATTATCTGTTCCTTTATCTCCGATATTTACCAGATCGCGGACATGATCGCCCGCCAGGACGATGTGACAGTGCTCCATGTGAAGGACTACATCAAGCACCCCAAGCCCAACGGCTACAAGAGCTACCACATGGTGGTGACAGTGCCGGTCTACCTGACCGACGGTCCGGTGGAGACGAAGGTGGAGATCCAGATCCGCTCGGTGGCTATGGACTTCTGGGCCAGCCTGGAGCACAAGATTGCCTACAAGTTCGAGGGGAACGCGCCGGAGCGGCTTTTGCAGGAGTTAAAAGCCTGTGCGGATATGGTGGATGTACTGGACGCTAAGATGTTCTCCCTGAATCAGGCCATTACCGCCATCGCGGAGCGGCACAGACAGGAAGAAGAGGAAAGGTCAGAAGAATCTTAAGGTGAAGCGGTTATTTCGGGAAATTATTCAAATGACAGGACTGAACCTGCCGCGGCTTGCAGCCTTTATGCTGTGCTTCAGGCTGGCGGCGGGGGCGGTTCTGTACAAGCTTACGGGCCTGCTGCTGCAGCTTTCCCTGCGGTCGGCAGGCTATAGTTATCTGACCATGAGCAATCTGGCCCAGGCGCTTCTCAATCCTATTTCCATCCTCTCCCTCCTGCTGCTTGGGGCCCTTTTGGCTGTTTTTCTGACCCTGGAGCTGGCGGCTCTTGTCACCAGCTATCAGGGGGCGGCTTATTCCCGCAGGGTGGGGGTCGTGGGGCTGGCGGCGGGGGCGCTGTTT
>CALWQV010000141.1 GCA_944383785.1 uncultured Enterocloster sp. | reverse complement strand
AAGTTTTGTCCTGAGTGCGGTGCAAAACGTCCGGAACCGGAGATCAAAACAGATACCTGGGACTGCGCCTGTGGACAGAAAGGACTAACAGGTAAGTTCTGTCCGGAATGTGGGGCAAAGCGTCCAGAGCCTGTATCTAAGCCTGAAGCATGGGAATGTGCCTGCGGACAGAAAGGACTAACAGGCAAGTTCTGCCCGGAATGCGGGGCCAAGCGTCCAGAGCCTGAGACCAAGCCCGACACTTGGGACTGTGAATGTGGCCAGACAGGGATTACCGGGAAGTTTTGTCCTGAATGCGGGAAGCCCAGGCCATAAAAGAGGGAGGCAGGAATGATGGAAAGAAAAACAAATGAAATCCGGTGGTGGATCGGCTTTGGGGCAGTGGCGGTTGTCTACAACGTGATCGCCTTTGCTCTGCCCTTTGCAAAGACGGGGGTATTTTTCCTCAGCTGGATCTTTACCATGGCGGCGCTGGCGTCCCAGGTCTATGTAATCCGTACCGCGTTTTTTAAAGGGAAAGGGATAAAGAGCAAGCTGTACGGTTTTCCCATTGCCAGAGTCGGGATGATTTATCTGGCGGTACAGGCAGTTTTGGGATTGCTCTTCATGGCCCTTGGGACAGTGGTTCCTATTTGGCTGCCATTAGTGCTGTATGTGATCCTGATGGGGGCTGCCCTCATCGGCCTCATTACGACAGAAGGGGCACGGGAAGAGGTGGAACGCCAGGAGAGGAAGCTTGTAAAGGATGTGAGCCGGATGCGGAAGTTCCAGGTCCACATAAAGATGCTGGCCGGAGAGGGGCAAATCCCGGAAGCGAAAGAGCCTCTCAGAGAATTGGCGGAGGCGTTCCGATACAGCGACCCGGTTAGCAGCGAAGCATTAAAGGAAATCGAGGATACCATTGCGGATGACCTGGCCCGGCTCCAGGATGCGGTGGCGCTGTTGAAGAAAGAGAAAACTCTGGAACTGTGTCGGAAGACGAAACGGGATCTGGAAGAGCGGAACCAGATTTGTAAGATGACGAAAGCGGTAGATTAGGAGGCTGGAAGATGGGATTTGATTTTATATTAGATGAGCTGCATCAAACAGTCGATGATATTCCGGATGGAGCCTCTTTTTTCGCAAAAGACCTTTTAAAAGGAGCAGAGTGGAAAGAACTCCCGGTAGGCGGCCGTATCCGGTTTGGAAAATATTTCAAAAGGAAAGTAGAGAACGGAGAGTTTCCAGGCGTCCTGTATCAGGGAAGAGATAACAATAACTCCGCGTCTTATAAAAAAGAAAAAGTTAGAGGAGCCGATGAGAAATGATAATCAAGTGTAAAATGTGCGGCGGCGATATGGAAATTTCCTCCGACCAGAGGACAGGAACCTGTGAATACTGCGGTTCCACCATGACTCTGCCGAGAATCGATGACGAGCAGCGGGCGGCAGCCTTTAACCGGGGCAATCATTTCCGCAGAATTGGAGAATTTGACAAGGCATTGGCGGTCTACGAAGGGATCGTAAGGGAGGACGAAAATGATGCTGAAGCCCACTGGTGTTGCGCCCTGTGCCGGTTTGGAATCGAGTATGTGAAAGACCCGGCCAGCGGGGAGTATCTTCCCACCTGCCACAGGGCCAGCTTTGACAGTTTCTTGGAGGATGTGGACTATAAGGCGGCCCTGGAGCATGCCGATGTGGTGGCAAAGGCCCAGTATCAGAAGGATGGGGAAAAGATCGCCCAGGTACAGCGGGGAATCCTGTCTATTTCCCAGAGGGAACAGCCCTTTGACGTGTTTATCTGCTATAAAGAGAGCGATGAGCGGGGGAACCGGACGGTGGATTCCACCCTGGCCCAGGAAATCTACTATCAGCTGACGGATCAGGGAAGGAGGGTATTCTTTGCCCGGATTACCCTGGAGGACAAAGCGGGGCAGGAGTATGAGCCTTATATCTTTGCGGCACTCCATTCCGCTAAGGTGATGGTGGTAGTGGGAACCAAACCGGAGTATCTGAACTCGGTGTGGGTGAGGAATGAGTGGAGCCGTTACCTTGCCCTGATGAAGCATGACCGGAAATGCCTTTTGATCCCCTGTTACCGGGATATGGACCCTTACGACCTGCCGGAGCAGCTTTCCGTTCTCCAATCTTATGACATGAGCCGGATTGGATTTATCCAGGACTTGATCCGCGGGATTGCCAAGGTGCTGGATGTGGATAAGAAGCCGGAGGCCGTGAAAGAAACCATCATTCACAATGAGATGAATGTGAACCTGACCGCTCTGCTAAAGAGAGGCCGGCAGATGCTGGAAGATAAGAACTGGGAGAAGGCGGATGAGTTTTTCGACCAGGCTTTGAATGTGGATGCGGAGTGTGGGGAAGCGTTTTTCGGGAAAACGCTGGCGAGCATAGAGTGCCGTGACATCCAGGCGTTTATCGATAAATGGGCTGTCAAAAGAGAAATTGACCCAAAGGATCTGGAAGTGGAAGATGAGCAAAAAGATATTGTAATAAACGGAGTGAGGCTGCCGTCAAGTCTGAGGCTTGGGGAAGAGATGGAAGCCTGTCCGCGGGATACAGGGAGGATTGAGGAGGCAGTACAACAGTATCGGATCCTTGGATATTTAAGTGAAGCGGAAATTCGGAAAAATTTTAAGGAAGGTAAGATGCGCAGCTACATCTCGGCAGTCTCCATAATCCAAAGTTTCCAGAGAGATTGGACCAGGATGAGGCAGAAAAATAAAAACCTTATACGTGCCATCCAGTATGCAAAGGGAGAGTTTGCAGGACAGCTCCAGGACAGTTTTGTTAAGATCGATGATAATCTGCGGCGGAAGGTCGAAGAGGCGGAAAAACGGGACCGGGAGGTAGCGGAAAGCCTGAAGGAGAAGTATGAGCATTTCCTTGGACTGGCGGAAAAGCTGTCGGCAGAGCAGAGTGGCATAGCCCAGGCAAGGCGGGAGGCGGATTACCTGGCGGCCTGTGTGGAGGAAAAGAATGCGAAGGATGAGGGTACATATCTTTCCGCGGCTGAGCTGTTTGAGAAGATTGGGAATTATAAAGACTGTATAAGCCGGGCGGAGAAATGCAGGAAGAGAGCGCAGGAGTGCAGGAAGAGGGAAGAAGAGCAAAGGCGAGAAGAAGAGCGGATGCGCAAAGAAGCGGCGCTGCGAGTGAAAAGGGTGAGAAAAAAAAGAGTGACAATAGGAGTGGTTGTCGCAGCGGCTGTGGCCATAGCTATTTTCGTGAATGTAAAGATAATTCTGCCATCCCAAAAGTATAACGAAGGGCAAAGCCTGATGGCAGAGGGAAATTACGCGGAAGCCTATTCTATATTTGATGAGCTGCAGGGATATAAAGATGTAGATGAAGAATTTCTGAAAGGCATAAAATATGAAGAAGGACAAAGCCGGATGGCAAAAGGCGATTATGAGGATGCCTATCTTATTTTTGAGGAACTGAGCGGATATGAGGATGTAGATGAAGAATTTCTGGAAGGCGTAAGATATGAAGAAGGGCAAAGTCTGGTGGCAGAAGGAAATTATGCAGAAGCATATGCTATATTTGAGAAATTACAAGGATATAAGGATGTAGATGAAGAGTTTTTGAAAAACATAAAATACGAGGAAGCACAAAGCCTGGTGACAGAAGAAAATTATGCAGAAGCATATGCTATATTTGATGAATTGGATGGATATAGGGATGTAAACGAAGAATTTCTGAAAAGCGTAAAATATGAAGAAGGGCAAAGCCTGCTGTCAGAAGGAGATTATGCAGAAGCGTATGCTATATTTGACGAATTACGAGGATATAAGGATGCTGAAGAACTGCTGGATGGCAATAAAGAACTTCGGGATGCGTATTTTGCTGTAGGGAGTGAGATTTCATTTGGTAGTTATGAGCAGGAAGTTAATGGAGATAAATGGCTCAGGGAGGACATTGAATGGATCGTGCTGGCACGAGAAGGAGACAATGCCCTTTTGTTGAGTAAATATGGATTGGATACAAAAGCATATAATGAGGAGGCTGCTGATACTACTTGGGAGCAATCTACCATCAGAAACTGGCTGAACAGCAGCTTTATGGATACGGCTTTTACCAATGAGGAACAGGCAGCCATTATAAAAACGAAGGTAGATAATAGCCAGGCGGAAGGTTACAGTAGACTTAACACGAGCAGTGGAAATAATACGGAGGATCAAGTATTCCTGTTAAGCTACAAAGAGGCATTTGAAGATTATTTTACCAGTGATGAAGAGCGGATCTGTACGCCAACTACTTATGCAGACTGGGCAGGGAGTGCATATACCGGTTTTGGTGGAGGCTGCAGGTGGTGGCTGAGGTCGCCGGGCGAAGAACAGAACGCTGCTCTTTGCGTTGAAGACGATGGCTCTCTGATCAACCGTGCTGCCGGTACTGGTTCCATGTACAGCAGAGACTCTGTCTCCCATGAGTGTATTTGTATTCGTCCCGCTTTATGGGTCAATCTGGAATCTGATATCTTCTAATTTAAGTAGGAAAAGGAGAATGATAATGGCAACATTAAAGTGCAAGATGTGCGGAGGGGATTTGGAGCTGACCCCGGATGTAACGGTAGCGGAGTGCCCTTACTGCGGCACGAAGCAGACGGTTCCTAATGCGGATAATGAGAAGAAGATGACCCTGTTTTCCAGATCCAACCGGCTGCGGTTTAACAATGAATTTGACAAGGCGGCAGGGGTGTACGAGACGATCATTGGGGAATTTCCGGAGGAAGCGGAAGCCTACTGGGGGTTGGTTCTGTGCAAGTACGGCATCGAGTATGTGGACGACCCGGCAACTGGAAAGAAGATCCCCACCTGCCACCGGTCCTCCTTTGACTCGGTGATGGAGGATGAAAATCTGGAGCTGGCTATGGAATACGCGGATGCGGTGGCAAAGCGGATGTATCGGGAAGAAGCGAAGCAGATCGAGGAAATCCGAAAGGGTATTCTGGAGGTGTCTTCCAAGGAAGAGCCTTACGATGTGTTCATCTGCTACAAGGAGACAGACGAATCCGGGGAGCGTACCCTGGACAGCGTACTGGCCCAGGATATTTACAATGAGCTGACGGAAAAGG
>CALWQV010000140.1 GCA_944383785.1 uncultured Enterocloster sp. | reverse complement strand
GTCCGGGCCAATGGCCGGGTGACGGTACTGCGGGGCAGCCGCGTTCCGGCTGCGTCACCAAGGTTTCCGATGAAACAAGCGCCGCCAGTCAGGCACAGACAGAGGCCCCCTCTTCTGAGGCTTCTGAAACCGGCGAGACCGCCGAGGCCTCCGAAAGCGCCGATGAAGCTGAAAGTGCCGACAGCTCTTTAGGCCAGAGCACTGACCTTGCGGAGGGCTCCTACACCATCGGCATCGGCCAATTCGCGGAGCACGGTTCCTTAGACAACTGTCGGGAAGGCTTTCTGGCCGGTCTTGAGGAGGAAGGCTTTGTGGAAGGTGAAAACCTGACGGTCGTTTACCAGAACGCCCAGGCCGACGGGGCCAATGCCAGCCAGATTGCCACCAGCTTTGTAGGCCGTGACGTGGATCTGATCTGCGCCATCGCCACCCCCATGGCCCAGTCCGCCTACAGCGCCGCTATGGAGACGGAGATTCCCGTGATCTACACGGCTGTCACTGATCCGGTGGCTGCGGAGCTTGCTACAGAGGATGGCACTCCGGTGGGCAATATCACCGGAACCAGCGATGAGCTTCCTGTAAAGGCCCAGCTGGAGATGATCCGCCAGATTCTCCCGGAGGCCAAGACCATCGGCATCATGTACACCACCAGCGAGGTAAACTCCGAGTCCACCATCGCCCAATACAAGGAGCTGTCCCCGGAATACGGCTTTGAAATCGTAGATACCGGAATCGCTTCCTCCGCCGATGTGGCCCTGGCCGCCGACAGCCTTCTTTCCCAAGTGGACTGCGTGACCAACCTTACGGACAACACCGTGGTAGCCAACCTTCCCGTAATCCTGGATAAGGCAAACGCCTTAAATATTCCGGTCTTCGGAAGCGAGATCGAGCAGGTGCGCATCGGCTGCCTGGCCGCTATGGGGCTGGATTACATTGAGCTTGGAAAGCAGACGGGCCATATGGCCGCCCAGGTGTTAAAAGGCGAGGCAAAGGCCAGCGATATGAACTATGAAGTAATTGAGGAAGCCGCCTTCTACGGAAATACAAAGGTAGCCGAAAACTTAGGGATCACCCTTCCCGAGGAGCTGACCGGCCAGGCGGCGGAGCTTTTTGAAGAAATCGCGCAGTAACAGGCGCAGACAAATGTAAAATGGAGGACGATCATGTTTACTATCCTGTTGGGTATTTTAGAAGAAGGTCTTGTATACGCCATCATGACTCTGGGCGTATACATTACCTATAAGATTCTGGATTTCCCGGACTTGTCCGTGGATGGCACCTTTCCCCTGGGGGCGGCTATCACCGCCGCAGGGATTGCCAACGGACTTCCCCTATTCGGCGTTATTTCCCCGGTTATGGCCCTGCCTCTCTCCTTTCTGGCTGGAGCCGCTGCCGGCTGCGTTACAGGACTGATCCATGTAAAGCTGAAGGTGCGGGACCTGCTGTCGGGGATCATCGTCATGACCGCCCTCTATTCCATTAACTTAAAAATCGCGGGAAGGGCCAACCTTCCCATCTTCAGCCAGGATACCATCTTTCGCAACGATTTCCTTGAGCGGATGGTTCCCCAGGCCCTGAAGCCCTACACGGTGTTAATCATCCTCGTTCTCATCGTGGCCGTATGCAAGATTCTTTTGGATCTGTATTTAAATACCCGCTCCGGTTACCTGCTTCGGGCCGCCGGGGATAACGACACCTTAGTGACCTCCCTGGCCAAGGATAAAGGCTTTGTCAAGATCGTGGGCCTCTCCCTAGCCAACGGCTTTACCGCCCTGGCGGGCTGTGTCTACTGCCAGCAGAAGGGATTTTTCGAAAGCTCCCTGGGCACGGGAACCATGGTCATCGGCCTGGCAAATGTCATCATCGGCACCCAGCTGTTTAAGCGCATTGGATTTTTTAAGGCCACTACCGCCGTCATCGCCGGTTCCATCATCTACAAAGCCTGCGTGTCCATTGCCTTAAATCTGGGAGGCCAGTTCCGGGTAGGCGACTATTTGATCACCATCCCCATCACTGCCTCGGACTTAAAGCTGATTACCTCCATCCTGTTCCTCATCATCCTGGTAGTCAGCCACAACAAGGGAAAGAAGGTAAAGGTTCATGCTTGAATTAAAACACATCCATAAATATTACAACGCCGGTACGGTCAATGAAATGTGCCTCTTCCAGGACTTTAACCTGGCCATAAAGGACCGCCAGTTCGTGTCCGTGGTAGGCAGCAACGGTTCCGGAAAAACCTCCATGCTGAACTTAATCTGTGGAAGCATTCCCTTAGACGATGGCCAGATTTTCGTAGGAGGAAAGGACATTACAAGGATGCCGGAGTACAAGCGCCAGCGGCGCATCGGGCGTGTCTATCAGAATCCCTCCCTGGGAACCTGCCCCTCCATGACCATCCTGGAAAATATGTCCCTGGCCGACAATAAGGGGAAGTCCTTCAACTTAAGGCCAGGAACCAGCCGCCAGCGCGTGGAATTTTACCGGGAAAGCCTTCACTCCTTAGGACTGGGTCTGGAGGATAAGCTTGACGTAAAGGTAGGCGTTCTCTCCGGAGGACAGCGCCAGGCCATGGCCCTTCTCATGTCCACCATGACTCCCATTGAATTTCTGATTCTGGACGAGCACACCGCTGCCCTGGATCCCAAGACGGCGGAAACCATCATGGAGCTGACGGACAAAATTGTGCAGGAAAAGCAACTGACTACCATCATGGTCACCCACAATCTGCGCTATGCCGTGGAGTATGGCGACCGGCTCCTGATGATGCACCAAGGGGAAGCAGTGATGGACGTGGAGGGAGAGGCAAAAAAACAGGTGGAAATTGACCACCTGTTAAAGAAGTTTAATGAAATCAGTATTGAGTGCGGCAACTAAGCCTTTCTCTTTACTCAGCGGCAAAGAGCACGATCTTTGAAGCAGCTCCCTGGCCGTCGGACCAGACAAGACACTTGCTTCCCTCGGTCAGATCGCTTAAGGTTACAATATTTCTCGTCAAATAGGGGAGGATCTGACAGTCCTCTCCGATTTCATATTGGGCGCCGTCCACGGTGGTCAGCACCGCGCTGCCTGTTTCGGCGTCTGACACCACGCTCTTAACCGTTACATACTCTGGAGCCTTGGCGTCCTCGGGGATCTGGCAAAGAATCAATTCCGCTGTCGTCATCGGCGGCAGGCTCATGGTCATGGCGGGGCCTACATAGGCGTGAATCGTGCTTCCGTCCTCCAGGTCCTCTAACTGCACCGGATAGCCGTTTACTCCGTCTAAAATCAAGGTGTTCTCGGAAATATTGAGGATCACTTCCCCAGTATAGGTTCCTTCCGCCTGGCTGTCGGAGGGCGCGCTCTCAGGCTGGCTGTCAATGGACAGGCGGCCGTCCTCCATATGGGTCACAGGTCCCTGAAGGATTACCGGGCTGAGAACCGGCGCTTGAGTCTCCTCCAGGCTCTCGATGGTTCCATCCACCGTCTCGATCACGTCCCCTTCCGTAGTCTCCTCTGTAGTTTCAGCCTGAGAGGCGGATTCCACCTGGGTGCTCTCCTGGGCGACCGAGCCCGCGCCCGCAGAGCAGCCGCTTCCTCCGATCACAGCCGCCGCCAACAGTCCTATTGCCAAGATACGATTCTTTCTCATTTAATCAATCTCCTTTTCCATCTTTTCAGATTTTCCAAAAGCGACTCTCTTGCCGCTCCTGTATTTAGGAGTATATACGATCCCGGCCCATTCGCCAATAAACTTTTTCTTAATAATTCCTACGAAAAAGGCAGGACGGCGGGAAAACAGGCAAGAAGATAGGCGTTAAGCTTGCTTATAAGCATATCTTCTTGTCTGTTTTCACATCGGATGTCAATCCGATGCTTCCTGCACGGCTGTGCCGTGCAGGAAGACCCCGCCGTCCGATTCAGTACCGCCGTCCTACGCTCTATCAGCGCTCCCTCAGCGCGCCATCTCGCTCTGATACCCGCTTGTCTGATTATGGGCCCTGATAATCGTCTCAATCTCATCCAGATTGGAAGAAGGAAGGTCGCCGGGAATGGTGTTCTTCACCGCCGCGGTGGCATTTCCATAGGCAACCGCCTTGGCGCAGTCGCCGCCGCTTGAGAGCAGGCCGTAAAGGGCTCCGGAGATATAAGCGTCTCCGCTTCCGATACGGTCCACTACCTCGATATTCCGGTAAGGCTCTTCCTCATAATATTGATCTTTCCCCGCATCGTAGATCACGGAGCCGAAGGTGTGAAGCTTGGGGCTGTGGACGATCCGCTGGGTAGAGGCCACGATGGAGATGGGGAATTCCTCGGTAAAGCTCTTCATCATCTCCCGGGCTGTCCCCTCCTTCTTAAAGGTCAGACGGGCTGTATCCTCAGAGCAGAAGAAAATATCCACATAGGGAAGGATCTTTAAAATCGCCTCCCTGGCCTCGTCACCGCTCCACAGATTGGCCCGGTAGTTAACGTCAAAGCTGACCAGGGTTCCCGCTTCCTTGAAGCGCTTAATCATCTCTGTGGTGGTTTCCCGAATCTGTGGGCTTAAGGCCATGGTGATGCCGGTGGTGTGGAAGCACTTGGACGCCGTATAGGCCTCTTGGGGGATTTCCTCCAGCTTTAAGGAGAAAAAGGAGCTGTGCCGGCGGTCATAGATCACCTTGGGCTTTCTGGGATAAGCTCCATTCTCATAATAGTAGATGCCAAGCCTGGCCCCCTGGGAATGATCATACATGAAAAAGTCGTCGCTAACGCCGAAGGAACGGATTTTTCCTTTCATAAAGCTGCCGATGTCGTGAGCGGGAAGCTTTGAGATCACGCCGGTGTGCAGGCCCAGAAGGGATGCGCCTACCGCTACGTTTAACTCCGCTCCTCCCACCTGCTTGACAAAGGTATCTCCTCTGGAAAGACGCTCATTGTCCGGGGGGGACAGGCGCAGAAGCACCTGGCCCAAGGTCAGTAAATCAAAGGTTCTGCTACTTTTAATCTCCATACTCGTCTCCTTTTTATCCTGGGATTTTCCCTGATATGGCAGACGGCTAATACCGTATGGATATTAGCCGTCCAAAAAGCCTGAAGCCTCAGGCTGTCATTTATCTCTGCACACGGCCGGAGCCATCTCCGCCCGCCAGATTCTCTACGTCCGCTCTGGTAACCAGGTTCAGGTCGCCGGGGATGGTGTGCTTTAAAGCGGAAGCCGCTACCGCAAACTCCAGAGCAGCCTTCATGTCCTTGCCGTCCAGCAGTCCGCAGATCAGTCCTGCCGCAAAGGAGTCGCCGCCGCCTACGCGGTCCACGATGGGGGTGATGCGGTACTTTCTGGAGTGGTAGAACTCTCTGGTCTTTCCATCCATGATACATGCAGACCAGCCGTTGTCGGAAGCGCTGTGGCTCTCACGCAGGGAGCTGACAATGTATTTAAATCCGAACTTGTCCGCCATCTGA
>CALWQV010000139.1 GCA_944383785.1 uncultured Enterocloster sp. | reverse complement strand
GTGGGTATGGCGAAGTTGGTTATCGCGCCAGATTGTGGCTCTGGAGGCCCAGGGTTCGAATCCCTGTACTCACCCGAATTGTTAAGGGTCAAAAATCCGGTTCCGGTTTGCTGGAGCCGGATTTTTGCATCGGAAGAGGTCGCAGGACTTGCCAAGAGAGAGAATTTATGGTATGATTATCAGGCGCTGTAAAAGGCTGCTGTGTTGTTGGGCCATCGCCAAGCGGTAAGGCACAGGACTTTGACTCCTGCACTCGCCAGTTCGAATCTGGCTGGCCCAGTTTCATAAAATGGTCGAAATTCCTTGATTTTGGGGAGTTTCGACCATTTTTATTTTGTCCTGAAATGGTATTAAGTAGTAGTAAGCGGTATTCTACGCTTTTGAGCACCCCGCCACCGGCAGATTCCACTTATAATGCCGGGCCAGCAGGCGGATCGCCACTACAAGCAGGGCAGAGGCCGAGAGGGCGGCTTCCCTGGGGAGAAGTTTTAAAAGCCCAACGTAGCAGAAAGCCCCGGCCAGGGAGGCACAGGCGTATACATGTTTTTTCAGAATATAGGGTGTCTGGCAGGCCATCATATCCCGAAGGAGACCGCCGCCCACTCCGGTGATGACGCCCAGAAAGATGATCAAAAACAGATTATCCCCGTATCCGGCGGCAATGCCGGTGTCGATTCCTACGATGGTAAAAATGCCCAGGCCAATGGCATCAAAGAGATTTAGGATCGCTTCGTAGGCCTCGGCCGAGAGGTATTTTTCTGCCAGAATCCTGGAGCGGATCAAAAAGAAAAGCACCAGGACAGCGAGAAAAGCCGCCAGCACGTAGACTGGATTCAAAAATAAGCTGGGAGGCAGCTCCCCCAGAAGGATGTCACGCATCATGCCGCCGCCTACGGCGGTGGTGACGCCCAGGACGATGACGCCTAAGAGATCCAGTTTCTTTTCGATGGCTGTCATGGCGCCGGAACAGGCGAAGGCGATGGTGCCTGCCAGCTCCGCCAGGAAGAAAAATGAGATAGAATAAGGCATGTGAGACTCCTTTCCGCTGCTTGAAACAATTAACGCCGCTTTTTGGCCGGGGAAACCTTTGGGGGCTTTTTCTTTTCCGTGGGATTCCCGTTTAACCGCACATCCTCCAGATAAGCCATCAGGGCGGGATCTACGTTGTCGAAGAGCCGGTTTTTCTGGCTGGGAATCCGGGACAAATGCTGGGTGTGGATCTCATCGTTTGTCTCTGATATCTCCTTAAACAGATCTCTGGCGGACAGGCGCATGGCTCCTTTTCCCAGGATAATGACCTGCTCTAAGCGGTCCGAGGTGGCCACAGCCACCTGATAACGGCGGCCGATCTGCTGGGTTACCTTCTCAATATACTGGTCGGCTGTTTCTGCTTCTTTGGTAAAGATGACGTGGATGTTGTGGTACTGAATGACTTCGCCGGGGTTGCCTTTTACTTTGTAGCCGTCAAAGACCAGGATTACTTGGCATTTTTTGTAGCCCTGGTAATTGCAGAGAATGTCCTGAAGCTTGGTGCGGGCCCCGTCCAGATTGACGTCTGCCAGCTCCTTTAGCTCCGGCCAGGCAAATATGATGTTGTAGCCGTCTACCAGCAGGTATTCACAGGTCATAGTGGGTCAAAATCCTTTCTGTCGGCAGATGGAAGGAATCTGCCTTTGTCTTTGTATCATTATGCTTTCTTGGTTAAGAGCCCAGCTCTTTGATCTTCTTCTGAAGCTCTGTCCCATCCGTTACTGTGGACTGCATATCCCGGACCTGGTAGGTTCCGGCGCCGCTTACGAGGCACTGGAAGGATGGAGTCAGCAGATCGCTTCCCCAGTAGGTGGGAACCGTATCCTCTAAATCATTGAAGAAGGTATAATTAAATTCGGGTAGATGCTCTCTGGCAGGCTGATGCAGACCGAGAAGGCCGAAACCGGCTTCGATGCCGTCGCCCATATCGCCGTCCATCATGACCTGCTGGTTAAAGGCCCTGGCCCACAGAACGGTTTCGACGGGGACGCCGCCTGCTGTGCTGTCCAGGAGGGAATAGACGATATCTGAAGACCCGCCTGCCGTCTTGTCAATCTGCCAGAAGGGGCGAAGCTTGGAGCCGTCGTAGCCGTACCAGCTGTAGGTGATTCCGCCGCCGTCGGCAAAATAGGCGCTGGAGCCATTTTCCACGTAAAGGCATCTGCGCCCTTGGACGTTCATAAGGCCTGCTCTCAGATCCAGGGAATGAAGCTCGTCTCCCATGCCGTCCGCCAGCAGGAGGCGGTTGACTGGAATCACCTGGCGGTCCTCCGACTGGGTAAAGAGCTCCGCGTACAGGGCGTATGTACCGTTTACTGTCTCGCTGGGGGCAAAGTAGAAGACCAGCAGATCTTCCCTGCCGTCTCCGTCCAGATCCTCTACATTGGCGGAGAGAAGGCCCTTTCGGCTGTTCCAGGATTTGCCTAGTATGGCCGACAGATTCTGGTATTCAACGCGGGCGGTCTGGACATCCAGGCCGGCCCACCCCATTTCAGGGAGCATGTGATCCCGTATGTAGGTATAGTAGAGATCGCCATTTAGGAGAATTTCGCCGCCATCCATTTCCTTTTCCTGGAAAATCATCCATGCCTGGGCCTCTCCAAGATGATCGTGGTGGACATCCGCCACATAGACGCCCCAGGGCAGATGCTCGGCGGAAAATTTGCCGTCCGCATCCGCATGTACAATGTTCTGCAGCTGAAACTCATAATTCAGATACCGGTACAGGGAGATTTCAGCCCCTTCTGTGCTGGCGGTATTTCCCGGCGCGGTGACCGTTCCGGTAAGGGTTCCCTCGCCGTAGAAGGTGAAGGCGTCCCTGGTGGTGCTGACCTCGGCCCGCTGGGAACCGTGAATCGGCGTCTGGAAGAGCTTATTGTACAGGGCAATGGGCCCCAGCCGTGTTTCGGAAGCTTCGCTCGAATTGGAAAGGCGCTGGTCCTTTTCTCTCCATTTGGAAAGATGATCCATATATCCGGTGAAGAAGCTTTTCTCGATGTCAGTATGGATCTTGTTGGGATACCCGATGTAGGTGGAAGCGCCCCGGTCGATGAAGAAGGATTTCATCTCCGGATCCGCCGCGCTGTAACAGATTCCGAAATAAATCAGGGTATTGTCAAAGGTGCAGTTCTGGTAACGGTTCTTCATAAAGGTGCCGGTTCCGGTGATGGTTCCATTGTAGGCCATCAGGCGCATAAGGCCGGCGGTCCGCGTTTTAAAGCTGTCCTGGTCGCCGTAAAAATAGCGGGAGAACTCATTGCCGGCCTGAAGCTCCAGGTCTACCAGCTGGTCAAAGCCGGTCAGGGTTTCGGAAAGCTCATAGGTCCAGAGGATTTTCTCATTGCCGGATTCGTCTTCATAGGGAACTTTGCCGCCATGGGTGTTCATGATCCACATGCCCACATCGCCTATGTCTTCGGCGAATAGGGACAAAATCCCGTTAAAATCATTGTATACATGGCAGCCTTCCTGGCTGTACATAGCTTCCGCCAGCTGTTCCCCCTTTTCGGCATGATAATCCACATGGCAGAGGCCGTCTGTGCTGTAAAGAGGGCGCACAACGTTGATGCGGTCATTGGTTACGGTGTTTTCGCTGTAAATGGAGGTTTTCTCGGAAAATTCCCGGGGATCGTCTAAGGGGAGCATATCCGTAGCTGCCCGGTATATGTCCACGGCATAGCCCTCGTCGGAAAACTGGCTGCTGCCGCTGCTGAAATACCCTTCCGCCGGCCCGGGGCCACAGGCGCCGACTACATGGTCCTTGGTGAGGAAGAAGACGGCGCTGTCTAAGGTCATCACTTCCGCCACGCGGCTGTCGGCTTCCAGCTCTTTGGCGGCAAAATCCAGGGCCTCTTGGGGAAAATCATCGGATTCATAGCCCTCATTCAGAACCGCCTCATAGGTTTCACGGCTGATCTCCATGGCGTCCCATACCATCTCGGCGGTGATTTCCGGCGTTACGAAAAACGCCAGGTGATCGCTTTCCTCTGAGCCGGCGCGGGCGGTGAGGAGGTAGGAGCCTTCTTCCTGGGTATTTAAGGTGATGGACTTGGTCCAGCTGCCATCTGCTTGGGCATCTGCGGAGGTCATGGTAAGGATCACATTTCCCTTTTCGTCCAGGATTTCGGCCAGATCGCCCACGGGGCGCACGAGGGTCAGCTGGATTTCGCCGGGCTCCCCCACAGAAAAGTCCGTCCGGTCTGCTTTCAGGTACATGGAGGGCCCCATTTCAACTGTCTCCGGTTCCATGGACGCGCCGCCGGTTAATACTCCGAAGCCAATCCCTCCGGCAAAGCCCAGAAGGATCACCAGGACCATAAAGATGGGAAGACAGCCGCTTTTTTTCCTGGCTGCCTGTTTGGGCTTTCGTGATGTGGGACGTAATACCTTTTTCGATGACATAGCTTTTCCTCCTATTTCGTTTCCGTTCGGCTGACCGAACCTGGAAAGGTGTTTCTATTGTAACATATGAAATGCTTTTTTTGCATAATTTTTTCGGGCCTTCAGGCCGGATTCAGGGCGAAATATATAAAAATTACGAATTAGAGAATAATTTGCTTGACTTTTCTCCTCTAATCCGCTATTTTATAAACTAATTTCAGCGCAACAGCCTGGTTGTATAACGAATCGGGCGGCGCTGCCAACAGCGAAGAAGGAGACTCTTGCCTGAGAAATGTGACAGGAAGGGGGCGTCACCGACTGAGAGCGCCGCCATGCAGGACTGGGCGAAGGGAACACTCTGGAGCTGGTATGCTGAAATGACCAGTAGGCATATCCGCCGCACACGTTACGTGCAGAGAGTGGGAGTCCTTA
Source organism: uncultured Enterocloster sp. (assembly GCA_944383785.1). GTDB lineage: Bacteria > Bacillota > Clostridia > Lachnospirales > Lachnospiraceae > Enterocloster. The sequence continues at coordinate 656 of CALWQV010000139.1, read as the reverse complement.
AGGATTCCAATGCGGGTGGTACCGCGGGAGATTGTATGTTTTTGTCCCGTCCCGGAATGCAGCTGTGCATTCCCGGGACGGGATTTTTTGTTCCCGGAATGCGCGTAATCCATTCTTAGTGAAAGCGAGGGAACCGCTATGAAGATGATCGATGGTGCAGGAAAAAGTGATGCCCTGGAAATTTTCCAGGAGTTAAGCCAGGAGCTGGAGGGGAAGACTGTAAGCCTGAACGGAATGATTCATGTAATCCGTGATATGGGCGACGTGGTGTTTGTGGTTTTAAGAAGGGCATCCGGCCTGGTCCAGTGCGTGTACGAGAAGGAACGGGGCGGACTTGATGAAAAGTCCTGGAAAGAGGAGTCGGCAGTTTTGGCCCGGGGGACGGTGCGAAGGGAGGAGCGGGCTCCCGGAGGCTTTGAGATCTTCCTTAAGGAGCTGAAGCTTCTTTCGGTTCCGGTGGCTCCTATGCCCCTTCCGGTGAATAAGTGGAAAATGGGCACATCCCTGGAGGCCAAGCTGGCGGTGCGGCCCCTCTCCTTAAGAAATCTCAGGGAGCGGGCAAAGTTCCGGGTGCAGGAGGGAATCGTGAGGGGGTTCCGCGATTACCTTAACAGCCAGGGCTCCACGGAGATCCACACCCCCAAGATTGTGGCCAG
>CALWQV010000138.1 GCA_944383785.1 uncultured Enterocloster sp. | reverse complement strand
GCGCAGTCAATGATATCACAGCCTGCCTCTACGGCCTTCAAATATGTCATGGAAGCAACGCCGGAGGTATAGTGGGTGTGCAGGTCAATGGGAAGGGTGGTTCCCTCCTTCAGGGCGGTTACCAGCTCCGCTGCCGCGTAGGGAGTCAGCAGACCGGCCATATCCTTGATACACAGGGAATCAGCGCCCATCTCCTCAATCTCCTTAGCAATGTTCTTCCAGTAATCCATGGTGTAAGCATCGCCTAAGGTATAGCAAAGGGCAATCTGGGCATGGCCCTTCTCCTTCTTGGTGGCTTTAACAGCCGTTTCCAGGTTGCGGATATCGTTCAAGCAGTCGAAAATACGGATAATGTCAATACCGTTGGCAATGGACTTCTGTACGAAGTACTCTACCACATCGTCGGCATAATGGTTATATCCCAAGATATTCTGGCCGCGGAACAGCATCTGCAGCTTGGTATTCTTAAATCCGTCTCTTAACTTTCTCAGGCGATCCCAGGGATCTTCCTTTAAGAAACGCAGGCAAGCGTCAAAGGTAGCGCCGCCCCAGCACTCTACCGCATGGTAGCCAACCTTGTCCATCTTGTCCACGATGGGCAGCATCTGCTCGGTGGACATTCTGGTGGCCAGCAAAGACTGGTGGGCGTCACGAAGGACGGTTTCCACAATCTTAACCGGCTTTTTCTCTATCTCTGCCATAGTTATAATCCTCCTATTATACTACTAAATTTTACACTCCAAAAACAGCCATAAACGCGCCGGCGGCTACTGCCGTACCGATTACGCCGGCCACGTTGGGTCCCATGGCGTGCATCAGCAGGAAGTTGGTAGGATCAGCCTCAGAACCAACCTTCTGAGATACGCGGGCCGCCATAGGCACTGCGGATACGCCTGCGGAACCGATGAGGGGATTGATCTTTCCTCCGGTAACCTTGCAAAGAACCTTGCCCAGAACAACGCCTGCGGCGGTTCCGAAGATAAACGCAACCAAGCCCAGGAACACGATCTTAAGGGTGGTGACATTTAAGAATGCCTCCGCGCTGGTGGTAGCGCCTACAGAGGTTCCCAGCAGGATTACCACAATATACATCATTGCATTGGAAGCTGTCTCTGTCAGCTGCTTTACAACACCGCACTCACGGAACAGGTTGCCCAGCATCAGCATACCCACCAGGGGAGCTGTTGAGGGCAGAATCAGGCATACCGCAACGGTTACGACAATGGGGAATAAAATTTTCTCCAGCTTGGAAACAGGACGCAGCTGCTCCATCTTAATCTTACGCTCTTTCTCAGTAGTCAAAAGCTTCATAACAGGGGGCTGGATAATCGGCACCAGGGCCATATAGGAATATGCCGCCACTGCAATGGGGCCCATAATCTGTGTCTGTCCCAGCTTGCTGCACAGGAACAGGGAGGTGGGGCCGTCTGCGCCTCCGATGATTGAGATCGCCGCTGCCTCCGCGCCGTTGAATCCCAGCAGGATTGCCAGAAAATAAGCGGCATAGATACCAAACTGGGCTGCCGCTCCCATCAGAAAGCTGATGGGGTTTGCAATCAGGGGACCGAAATCCGTCATAGCGCCCACGCCCATGAAAATCAGGGAAGGCAGGATGCTCCACTCATCCAAGGTAAAGAAGTACCAGAGAAGTCCGCCGGTTCCATTGGAAGACTCTTCCGGAGAGTACATGATATCCGGGTAAATGTTCACCAGCAGCATGCCGAATGAGATGGGGATCAGAAGCAGGGGCTCGAATCCTTTCTTAATTGCCAGCCACAGGAAAAACAGCGCTACCGCGATCATAATATAATTCCCTGTTCCCAGATGAAAAAACGCCATCTGGTTCATCAGGTTGTTGATCAAGCTGCCAAAATCCATAATTATTCCTCCATAGCAGGGCAGAAAATATAAGCTTCCGCCCCGCTTTTACTGCTATAAATTAAGTTCTAGTTCATAGTTGCAAGCACAGCGCCGGATTCCACGGCCTCTCCGTTGGATACGTTAATGCTTGCGATGGTTCCATCCTGGGGAGCTACGATATCGTTCTCCATCTTCATGGCCTCCAGAACCAGAACTGCCTCTCCCTTCTTCACGGCCTGTCCTACGGAAGCGTTCACCTTAACGACCTTGCCAGGCATGGGAGCGGTGATCTTCACAGAACCAGCTGCGCCGGCGGGAGCTGCCGGAGCGGGAGCCGGAGCCGGGGCAGCGGCAGGGGCGGGAGCTGCCGCAGGCGCAGGAGCTGCTGCGGGAGCGGGCGCTGCTGCTACAGGAGCAGGAGCAACAGGAGCTGCCGCCTGAACGACTCCGCCGGTGATTCCATCCTCTACCGTTACCGCATATACTTTTCCGTTAATTGTAATTGTATAACTCTTCATGATTTGATTCCTCCTGGATTATTTTTATTGAATATGCTTCCAATCGAATATTTTTTCAGTTCTAAGCCCGTCTCCATCTTGCGTCCTTGGCGCGGCGGATAGAACGAACCTTCAGGCCATTCGCCGGTACGGATTCATAGGCGGCGATGGCAGTTGTAATCAAGAGCAGAAGCTCCGTATCGTCCATCAGATCCTCCGCGGGAGCCGCGGGAGCAGGAACTGGCGCGGGAGCGGGAACCGCTGCCGCAGGAGCCGGGGCAGGCGCAGGGGCCGCTTCCTCTTTCTTTCCGGTCTGAGTATTGCCAATGAACTTAAATGCAGCGATCACCAGGCTGATTACGATCAGAACCGCGAACACGGTTCCAAGGCCGAAAGCGGAATAGATGCCGCCCTCCTTCATCTGCTCGCCAAGGGTGGTGTTCTCATCTGCGCCGGTGCCGCTGACAAAGGCGATCTTCATCTCGCCGGTCATAGGATGAACATTCAGCAGATAGCTTACCTGGCCCTCTTCAAAGGTCATAGGAATGGATACGGTAAAGGTTCCGTCTTCCAATTCTACTGCCTGGGCAGCTGCGTAATCCATATCCTTAATGGCGCCATACTCTTTCTTTGCTTCCAAAATGGCATCCAGCATAGAAACCGCTGCATCATTTTCGGCACTCTCTACCATAGACTTCTGAATCTGCAGCTCTTCTTCGCTGTACGTCAATAACTGCACTGCCGTCTCTTTCAGCAAACTTGCCATATCTTCATTTTCCACCGGTGTTCCCTCTGTCTCAAAGGGCACTCCCTCTGCCGCGAAGGCGACAGAGAAGGCTGACAGGCTCATCAGGCAGGCTGCCGTCAAAGCTGCCGCCGCTCGTCTTAATAATCCTTTCATATACCTGTCACCTCACTTTTATACTGTACCATGCTTCTTGGACGGATAATCCTCTCTCTTGGTGAACAGCATCTCAAATGCTGCGATCACTCTCTGGCGTGTTTCCTGTGCCTCGATGATGTCGTCCACATAGCCTCTCTTAGCCGCTGCCAGAGCGCTGGACTGCAGGCTGGTGTACTGGGCCTTCTTCTCATCGATCAGAGCCACCGCGTCCTCAGCGGCCTCAATCTCCTTAGCGTACATAATCTTCACTGCCTCAGCGGGATCCATCATGCCGATGACCGCATCCTTCCAGGCATATACCAGATCCGCGCCAATGGACTTGCTACCCATGGTCAGATAAGCGCTTCCGAAGGCGTCCTTTACGATCACCGTCACCTTAGGCACGCTGGCGTTGGCGTAAGCGTAGGTCAGACGGCCCGCCGCCTTGGCGATGGACTTCTCCGTACACTTGCTGGCCTGATAACCCCTTACGTTCACCAGAGTCAGAACCGGGATATTGAAGGCGTCGCAGAAATTGATGAAGTCAGCAGCCTTCTGGCAGCCGGCGGCAGTCAGAGCAGCGTCATACTTCTTCTCTCCGTCCTCGCTGCGGTTGGCAACGCAGCCTACGGTATTTCCGTTCAAACGGATGAATGCGGTTACCATAGCGGGAGCGTAATTCTTCTTTACTTCCATCAGGAAATTGTTATCGGAAATCATGGCAAGGGCCTGGGCGGTATCGCCGGTATAGCCCTCAATGCCTGCGCACATGCGGTTTAAATCGTCCTGGCAGGGTTCATAGGACAGATCGTCCTCATTATTTGCCGGGAGAATGGATACCAGCGTGCGGATCTGGCTTAATACGGAAGCCTCGTCCCCTACAAAATCCACCAGTCCCGCTTCCTCGCTCTGGAAGGCGGCGCTGGATGTATCGCACTTGGACGTATAATTGCCGCTAATGGCGTTGGGCGCGTTTACAAACAGGCGGGCGGATTTCTCCTCCATAAAGGTGAAGTCCGTGATCGCCGCAGACACAGCCATGCCACCGCCGCAGGTACCGAAAATCGCGGAGATCTGCGGAATCACGCCGGAAGCCATGGTCTGGCTCAGATACATCTGTCCAAAACCATTGAGGGCGTCCGTCGCTTCCTGAAGACGCAGACCGGCGCAGTCAATAAGCCCGATCACAGGAGCGCCCATCTTCATGGCCATGGAATAAATATTGGAGATCTTTTTGGCGTGCATCTCGCCCATGGAACCTCCCAGTACGGAAGCGTCCTGGCTGTACACATACACAAGACAGTCGCCGATGGTACCATAACCGGTTACCACTCCGTCAGCAGGGGTCTCCTGCTCAGTCATGTTAAAGTCCGTGCTTCTCGCCGTAACATAAGCGCCGACTTCAACAAAACTGTTTTCATCAAGCAGGGCATTAATCCGTCTGCTTGCTGAAGTTTGTGCTGAATTACTCATATTGCAGTCCTCCATTAATAGTATTTTTACAATATAAGCGGCAGTATCACAGCCGCCGCCTATACAATGTGAAAATCTTGCCAAGTGTAATTATATCTTGAATCTTTTGCAATTTCAAGGGATTTAAGGGAAAACCTTCCCGCTTTTGACAAAGTTTTTGCCTATGGGCTACATAGCGAAAAACTTATCATGGATCGCCTGAACCGCTTTTGTGGCGTCCTGTCGGTCCACCAGCACGGAAATCTTGATTTCGCTGGTGGAAATCATGTTAATATTGACTCCCGCATCGTAAAGGGCTTCAAAGAGCCTGGCAGCTACTCCTGGGCTTCCGATCATCCCTGCTCCCACTACGGAAACCTTGGCTACGTCGGCATTTGTCTCCATGGAACAAAAGCCGATGCTTTCCTGATGCTCCCTCAAAAGACCGGCCGCCCGCTCTAGATCCCCTTCCGCTACCGTAAAGCAGATATCCTTGCGCTCCGCCTTCCCGATTCCCTGTAAAATAATGTCCACATTAATGTTGTTTGCCGCCAGCAGGGAAAAGACCTTAAAGGATGTCCCAGTCTCGTCCGGCACGCCTAAAAGGGCGATCCTAGCAATGTTCTTATCCTTTGCCACGCTGCTGATATAGGATTTTTCCACTCCCTTTGCCACCTCCTTGATTCTGGTTCCCGGATTCCCGGAAAAGCTGGATAAAACCTCCAGCTTTACATTATATTTCTTCGCCATCTCTACGGAGCGGTTGTGAAGCACCTGGGCCCCCAGGGTCGCCAGCTCCAACATCTCGTTGTAGGTAATCTCATCCAGCTTCCTGGCTCCCTTTATCTCCCTGGGATCC
>CALWQV010000137.1 GCA_944383785.1 uncultured Enterocloster sp. | reverse complement strand
AACAAGGCAATCTAACGGCTTGCCTACTCAACACAAAGGAAAATCTAATGTTGTGCATAAATACACGGCTCTACTGGACCAACCGGCACAACTGGACCAACCGGTGCGACCGGGCCGGCCGGTACTGCCGCAACCTCCCAGCTGTTCTCCGCTTACTCCACCCCCGCCGCTCCTGGTTCCAGCGGAACTCCGCTTGATTTTGATCAAAACGCCGCTGTTGTCGGCACAGGAATCACCCACACCGCCGGCGATTCCCAGTTTTCCATCACTAAACCTGGCCTTTATTCCGTATCCTTCCACGGTAACGTAACGCCCGCTTCCGGAGAATCCTATCCGCTTTCCATCAGCCTGTCCCTAGAGGAAAACGGGAATGCGGTTCCAGGCGCATTAACCCAGCACACATTTAGCAGCGCTGCCGACTCAGCCAATATGTCCTTCACATTCCCGCTTCAGATCGCTTCTGTTCCCGCTGCTCTTCAGGTAATGGCGCAGGGCGGAAAGTTTCTCTATAGCGCGGTAGCCTTAACTCTTACTAAAATCGGATAGAAAATATCCCCCTGACTTTTCCCTTGGAATCGTCAGGGGGATGCTTTCTCTGCTCCTGCAGCCCAGTTAAATTTCCCTGCGCAAATAAACCATATCTCTCAAAACAACCCCAGCCTCCACAATCGGCTTTTGATAGTGCCGGACAAAGAAGTCCTTGATCACATGGGAACGGCAAAAACCGCAGGACTCATAAAACGGAATCGTAAACGGGCTGTCGCCCGTTCCCACCTGAAGCGTTTGATATTGCCCCTTATAGCGACGGCATAAAAACTCAATCATAGTCCGTCCGTAACCCTGCCTCCTGTATTCCGGCGCAACTGCCAGATTTTTCAGCTCCAATATGCCATCGCCTTCATCCGTCACCACGCACACGGCGCAAACCTGAGGATCACAGAGCGCGTACATCTCTCCCCGCTCCAGATACCGGTCTATCATAGCCTCCTCTTCATCTGCCATCAGAAGCAGCGGGAGGTACTGTTTGCGATTTGCATTTACGGAATAGATTTTCATTTTACCCAGCCCTTTCTGTAAATACATAAGAAATATTATACAATTCCGGAACAACTGAAATCCATCTTCGATCAATTCCTCAAAAATCCGTCATTAAATTTTTTTGCGGTCCCGTTATACCAAAAACATTCTTTTCTCCCTAGCCCCTACCGCAATTTACCTCGAATCTCCAAAATACTCCCCATACATCTCAAAGAAATTATCGGTGCGGCAGCTTTCCCCGCCTGCAAAGGAAATTCCATCCCAGAATCCATCCGGATAATTCACCTGATGAGTGGCGGCAAAGGGCTCATAGATTCTCTGAAACACCTGGCTGCGCTTCTCTTCCTCCATCTGGGCCTTGCGGACCGCCGTGGCCTCTTCATCATAAGCGTCCACGCATTTTAAAATATAATATGCGCCCTCCTGCTCCACAATCCCGCTGACCTGATCCTGCTCCAGGGCAAATGCCGCCTCCTCCAGGGCGTCCGGCTGTTGGCTGCGCTCCATAGTGATCTCCCCGGTATCCCCATCGGAATACTGCCGGGCCAAAGCCCCGAAATCCGCTCCCTCCTGCAAAGCCGCTGCCAGGGCATCCTCTGCCAAAACCCGGTCGTGGGTTATGATCTGCTGCACATGGATCACCTTCGCCTGGGCATCGCTAACCTCCAGATCCTCCTGGCCGGTCATCTCCTCCACCATGCGGTTGGCCCTGTGGTAGGCTTCATACAGGTCGTAGATCTCCTGCTGCGTCACCTGAAGGAATTCCCGGTCGCCACCGGAAAGCTGAGCAAAATACTCTCCCGCCAGACGGTTCAGGGCGTCTGTTTCCCGTCCGCTAAGCTCCAGCTGCTCCTCCTTAGCCATCGCTCCAATCAGAGTTAGCTCCGTAAAAAAGGTCCGAATCTGCTCCATCAGCTCATCCTCAAAATCCCGCTCGCCAATACCGGAAGCGGCGCTCCAGATCTGCTCTGTATATACATTCTGATAGCGGTTGCGCTCCGTAGCCACAACCGTCATCACCTGTCCCCTGGTCCAGGCTGCTTCAATCGCCTCTCCTTGCGCCTCTCCGGCCGCCTCTCCCCGGCACCCGGCCAGAAAAAGGACCGCTGCCAGGAAAAACGCCGCCCATTTACGCCTTGCACCTAAGCAGTATTTCACCGTTCAAACTCCCTTCAGACCAGCTGCCGCAGCACCTTCAGTACGCCGTCCCTTACATTTGAGTCCGCCTGGAAACGAGCCGCCCTTCTCACCTCTTCTCTGGCGTTGGCCACGGCGAAGCTGTAGTAAGCCTGGTTCAACATCTCCAAGTCATTGAGCTGGTCGCCGAAAACCACCGTCTCCTCGGGAAGGATTCCCAGGCTTTCCTGGAGGCATTTCACCGCCTGGCCCTTATTCACGCTGCGGTCCATGCAGTCCATCCACATATCCCCGGCAATGGTAATCTTCAGCCGGTCCTTAAACTGCTGGAAAATTTCCCGCCCCGCTTCCTCAATGCCATGCTCCTTGTAAAAAGACAGCTTCAGACAAGGCTCTTTTACGTCCAGCAGATCCTTCACCTTTGTCACCTGGAACTTATAGCTTTCCGTCAGCCACCGGTAAAGCCCTTCATGGCCTTCCTCCACATAATCGCCGCTTTCCCCGGCAGTGGTCATGGCCAGCTCCGGATAACGTCTGGCCGCGTGAACCATTTCCTCTAAAAGCCCCCGTTCAATCTGCGTCACAAAAAGAGCCCTGCCGCAGCAGCCCAGATACGCTCCGTTATTGGATATGTAAAAGATCTTATGCTTTACTGGCTCAAAGGCATTTTCAATGCTGGCCCAGGAACGTCCGCTGGCAATGGCCACCTGGATTCCTTTCTCCCTCAGCTTTAAAAACACATCAAAAAGCTCCGGGTTCACCACCGAAGAGCCGTCCGGAACCAGGGTTCCATCTACATCCGATACCACCAGTTTAATCATTCCGTCATCTCCTTTATCTCATGGTAAAGCCTTCCCAGGGGCAGGCCTACCACATTGCTGTAATCTCCTGAAATTCCCTTAATCCACGCCGCAAAAGTCCCCTGTATACCGTAAGCCCCGGCCTTGTCCATGGGCTCTCCTGTGGCGATATACCTCCGAATCTCCTGTTCCGACATGGGGTAAACATGTACATCTGTTTTTTCAAAAAAGCTGGAGCCATGAAAACGACCTTCCCCCAGGCATAGAATCACCGTCACCCCGGTATAGACCTGATGGGTCCTCCCGGACAATGCCTTAAGCATCCCAAAGGCTTCCTCCTCATCCTTCGGCTTTCCCATCACTTCTTCGCCAAGGGCAACCACCGTATCCGCGCCGATCACCAGGGTCTTCTCCTGGCAGGCTGCAGCGATATCCTCCGCCTTCACCCGGGACAGCTCCATCACCATCCGCGCCGGGTCCGTCTCGCCGGTACATTCTTCCTTATGGCTGGGACAGATCTGCGGCTCAATTCCTACCTGCTCCAGAAGCTCCTTTCTTCTGGGCGAAGCGCTTGCCAACACGATCTTCCAGTCCTTCCATCTGCCTGTCATCGATTCTCGTTCCTTTCCCAAGCATCCAAAAAGGGCGGCAGGCAGCAAAACAAACCGCCTTATGCCTCCCCTTCATCATTTTGTAACAGTTCAGGACGTCCTGAACTGTTACATGAAGTCTAATAAAATGTGCCCACCCACAGAGCCAGCAGCACGCCTAAAATAGCCCCTGCCACAACCTGCAAGGGCGTATGGCCCACATACTCCTTCAGCCGCTCCTGCAGCACCTCGGCGCTGAGCTTTAACGGGTTTTCCATCAAAATGGAATTTAAGAGCTTGGCCTGCTTGCCCGTCTCCCGCCGTACTCCGATGGCGTCGTACATTACAATCATGGAAAGAACAAAGCTGATGGCAAATTCAAAGGAGCCTACCCCGTACTTAATCACAGCCGCAGTGGTCAGACCGCAGACCGTGGCGGAGTGGGAGCTGGGCATCCCGCCGGATCCTACCAGCCGCTCCTTGTTAAAGCTTTTATTTAAAGCGAAATCAATCAGGGTTTTCAATCCCTGGGCCACTACCCAGCCTACAACGGCGCTGACCAGCAGCTGATTGCTCAACAGTTCATCCCACATATTCATCTAACGTCTCCTAGCTTCTTATGTTATGTACCCCATGGGCCGGGCGCAGCCTGCAAAAAGCCAGCCACAGTCGGAAGTTTCCCAGCGTTTCCTCCAGGCTGCAGATCTTATCCGCCGCCGTCACTGCAAATCCTGCCGCCGTAGCCGGAGGAATAGGCGTCAGAGGCCACATATGGCGAAGGATCGTGTTCTCTTCCCGGGCGTTCAGCTTAAAATACTTCCTGGCATTTATAAGGGCTGCCCTGGGATGGGTAAAGCCATGAAACCGATGCCCCGTCTCTTTCCCATAGGTATGCCAGTCATATAAAAACAGGTCATGAAGCAGTCCGGCCCGCGCCGCGCTCACCCCATCCAGTCCAAGCCGCACGCAAATGCGGTAGCTGAGATAGGACACCCGCATACAGTGCTCCTTACAGGTAGTATTCCCATGCTGGATATACTCATCCATGGACTGAAAAACGGGATGCTCTAGTATATCCCGGACGCAGTCCAGATACGCCTGATCCGCTGTCTCCATATCCGCGCCTCCCTACTGCGTTTGGGCATCCGGAAAAATTCCGGACGCCCAAACCGCTCCTTAATATCCGATCAGCCAGTCATAAAGCTCCTGGTACTTCCCAGCGGATGCCTTCCAGGAGAAATCCTTGGCCATTCCGCGGTCGATGATCTTATTCCACTCTCTTCTCTTATTATAGTAAACGTGCTTCGCGTATCGCAGGCTGCCCAGCATCTCGTGGGCATTGTAATTGGCGAAGGAGAAGCCGGTTCCCTTGCTCTCGTATTCATTGTAGGGCTCCACCGTATCCTTCAGTCCTCCTGTCTCGCGAACGATGGGAACTGTGCCGTAGCGCAGAGCCATCAGCTGGCTTAAGCCGCAGGGCTCAAACAGCGAAGGCATCAAAAACGCATCGCAGCCGGCGTAAATCTTATGGGACATAGGCTCCGAATAATAGATTTGGGCGGAAACCCGGTCGTGGTACTTCCAGTCGTAATGGCGGAACATATTTTCATAGCGCTCATCGCCGGTTCCCAAAACCACCAGCTGCATATCATCGCTGCACATCTCGTCCATAACGCACTGGATCAGATCCAGCCCCTTCTGGTCCGTCAGCCGTGAGACGATGCCCACCATAAATTTCTTCTCGTCCACCGGCAGCCCCAGTTCCTGCTGAAGGGCCTTCTTATTCTTTACTTTCTCCTTGCGGAAGTTCTTAGCATTATAATGCTGGGCAATATAGGGATCCGTCTCCGGGTTGAAATCCTCGTAGTCGATGCCGTTGACAATGCCTCTCAGGCTGCCGGCCCTGGCCCGCATAAGGCCGTCCAGGCCCTCGCCGTAGAAGGGCATCTTAATCTCCTCCGCATAGGTATTGCTGACCGTGGTAATGGCGTCGGCATAAACAATGCCGCCCTTTAACAGATTTCCGTCCTTATACG
>CALWQV010000136.1 GCA_944383785.1 uncultured Enterocloster sp. | reverse complement strand
TGGTTATGACAGCCACCTACCTCTACTATTCATATATCATAGAAGATCTCAATTTACAGACTTTTTTTCATACTCTCATAGCCTAATTGGTCCGTATAGGATCCATGATAGCAAATGCTTAAATAATTTTTGTCATTGTAAGTGACTTCATAGGAAATTGATACTGCCAGCTCCGGATCTGACAAGAACTGATAAGGTCCATATAATTCATTTCGCACCAAAGCATTAATCTTTTCCTCTTTCTTTGAATCATTTTCATTCAAAAAGTTTATTTGAGGATACTTAATGTCTTTCTCCGTCTTCTCAATGATTTCATACATATTTTCTTGTTTATCATTTAAAAATCCGAAATATACAGCCATCGATCCAATTATAATGCTGCTTAATAAGATAATTTTTCCGCTCATTTTGGTAAAAAGCGGAGAACTATTTCTCCGCCTGCATTAATTCCTCATACCGCCCGGCCAATTCATAGGCCCGCTCCCTGGTCAAATCCGCCAGCCCTGCGGTATACTCCACGCTTCTTAAAGAAGGGGCCCTGGCTTCTCCGCCGGCGGCCTTCATATCCCGGTCCTTCAGCCACTTCTGCTGCTCATCCGCCAGCAAAACCGCCTCTTTGTCCGGCAGCTCATCTAAAAGAGCGCTGTAAATATTGTTCATCTCGCTTTCCCAGAGCTTCAGCTCTGAAGCCGCTGAAGTCTGAACCGAATAGACATTGGCCCCGGCATTCTCCTCCTCCAGGCTTGCGATCTGGCGGTCCAGCTCCTCTAAACGGCGGCGGTAATCCGCCCCTTCGGACTCTGCCGCAGCGCCCTCTCCCTCCAGGGGAGAGATCGGCGTAATCGTAAGAGCCGATGAAGGCGAAGAAACCGCCCGGTCCGCCAGAACCTCCGACTTTTCCTCTGCCGCCGCCAGGCTCTCCGCCGGCACAGCGGCCATCCTGGCCGATGCGGCCCCAGGCTCTTTTGTCTGTGCCAGCCCGCCGTCTTCCGCCTCTTTTACCCCGCCGGAAAGCTGCTGCGCGGCGGCTGCCATAGGAGCCCCCTCCGCCGCTTGCCCGGCCTCCATACCGCGGCTCTGCTTAACATATGAATTTGTATACCAGGTCACCGCCGCTCCCACTACCAGGATGCAGGCGATGATGATCCAAATCCGCCTATTTTTCATATTCCCATCCTCAATCCTGAGATTTCCATACATTTACCTTATCACAAATAAAAAGGAAAGGGAATATACGGCATAAAGGAGTAATATTTTGTAAGAGATATGTAAGAAACGCCCCTCTACAGCTCCAGCCCCTGGTCGATCATCCGGTTTTCGCCGTCCGCCGCTCCCGTTGCCAGCCGGTCGCAACGCTCGTTTTCCGGATGGCCCGCATGTCCCTTCACCCAGATAAAGGTGACGGCATGGGGCTTTTTCGCCTCTAAAAGCCGCTTCCACAGATCAATGTTTTTCACCGGACCGCTTTTTCCCCGGTTCCAGCCCTTAGCCACCCAGCTGTCGATCCAGCGCTGGTTAAAGGCGTCGGTCAAATATTTGGAGTCCGAGTAAAGCTCCACCTGGCAGGGCCGGTTTAATGCCTCCAGCCCGGCGATGGCCGCCATCAGCTCCATGCGGTTGTTGGTGGTTCTCACATAGCCGCCTGACAGCTCCTTCTCATGAAGCTTTCCCTGGCTGTCCACATACTGGAGCACCACTCCATAGCCGCCGGGGCCGTCGGGATTCCCCCTGGCGGCCCCGTCCGTGTAAATCCGAACGATTCCCATCTGTACTTCCTCCTACCGGTCCCATTTCTCGCAGAGGGCCTGAATCTGCTCCGTAAAGCGGATCAAATCCTTGTTGGCCCCCTCCTGGTTTCTGCGGATTACCTCCATCAGCTGTTGTCCCGCTTCCACCAGTCTGGTATAAACGCCCGTGGCCTTTCTGCGGGCCGCCGTCTGACGGTCCACCAGCACCGGCTCTGTCAGCTTAATCCAGCAGCCCTTTGCCAGGTCGAACTGGGAACCGGAATAAGGCGCTCTGGCCTCGTATCCCAGCTGGTCCGTCAAAACAGAGGTAAAGGCGGTGCAGTTTTCCTCGTCCCCGTGAACAGTAAATACATAGGACGGATGCTTCTTAAAGGCCAGCAGCCAAGCCAAAAGCCCATCCTTATCCGCGTGTCCGCTGATGCCCTCCAGCTGCACGATCTCGGCCTTCACCTGGATTTCCTCCCCAAACAGCTTCACATCAGAGGCCCCGTCTGTCAGCAGCCGTCCCAGGGTGCCCTCCGCCTGGTATCCGGCAAAGACCACGCAGCACTCCGGACGCCAGAGATTGTGCTTCAAATGATGGCGGATCCGGCCGGCATCGCACATGCCGGAGGCGGAGATAATCACCTTGGGCGAGGGATCAAAGTTGATGTTCTTTGACTCCTCGCTGCTGACCGACAGCTTCAGGCCCGGGAAGTCGATGGGGTTGATCCCGCGCTCCACCAGGGCTTTCGTCTCCTCGTCGTAGCATTCCGTCATGTTCATCTTAAATACATGGGTAGCCTCCACCGCCAGAGGGCTGTCAACATAGACGTCAAAATTGGGATGGCCTGTCACCAACCCCTCTTCCTTAATATGGCGGATCATATAGAGGAGCTCCTGGGTGCGGCCTACAGCAAAGGCGGGGATTACCACATTTCCGCCCCGGTCCAGAGTTCTCTGTATAATGGAAGCCAGCTGGGGGATATGGCTTACCCCCTGCTTGTGGCGGCGGTTTCCGTAGGTACACTCCATCACCACATAGTCCGCCTCATCAATATACTGGGGATTACGGATCAGTGGCTTATTCTTATTGCCAATATCCCCGGAAAAGACAATCTTTTTGGTAATGCCGTTTTCCGTGGCCCATACCTCGATGGAAGCGGAGCCCAGCAGATGGCCCACATCCGTAAAACGCAGGGTCAGATTTTCATTGACCTTAAAAACCTGGCCGTAGGCTACCCCCTCAAAGAGCTCCAAAACGCCTTCGGCGTCCTCCTGGGTATAAAGGGGCTCCACCTCCATCCTGCCCGCTCTCTTTGCCTTCCGGTTCTTCCACTCCGCCTCCATCTCCTGGATGTGGGCACTGTCGATCAGCATAATGGAGCAGAGATCCTCCGTGGCGTAGGTTGTGATAATCCTCCCTTTAAAGCCCCTGGCATAGATCCAGGGCAGCATGCCGGCATGGTCGATATGGGCGTGGGTCAAAAGCACGTAATCGATCTCATTATATCCCACCGGAAGCTCTGCATTCTGATAAGGATTATTCCCCTGCTCCATACCGCAGTCCACCAAAACCTTGGTCTTTCCTACCTCCAGGTAATGGCAACTTCCCGTTACTTCATGGTTCGCTCCGATAAAGGTCAGCTTCATGTCCGTTCTCCCCTCTTCCTTGTTGTAAAACGGGCCCGCAGGCCCTTTTAAGCTTCTGATGCTAGTATAACATACGGAAAGCAAAAATACACGCCTATCCTCTAAATAATGATGCAGATCATACCGCCGCTGCTGTCATTGATGATTTTCTGCAGGGTGTCCTGCAGCTTCATCTGGCAGTCCTCAGTCATCTGGGAAATCTTGGCCTGGATGCCGTCCTCTACAATCTGCTCAATGGATTTCCCGAAAATGTTGGTGTTCCAGACGCCGTCCTCATTCTCCACTGCGTTCTCTTTGATATAGGCGATCAGATCCTGGGCCTGCTGCTCGCTTCCCACGATGGGGGCGATCTCCGTCTCGATGTGAGCCTTAATCATATTGATGGAGGGGGCCTCCGCCCGCATTTTCACCCCGTATTTATTTCCGTGGCGGATGATCTGGGGTTCATCCAGCACGATCTCCGACCGCTCCGGCGTCACCACCCCGTAGCCCTTCATCCGCACCTGGCTTAGGGCGTTTTT
The DNA here is from genome assembly GCA_944383785.1 of uncultured Enterocloster sp. Taxonomy (GTDB): domain Bacteria; phylum Bacillota; class Clostridia; order Lachnospirales; family Lachnospiraceae; genus Enterocloster. Next base: position 1,794 of record CALWQV010000136.1, on the reverse strand, counting down.
CACCTTTTGGTACTCCTTCTGCATGGCCGCCAGTTCCTTTAAGGTCTTTAACAGCTGATATTCTCCCTCCACCGGCATCCCCATCAGATCGCTTAAAATCTGATAATAATAATGGTCATCCAGCTCCATCTGGACGGAAACCCTTCCGTCTGACATACGCATCTGGCGGATGGTCATGGCCTGGATTCCCTCCGGCTTCTGCTCGCTTATTTTCCCGGCCACATCCTTCATGTGGCTGACCTCCTTTAACACATTCCTGGCCCCCTGGATCACCTGGGCCTTCAGCCAGTGGGTGGAAGGAAGGATTTCCAGCCACTTGGGAATGTAAAAATCCAGCTGGGTAACGGGAAATTCCTTTAAAACCTTTTCCAGAATGTGGTAGATATCCTCCTTTTTCAGCTGTTCGCAGTTCACCGGCAGGACGGAAACATCATACTCCTTTGACATTTCCCCCGCCAGACGCGCCGTTTCCTCGGAATAGGGCTTGGCGGAATTTAACAGCACAATGAAGGGCTTTCCCAGGCCTTTCAATTCCTCAATGGTCCGCGTCTCGGCCCCTATGTACCCCTGGCGCTTCAGCTCCCCGAAGGAGCCGTCGGTGGTTACCACAATCCCGATGGTAGAGTGGACTCCGATCACCTTGCGGGTGCCGATCTCCGCCGCCTGGGTAAAAGGGATTTCCTGGCTGGACCAGGGCGTTTTCACCAGCCGCTCCTCCCCGTTTTCGATGTGTCCCGCCGCTCCGTCGGCCATAAAGCCCACGCAGTCGATCAGCCGCACCTTAGCCTCCAAGCCGTCTGCCAGATGGATCTGGGCCGCCTCCTTGGGAATAAACTTGGGCTCCGTGGTCATGATGGTTTTTCCCGCCGCGCTCTGAGGAAGCTCATCCCGGCTTAAATCCCTCATATGCTCATCCTCCATGGCGGGCAGCACCAAAAGCTCCATAAACCGCTTGATAAAGGTGGATTTTCCCGTCCGCACCGGCCCCACCACGCCGATGTAAATCTCGCCTCCTGTCCTGGCCTGGATGTCTTTGTATACATTAAAATTGTCCATAAAGATTCCCCCTTGCTATACTGCTACAGTATATGCAAGGGGGATAGCCCGTATGCTATCTTGTGTTCGCTTCAATACCTCGCCTTAAAAGCTCCAGGGAACGCTTCATCCGCTCTTCCAGGGTGAAGGTGCAGAAGGACATCTTCCTCACCCTGGGTTCATCCTGATTATCCAGGATCTCCGCAATCTTCACCTTAGCGGCCAGGGGATTGCAGGAAATATCGTCAATGTACTCAAAGTAGGTCATGTCCGGCCTCTTGGTCAGCTGTCCTACCGCCTCCACTACGGTGCGGGAAAATCCCGCATCCAAAAGATCTTTCAGCGAAAGTGTCCCGTCCTCCACTACGTCGTGCAGGATTGCCACCTCCTTCTCCTCCTCCGTGTCCATCTGCTCCATCACCCGTCTGGCATGATCCAGATAAGAAGCTCCATCGGGTCCCTTCATCCCGGCCAATGCCGTCTCTGCAATCTGAATGGCTTGATCCAACATATCGCATCCCCCTTTTTTAGCGGACATAAAACAGCCCTATTGGTTTTGATTCTATTATACCAACAGGGCTGTGAAAAATCCAGTTCTTTCCAATATTTTTTATTCGCTGAGATACGCTTTTTTTACCCGGTCATTGTTCATCAGCTCTTTCGCGTCACCGCTTAAAGCAATGGTTCCTGTTTCCAGCACATAAGCACGGTTGGCGATTGACAGCGCCTTTTTCGCGTTCTGCTCCACTAAAAGAATTG
>CALWQV010000135.1 GCA_944383785.1 uncultured Enterocloster sp. | reverse complement strand
CATAAGACTGCTATCGAGCTGGTTATGGAGGCCTTAAAGGATCCGGAGCACGGCGTGATCAAGGATACCAGCGAGATCTCCGCCATCGGCCACAGAGTGCTTCACGGCGGCACCGTATACAGCGATTCCATCGTTGTAAATGATGATGTAAAGCGCGTGATCCGCGAGTGCTTCGAGTTAGGACCCCTGCACAATCCCGCGAACCTGATGGGCATCGAGGCCTGCGAGGAGGCTATGCCCGGAACCCCCAACGTAGCTGTATTTGATACCGCCTTCGGTATGGCTATGCCGGAGAAGGCTTACACCTACGCCATCCCCCACGAGTATTATGAGAAGTACGGCATCCGCCGTTACGGCTTCCACGGAACCAGCCACAAGTTCGTATCCTCCGAGGCCATCAAGTTCGGCGGCTTAGATCCCAAGAACGCCAAGGTGATCGTATGCCACCTGGGCAACGGAGCCAGCGTTTCCGCCTCCATCGGCGGCAAGTGCGTGGACACCAGCATGGGCCTGACCCCACTTGAGGGCCTGATCATGGGAACCAGAAGCGGCGACGTAGATCCGGCTGTCCTTCAGTTCGTAATGAATAAAGAGGGCCTGGACATCAATGAGATGTTGAACATCCTCAACAAGAAGTCCGGCGTTTACGGCATGACAAACGGCATCTCCAGCGATTTCCGCGACATTGAGAAGGCCAAGGAAGAGGGCAACCATCTGGCGGAGGTAGCGCTGGATGCATTCTATTACCGGGTTGCCAAGTACATCGGCGCTTATACTGCGGCTATGAACGGTGTTGACGCCATCGCCTTTACCGCAGGCGTAGGTGAGAACGATAAGGTTGCCAGAAAGACCATCTGCAGCTACCTTGGCTTCATGGGCGTTACCATCGACGACGAGGCTAATAACATCCGCGGCGAGGAGCGGGTGATCTCCGGCGCGGACTCCAAGGTGAAGGTGATGCTGATTCCCACCAACGAGGAGCTGGCCATTGCCAGAGAAACCCAGGCGCTGGTATAAGATCTGCGCATTTTAGGCAAAAAGTCGTTGACAAACCACATGCGCCTATGTATAATAGTCAAGGTGCATATGGAGGATTTCCTATGCTGATTAATTTATCAGAACTGTTTTCCGTTGAGGGAAAGGCCAAAACCTATACTTGCGATCTTGAGATGGACTGTTTTCACAGCCCGGAGGGAGACTATGAGGTTGTAGACAAGTCTCCTGTGGTTCTTGAGATTGTCAATGAGGGAAACCGGGTGTTTGCCATGCGGGGAGAAGGAGAGGTTATTCTTCGGATTCCGTGCAGCAGGTGCCTGGAGCCGGTGGAGGTTCCCATCCATGTGGAGATCGAGGATAAGATCGACCTTAAGTTGTCGGATGAGGAAAGGGCCAGGGAACTGAACGAGCAGTTCTATGTAAGCGGTTATAATCTGGATGTAGACCGGCTTGTGGGCAATGAGCTGACTTTAAACCTGCCTATGAAGGTTCTGTGCAGGGAAGACTGCAAAGGAATCTGCAATAGATGTGGCACAAATCTCAACTATGGGACTTGTGACTGCGATACCAGGTCACTGGACCCGAGAATGTCAGTTATCCAGGATATTTTTAAACAGTTGAAGGAGGTGTAAACCATGTCTATTTGTCCGAAGAATAAGTCTTCCAAAGCAAGAAGAGACAGCCGCCGCGCAAACTGGAAGATGAGCGCTCCCAATCTGGTAAAGTGCTCTAGGTGCGGAGCTCTGACCATGCCTCACAGAGTCTGCAAGGCATGCGGATCTTACAACAAGCGCCAGGTTGTAGAAGTAGAGGATTAATTTTATGTGTCAGATGAAGCCGTCGGAGTTTGTCCGGCGGCTTTTTGTGGTAGAGGACAGATGGAATTGGATCGCTGCGTGGAGCTTTCCAAATATGCCTTGGATCAGGGGGCAGACGGAGTGGTCGTTATTTCACCCTTTTACATCAATCTGCCGGATTCCGCAGTGCTGAATTTTTACGGACAGGTAGCGGAGCAGGTGAAAGGAGATATTTTCCTTTACAATTTTCCTGCCCGTACTGGCTATGACTTGCGGCCGGATCTGGTGTACCGGCTGACAGACGGTTATAAAAATATTGTGGGCATCAAAGATACGGTAGGGGACATGGGACACACCAGGGCTGTGATCCGAAAGCTGAAAAAGGATTTCCCTGATTTTCAGATTTACTCCGGCTTCGATGAGTTTTTTGGCCACAATGTGCTTTCTGGAGGAGACGGCTGTATCGCGGGCCTTTCTAACTTTGCTCCTGAGCTGGCGGCTGGCTATGTAAAAGCCGCCAGAAGAAACGACTTGACAGAAATGTGCAGGTATCAGCAGAAAATCGATGGATTGATGGATATCTATGGCGTGGGACAGCAATTTATTCCCATTATAAAGAAAGCTATGGTTCTGCGGGGGATTTCGATGGAGCCTTACTGTGCCCAGCCGATGCTGGCGGCAACGGAGAAAGAGACGGAAGAGATCCGACGGATCTTGAGCGAAGGCGGGCTGCTGTAAGTTTCATTTGAAATAGACCATATTAAATAATAAAAAGGAGAGTGTGCGATGAAGGTTTTACTGATTAATGGAAGCCCAAATGAGAAAGGCTGCACCTATACGGCTTTAAGCCAGGTGGCAGAGGCCCTTAGGGCGGAGGGAATCCAGGCGGAGATCGACTGGATCGGAAAAGAACCCTATCGGGATTGCATCGGCTGCGGCGGCTGCGGAAAGACCGGGGAATGTGTGTTCCAGGATCACGTAAACGAGGTGGTAAGAAAGGCGAAGGAGTGCGATGGGTTTGTTTTCGGAACTCCGGTTTACTACGCCCATCCCAGCGGAAGAATCCTGGATTTCCTGAACCGGGCCTTTTATTCCGGCGGCAGCGCCTTTGCCCACAAACCGGCGGCGGCGGTGGCCAGCGCCAGGAGAGCGGGAACGGTGGCTTCGGTGGACGTGCTGAACAAGTATTTTACCATCAATCAGATGCCGGTGGTGTCTTCCACCTACTGGAATGAAATTCACGGAAACAGCGCCGAGGAAGCAGTTCAGGACGAGGAAGGCATGCAGACCATGTACAATCTGGGAAAGAATATGGCCTGGCTGTTAAAGTGCATCGAGGCTGGCAAGGAGAAGGGCATCTGTCCTCCAGTGAATGAGAAAAAGAAGACCAATTTTATCCGCTGATGAGAGATTTTAGGGGCTTGGCTGAAAAATTACAAGAAAGAAGCCTGATTTCTGCGTCGAATTGTGCAAAATTGTCTTGACAATGGTGGTATAATAAAACCGTAACAAGAAAGAGATACTTAACCAGACCTATTAATGAGACGATTTAACAGGGCCGCGCTAAGCAATCAGTTTGATGGAGGAAAAGATAAATGAATACTTTAAAAGCTGAAAAAAGAAGCATGGCAGTGAAGGCAAAAAGGCTGAGACGGGAAGGTTATGTAACGGGCAATGTATTTGGAAGAGAAATGAAGGAGTCCATGCCTATTCAGATCGGCAAGCAGGAAGCGGAGCGCCTCTTGAAGACAAATAAGAGAGGCAGCCAGGTGATGCTTGAGGTGGAGGGAAAGTCCATGGACGTCTTGATTAAAGAGATCGACTACGACCCGCTGAAGAACCAGATCCAGGAGATTGACTTCCAGGCCCTGGTAAGCGGCGAAAAGGTTCACTCCGTGGCGGAGATCGTGCTGCTGAACCATGAGAAGGTTACCACCGGCGTATTGCAGCAGCTTCTGGAAGAGGTTTCCTACCGGGCCCTTCCGTCAGCTCTGGTGGAGAAGATTGAGGTGGACGCAGGCAACCTGAAGGTGGGAGATTCCATCAAGGTGCGGGATTTGTCCATCGCTTCGGATCAGGATGTGGAGCTTTTGACGGATTTGGATGCGGTTGTGGCGACTGTGTCGGCGGTGCATAATTCTGTGCCGGAGACGGAGGAAGGCGCAGAGGAACAGCAGTAATATAGTAAAACAAATGCAGACAATAAAAAGAAGAGCAGAAAATCCTTTCCCGATACGGGGAGAGCGTTTTCTGCTCTTTTATTTTGATAGTTCGGAGGCAGGAAAAATATATGTGACAATGAATACAAAACTGGATTAGAAGGGGGATTTATAAGAAAAGTAAAAAAGCTCTGAGGCATATTGCTTCAAGCGGCTTTCCCGTCTAATGGCAGGAATCAAAGTAACGGATCAGGCGATAGAGAATCTCTTTTTCCTCGTCTGTATAGCGGGAGATGGGAATGGTTTCGTTCTCGTTTAATCCCAGCAGATAATCAGCGCTTGTGTGAAGCAGCTGGCATATTTCGGCAATTTTCTCTGTAGATGGAATGGAAATCGCCATTTCCCAGGCATTGACGCTGGAACGGGTGACATAGAGACGCTTGGCCATCTCCGTCTGCGTCAAATTATTCTTTTGCCTCAATTCTTTAATACGATCAGCAGTGCGAATGATCATGCAATTTTCTCCATTTAATTAAAAGTTATAGTAGTAGAGCTGATGCTAAAAAATCCGTATGGTAGGGGGAAATAATTTTTGCTTGTCAGACATTATAAACTTATTGTGATAAAAAATAATTATCCTTAACGATTATTTGCAACTGACATCTTCTTATAAAATGTAATTTGAACATTTAAAATATTCGTAAAAGATAATTAAATTATTATCATCAATGATTAATTATAATTGACAAGACTAAAATTGATGCTATAATATGGAATATAGATATTTAGTATTTTGCGCAAAAAAAGTTGAAATACTAGATATGTTTTTCATATTTTTGAAATTAACTGAAAATATGGAGAATTTAGCAAAAAGGCTAAGAAGGAGGAAAGGAAATGTACAAGAAAAAGCTTGGGGTCAGAGTGATTACCGCAATCACAGTTGGTGCTCTTCTCTCCAGCAATATGTCTGTGGCGATGGCGAATACAAGGATCGCTCAGATTGAGGACGATTTGAATCAGGAGGAAGAAGAGTCCGAAGAGCCAGAGGAAAAGAATGATAACGAGGAGAAGTCGGAGTCTGAACCGGAGGAAGTAGAAGAGGCTTCCGAGGAAGAGGCGGAAGATGTAGAAACGGATGAAGAGACTGTAGAAGAGGATACAGAGGAAACCGAAGAGGAAGAAACTCCGGTAGAGGAAACGGAAGAGACTACCGAGGAAGAAGATCCTGAAACTGAGGAAGAAACCGAAACATCCGATGAGGAAAAAGTAGAGGACAGTGAGACGGAAGAGACTGAGGATGTGGTAGAGGAAGAATCTGCTGATGAGTCAAAGAATGAAGAAGAGGAAAAGACGGAGAATGATGAGGCAGCAGATTTAGAAGAGGATAGCTTAGAAAAAGAAGAAAATGTAAAGATCGTCCAGAAGCCCATTGCCACTCAAAAGGCCGTAGCCAAGAAGGTGAATAAAGCTGCTGAGAAAATCACGGTAACAATAGCTGTTTATGATGAGAATTTCGAAGAGGTAGGAAATCGGAAAACAGTAGAAGTTACTGCGGATTCCGGCACTAATACAGCGGAAAAGACAAACCAGGAGTGGCTGGAATTATCAGAAATTGATATCACCGGTTATGAACTGGACAAACCAGAAACCTTATTCAAAGCGGTTGACGGGGGTGAGGTTTCTCTCTATGTAGCAAAGAAGGAAGAGGAACCGGCTCCAGAAGAGAAAATCACAGTAACAATAGCTGTTTATGATGAGAATTTCGAAGAGGTAGGAAATCGGAAAACAGTAGAAGTTACTGCGGATTCCGG
>CALWQV010000134.1 GCA_944383785.1 uncultured Enterocloster sp. | reverse complement strand
AATTACGGTATGGATTTTGCCGCCGAAAGCCTGGGGCTTGATTCCCGGCAAGCGGTGAAGTGCAGCAATTTCATCGGCGCTTCCATCGATCTGGCGGTTCAGGCGGGGGCGAAGGGACTGCTGCTCATCGGCCATATGGGAAAGCTGGTGAAGCTGGCGGCGGGGATTATGAATACCCACTCTAAGGAGGCGGACGGCCGGATGGAGATTCTGGCTGCCTACGCCGGAGCCGCAGAAGCCCCCGCCGGGATGATCCGGCAGATTTTAGGGTCAGTGACGGTGGATCAGGCATTGGCTCTGCTGGAAGAGCAGGAGGGACTTCGGGAGGCGGTGATGGCCGCAGTGACGGAGGCGGTCTTTTTCCATCTGAAAAAGAGAGCCGGGGAGGGGATGGAGGTTCAGGCCATCCTCTTTACCAATGAGCGTGGGATACTAGGAATGACGCCTGGGGCGAAGAAGCTTCTGGAAGAGCTTCGCTCCGGAGGAAAGGAAGTGTGAGCCCTATGGTATATATTGTAGGAGCGGGGCCGGGAGCGCCGGACCTGATTACGGTGAGGGGAATGAAGCTGCTTCAAAAGGCGGATGTGATCATTTACGCCGGTTCCCTGGTAAATCCCGAGCTGTTAAAGCAGGCCAGGGAGGGCTGCCGGATCTTTGACAGCGCGAAAATGACGCTGGAGCAGGTGGTGGAGGTTATAGAAGAAGCTTATCGGGAGGGAAAGCTGACGGTACGGCTTCACACGGGAGATCCCTGTCTGTATGGAGCCATCCGGGAACAGATGGACGAGATGGACCGATTGGGGATTCCTTATGAGATCTGTCCCGGGGTCAGCTCCTTCTGCGGGGCTGCGGCGGCTTTAGGGGCGGAATATACCCTTCCTGGCGTTTCGCAGAGCGTTGTGATCACCCGTATGGCGGGGCGGACGCCGGTTCCGGAGCGGGAAAGCATCCGAAGCTTCGCCTCTCACGGGGCCACCATGGTGATTTTTTTGAGCGCGGGGCTTTTGGGGCAGCTGGAAGGCGAGCTTATGGCGGGGGGATATGGAGAGGATACCCCGGCAGCCATCGTCTACCGGGCTACCTGGCCTGACGAGCGGGTGCTGCGGTGCAGGGTGTCAACTCTGGCAAAGACGGCCAGAGATGCTGGCGTTTCTAAAACGGCCCTGATCATCGTGGGTGAGACGGTGGCACAGAGAGGCTATGAGCGGTCAAGGCTTTACGACCCTTCATTTACCACGGAATACAGAAAAGGAGAGACAACCTAGATGGCAGGAAAGCTGTACGTGATCGGAATGGGGCCTGGTTCTATGGAGCAGATGACGCCCCAGGCGTATCATGCCCTGAGGGAATGCGATGTGATCGCGGGATATACGGTGTATATTGATTTGCTAAAGGATCATTTTCCGGGCAAGGAATATTTGTCTACGCCCATGACCAGGGAGGAGGAACGCTGCCGTATGGCCCTAGCCCAAAGCGCCTCCGGGAGAAATACCGCCCTGGTCTGCAGCGGTGACGCCGGCGTATACGGCATGGCCGGCCTGGTACTGGAGCTGGCCTCAGATTATCCCGGGGCAGAGGTGGAGGTGATTCCAGGGATTACGGCGGCTTCCTCCGGGGCCGCGCTTTTAGGAGCGCCTCTGATCCACGACTTTGCGGCGATCAGCTTAAGCGACCGGCTCACCAGCCTGGATACCATCTGGCGGCGGGTTGAACTGGCGGCGGAGGCGGATTTTGTGATCTGCCTTTATAATCCGGCCAGCAGAAGCCGCAAAGACTATCTGGCAGAGGCTTGCCGCCTCATCCTGAAATATCGGGGAGAGGATACGGTCTGCGGTATTGTGCGCCAGATTGGCCGGGAAGGACAGGAGCATAAGGTCATGACCCTTAGGGAGCTGGTGAGCTGGCAGGCGGATATGTTTACCACCGTCTACATCGGCAACTCGGAAACGAAACGGATCGGCGACTATATGGTGACGCCCAGGGGGTACCGGCATGAACGGAAATGAGATGGAAGCGGGAAGGAAGGTTCTTCTTTTTGGAGGAACCAGCGAGGGACATGAGCTGGCAAGGATTCTCACCGGCAGAGGACAGAAGGTGGTGCTGTCGGTGGCGACGGAATACGGGAGGGACGTGCTGGAGCAGTCTCTTTTGAAGAGTCCCCTTCTGGAAGTCAGGACGGGCCGGCTGGATCTGCCTCAGATGGAGGAGCTGATCCGCTGGGGCGATTTCGGAATGGTGATCGACGCCACCCACCCCTATGCGGATCAGGTCAGCCGCCAGATTCGCGCCCTCTGCGATTCCCTGAGACTGCCCCTTCTTCGCTGTCTCAGGCCCCAGGAGGGGGAATTTGGGGATATGGTGTTTTCCAAACCGGAGGAAGCGGCCCGCTGGCTTTCAGGCCAGGAGGGAAATGTGCTTCTGACCACCGGTTCCAAGGAGCTGGCCGCCTTTTGCGGGATGAAGGATTTTGAAAGCCGGGTTTACGCCCGGATTCTGCCTATGGAAGCTTCCCTGAAAGCCTGTCTGGAAGTTGGGCTTAAGGGCCGCCACATCATCGCCATGCAGGGTCCCTTTTCCGTGGAGACAAATGTATCCCAGCTGCGGGAGTTTGACTGCCGCTTTTTGGTGACCAAGCACACTGGCCTTCAGGGGGGATACGAGGAAAAAGTTCAGGCGGCCCGCCAGAGCGGAGCCTGCCTTGTGGTGATCGGGCGGCCTTCAAAAGAGGAAGGGCTGACCTTAAAGGAGACCCTTGAAGCCTGGGAAGCTTGGAGGGGCCTTAAGCGACAGCCCAGGGTGCGGATCGTGGGAGCCGGCATGGGGGATCTTTCCGGGCTTACGGGCCAGGCCAGGGAGACAATCCGCCAGGGGGAGGCGCTGATGGGGGCGAAGCGGATTCTGGAAGGAGTAAGGGCTTTGAATCCCGACTGTCCGGCTTTGGAAACCTACAAGCCGGAGGAGATGGTTCGCTGGCTGGAGGAATTTTCCTGGCAGGAAGCTGTAGTGGTGATGTCGGGGGACGTAGGCTTTTACAGCGGGGCCTGGGCTGCGGGAGAGGCATTTTCCCAAAAAGGATGGCAGGTGGAATATATTCCCGGAATCTCCTGCCTCTCCTGGTTTTCTGCCGCCATCGGCAGGCCCTGGCAGAAAATGGCGGTGCTAAGCTGCCATGGCCGGGACGCTGATGGGGTGGAGTGGATTAGGCGGCATCCGCTAAGCTTTCTGCTGCTTGGCGAGCCGGAGCGGCTGCTTTTGAGGCTGGTTCAGGAGGGAATGGAGGACTGCCGTCTGTGGATCGGGGAGAACTTTACCGGAGCCGGACAGAGGATCGAAGAGGGCTGCTGCAGCGAGCTTTTAAATCTTCACCGCCAGAAGCCCTTTGGCCCTTTAAGCTGCCTGATCGCGGAAAATCCCGCTCCCAAAGTGGGAAACGAGGCGGTCTGCGGTCTGCCGGATGCAGCCTTCGTGAGGGGCAGGGTTCCCATGACAAAGGGGGAGATCCGGGCGATTTCTATGGCAAAGCTGGGGCTCACCTCCGGGGCGGTCTGCTATGACATCGGCTCCGGCACCGGCTCCGTGTCGGTGGAGATGGGGAGGGCCCTAATGGCCGCTGGCACCGGCAGCGTCTACGCGGTGGAATACCGGCCGGAAGCCTTAAAGCTTACCCGCGAGAACGGGGAGAAATTCCTGGGCGGCTGGCAGGGCTTTCATGTGATAGAGGGACAGGCTCCCCAGGCCCTTTGGGAGCTTCCGGCTCCCACCCATGCGTTTTTAGGTGGGACGGGAGGCAGCCTGTTTGAGATTGTGGAGTGCCTGCTAAAGAAAAATCCCCAGGTGCGGATTGTGGCAAACGCCATTACCCCTCAGACGGTGGCGGGGCTTTTGGAGTGCCGCAGCCGCTTCGCTTTTTCCCACTGGGAGATGGTTCAGGCTGCGGTTACGGCCTATGAGTCGGCAGGAGAGCATCTGATGCCGAAGGCCGGGAACCCGGTGTACATTGTGGTGATGGAGCAAGCAGGAGAAATGGAGGAAAGTGATTGAACCGGATGATGATCGCCGCCCCCAAAAGCGGCAGCGGGAAAACAGCCCTGGTCTGCGGCCTTCTGCGCCTGTTTCAGCAGGAGGGCCTTAAGACGGCGGCCTTTAAGTGCGGGCCGGACTATATTGACCCCATGTTTCATTCCAGGGTGTTGGGGACGGATTCCTGCAATCTGGACAGCTTCTTTCTGGAGCCGGAGAAGCTTCAAACCCTTTTTTGGCGGAAGGCGGCCCAGGCGGAGGCTGTGGTGGCGGAGGGTGTGATGGGATACTTTGACGGCATCGGAATCAGCGGAAGGGCCAGCTCCTGGGACGTGGCAAGGATTCTGAAGCTTCCGGTGATCCTGGCGGTAGACGGCAGAGGCGCCGGACTTTCCCTGGTGGCGGAGATCAAGGGCTTTCTGGAATACCGGCCTGCCGATTTTTCGGGGGAACTGAAACCTATTGCGGGGGTAATCTTAAACCGTATCTCCCCCGCTATGGGACAGATGTTAAAAGAGCCTATTGAGAAGGAGCTGGGGATTCCCTTTTTGGGAGCGGTTCCTCCCCTTCCCTGGCTGGATTTAAAGAGCCGCCATCTGGGCCTGCTGCTGCCGGAGGAGATCCCTGGCCTTGAAGAGCAGACCGGAAGGCTGGCAATGGTTTTAAAGGAGAATCTGGATCTGGAACGGCTTTTTGCCGTGACGGAGGCCGGGGAGTCGGCCTTTGACGGCGGCCTCCCGGAAGGAGGCAGGGAGGACTTCTGCCTGGCGGTGGCCCGGGACGAGGCATTTTCCTTTTACTACCGGGAGAATCTGGAGCTGTTAGAAGAGCAAGGGGCAAGGATCCTTCCCTTTAGCCCTTTGAGGGATTCGGAAATTCCTCAGGGGGCTCAGGGCGTCCTTCTGGGCGGCGGGTATCCGGAGGTTTACGCCAGGGAGCTGAGCGCCAATGAGTCCATGCGGGAGAGCATCCGCAGGAAGGCCCTTTGTGGGATGCCTATGGCTGCGGAGTGCGGAGGCTATCTTTATCTTTTAAAGGAGCTGGAGGGCACGGACGGCCGCTTCTATCCCATGGTTGGACTGTGGGAGGGAGCGGGAGTCAGAGAAAAGGGACTGCGGCATTTTGGCTACGTGACTGTGCGGGCCGGGCAGGATTCCCCTTATTTAAAGGCGGGAGAAGAAATCCGGGGACATGAGTTTCATTACTGGCAGTGCCGCTTGGATGAGGAGCTGGGGGTGATGGAGGCGGTGAAGCCTTCCGGAGGCCGCAGCTGGCCCGCTATGCGCATCCGAAATCAGGTGATGGCTGGCTTTCCCCACCTGTACTACCCCTCCCTGCCGGAATTTGCCTGGCGTTTTGGGGAGGCCTGCCGCCGGTACGGTCGGTTGGAACACGAGAAAAAGGAGGAATGATCCGTTGAAGCTGATGGAAGCAGTGGCCCAGGTCAAGCCGGTCTGCCGCCAGGCGGCCCTTGAGGCCAGGGCCAGATGGGATCAGATCGCTAAGCCTTTAAACGGGCTGGGGGTTCTGGAAGAGGATTTGGTGCGCATCGCCGCTGTGCAGAGGACCCCGGATGTGGTTTTGACCCCCAGGGCCCTGGCGGTGATGTGCGGGGACAATGGAATTGTGGAGGAAGGGGTAACCCAGACGGGGCAGGATGTGACCGCCATTGTGGCGGGACATATGGGAAGGGGACAGTCCTGCGTCTGCCTGATGGCCTCCTGCGCCGGGGCAAAGGTGGTGCCGGTGGATGTGGGGATGGCTCTTCGGGAAGAGCTTCCCGGCGTTATAAACCGAAAAGTAGC
>CALWQV010000133.1 GCA_944383785.1 uncultured Enterocloster sp. | reverse complement strand
AACACCGTGGATGGATATGGACTTGTAAATGAAATGACGGCGCTGGGCAATTTTACGGAACATCCCATCTACTGGAGCATGGATATTGACCCGGTTCAGGAAGCGCCGGAGTCGGTGGGGATGGACAGCAGCCAGTCTACAAACTGGTATGACCAGAACTACAGCAGCTGGGAGCAGCGGGAAAGGCAGAAAGTGGAACAGCAGAACGCAGTCTATGGTGAAGCAGACCAGGAAGCCATTGGATTGTATCAGGAATATTTAAGAGAATCACCGGAGAATTTCCGTTCAGGTTTGTGTGACATCAATCAGGACGGAGTTCGGGAACTGGTGCGCCAAGACCAGGTATTGGTGGTAGAGCAAGGAGTGGTGAAATCCTTTGAAATAGGGGATTATAAAGGTTATTTTCCAGATGAAAAAATTATACTGTCCCGGCAATATGATATTTATTGGCAAGATGGTACCTATTCTCCGAAAAAGCAAATGGCCCTTTTCCACGATGGCTCCCAGTGGGTTTATGAAAGTGTAGCTTGGGTCAGCGAGCGATATGGCATGAGAGGACCGCTGCTTTCCTATGAAGATTTCTGCGAAAGAGCCAGAAGGCTGGAAGCGGACGGATATGAAGGATGGCAGTATACGGGAGTGGAAGAAACGGCTCTCCGGCAGCAATATGAGCAATACCGCAAAGAATGGGAGACAGTAGAGGCTTTTGAACAGAAATACAGCCATTTGACTTCAGTTCCGGTAGCGTTTGACTGAGGCGTATTATTCTGATCATTGGAAAGAAAACGAGGGAATGAGTATGAGCAGCGACACAACAATCCAACTGGAAGAATGGAATGAGGAGAGCTGGACTTATGCCTACTCCATGGAGATATCCGATGGGCTGATCTATATGTATATGACGGATACGCCCTCCGAGGATGGGGAAGTTTCCACAGGATGGCTGTGTGAAGCAAATCCGCAGAATCGGACCTTCAGAGAATTGCCCATTGCATTTCCGGCGCCTCCGGAGTACGGGCAGATGCAGGCAGAGGACGGATGGCTCTATTTTGTCGCCGATAACTCCTCTCCGGAAACCTTTGGAGGAACGGAATTCAGCGACGTCCTGCTGCGTGCTTCCCTGGAAGATTACCATTTGGAACGGATTTCCGATGAAAATATCGAGGCCTTCTTTGTCTGCGGGGATACCGCATTCTGTATGAAGGATGGGGAGGCGGTTCAGTATTCCATCTCACAGAGCTTGGGAATCTGGGATTCAAACTCCACCCCGTACCATCTGGCGGACTTGGAGGCGGCGGTGGCCTCGATGCAGATGACTACGAAATCCGCAGCCAAGGCCAGGGCGTCGCCTAAGTCCATGCCCCGCATCAGGCCGCCCAGGACCGTGGAGGAGTACAAATCCCCGGTACCGAAGCGGTCAAAAAAGCGGCAGTAGCTTCCGGCTATAAAGCCGGGAGCCGCTACTTTCATGTCAGTCTTTTTTATAAAAATTGGTCTCTTAGCCGTCAGCGCGGGCAGTTAGGTGCATCAGATTCCCCTTCGGCCGTTTTCGCCTCCGGGTTGTTGATTACCACATCAGGCATGCCCTTTAAGTTGATGTTGCGGGTGGTATTGGCCTCCAGGGATTCCGCCTTCATAATGTCCGCCAGGTCCAGGCCGGTGGCCTCCTTCATGGATTCAAAGAGGCGGGCCATCACCACGGGTACATTTCCCGCCACGGAACCAACGCCCTTTTCCGAGCCGCCGTCGCCGCCGATGATGGTGATCTTATCGATCTGAGACAGAGGTTCGGCAATCTTTCCGGCGATTTCCGGAAGTACCTGGATCATCATTTCCGCAATGGCGGCCTGGTTATATTTCTGGTAGGCTTCTGCCTTCTTTTCCATACCTTCCGCCTCCGCCAGGGCCTTTGCCTGGATGGCGGCGGCTTCCGCTTCGCCCTTGGCCCGGATTCCCTCCGCTTCCTGGAGCATGGCATATTTCTGGGCTTCTGCCATCGCTTTTCGGGCCTCGGCCTCTTTTTCCTGCTCGTACTGTTTTGCCTCGGCTTCTCTCTGGCGGCGGGTCAGCTCGGCAGCCGCAGCCTGCTCGATGGCGTAGCGGTCCGCATCCGCCTTCTTATTAATCTCCGCCTCCAATGCCTGCTGCTGCACCGTAACTTCCTGCCTGCGCAGCTCTGCCTCCCGCTCGGTACGGGCGATCTGGGCGTTGACCGTGGCGGTCTGGATGGTTTTCTCCTGTTCCTGCTTCTGGATCTCATAAGCGGCGTCCGCCTCGGCCTTCTTTGTATCGGAGGCTTTCTGCAGCTCCGCCTTTTTAATGGCCAGCTCGTTGTTCTTCTGTGCGATCTCCGTTTCTGCCAGGACGCGGGCGTCATTGGCCGCCTTGTCCGCAGCTGCCTTGGCGATGGCGATATCCCGCTCCGCCTCGGCTTTGGCGATGGAAGCGTCCTTGCGGATTTTGGAGGTATTATCCATACCAAGATCCTGGATCAGGCCATGCTCATCGGTTACATTCTGAATGTTGCAGGAGAGAATGTCGATACCCAGCTTCTCCATGTCGCGGGACGCCTTGGTCATCACCTGGTCGGAAAAGGAATCTCGGTCCGTATTGATGGCCCTTAAGGTCAGGGTGCCGATGATCTCACGCATATTGCCCTGAAGGGAGTCCTGAAGATCCATAGCGATCTTCGCCGGTTCTTTATTTAAGAAGTTGCGCATGGCCAGCTTCATCCGTTCCGGATCTTCCGCCACCCGCACCTTGGCCACCGCGTCCACCATAACGTTGATGAAATCATTGGTGGGGATGTATTCGTCAGTCTTAATGTCTACGGTAATCTGTCCTAAATACAGCTTATCAAGCTGCTCAAAGAAGGGGATCTTAAGCCCTGCTCGGCCGATCAGGACTCGGGGCTCCTTGCGGATACCGGAGATAATGTAGGCGTGATCCGGCGGCGCTTTCACATATCCCTGGGTTAGGAGCAGGATAAACAGAACGGCAACTAGTATAATGGGGAGAATGAATGTAAGGACCAGTTCAATCATGAGTGTCTCCTTTCAAAGTGTGATATTTTTGTGATCTGTTATAATTTTATCATATGCTTCAGAATAAAGGAATCATGTTTATAAAATTGTCAGAATATGACAGAAAAATATAATAACAGCACAGGATAGTATTTCGATTCTGCTATAGAAAGGTATTTACGAACACCCATGGCATCGCCCCGCCGCAGCGCAGGCGGAGGGGGCCACAGCGCAGCCGCCCAGGGCAGTTTCCCGAAGCTCCGGGGCCAGACGTCGCCCTACGCTGTACATGACGGAGAGCATCTCGTCAAAGGGGATCAGCTGTTTCACCCCGCTTAAGGAGATTTCTGCGGCGGTGAGAGCGTTGGCTACGCCGACGGCGTTGCGGTTCTGGCAGGGGTATTCCACCAGGCCGCCTACGGGGTCGCAGACCAGCCCTAAAAGGTTCATTAGGGCGGTGGAGGCGGCGTCCAGGCATTGGTCCGGCGTTCCGCCCATGAGCTCTGCGGCGGCGGAGGCAGCCATAGCGGATGCCACGCCTACCTCGGCCTGGCATCCCCCTACGGCCCCGGCTACGGTGGCGTTGCGCATGGCCAGATAGCCAATGGCGCTGGCGTTGTAAAGGGCAGGCAGGAGGGCTTCGTCGCAAAGGCCGTTTTCCTCCTTTAGAGCCAAAAGGACTCCCGGGACTACGCCGGAGGAGCCGGCGGTGGGGGCGGCTACGATCAGGCCCATGGAGCTGTTTACCTCCAGCACGGCCATAGAGTAGGCGATGGCCCGGGAGAGAAGACTGCCGCAGATGGATTTCCCTTCCAGGCAGCGCCGGTGGATGAGGGCAGCCTCGCCGCCGATGAGTCCGCCCATGGAAGGACGGGGATTTGCGATGGGGGATTTCGCTGACTGAGCCATGATTTCCAGAGCCCGGCGCATTTTCCGATCGATTTCCGCCGCGCTTTTCTCCATCAGGTGGATTTCCCTGTTTTTCATCACTTCCGAGATGGGAAGTCGGTTTTCTTCGCAGAGGGCAAGAAGCTGCGCTCCATTTTTGAAGTCCATGATTAAATCTCCTCCTTCACGTCGATGACCATTACGTTTTCTACATCCTGTTTTTCTAAAATTTTTTGCTGGGTATTTTGGGGAAGCTCTCCGTCAAATTCTACGATACTGTAGGCTGTGTCGCCTTTGGCCTCCCGAAACAGCCGCATAAAAGCGATATTGACCCTCTCTTCGCTTAAGACGCGGGTGATATGGGCTGCCATGCCCACCTTATCCTTGTGAACTATGATCAGAGTATTGTATTCGCCGGTAAAATCCACTTCAATGCCGTCGATACGGGCGATGCGGATTTTTCCTCCCCCTACGGACTCGCCACGCAGAGAGATTTTTTTGCCCTTTACACCGGTCAGGCTGATGTCTACGGTGTTGGGGTACACCTCGGTTTCCGTTTCATTGCGGGAAAAATGCCAGGCAAGCCCCTGTTCCTCTGCCATTTCGTAAGCTTTTGGGATGCGCTCGTCATCGGTAGAGCAGCCCATCACCCCGGCTAAAAGAGCCCGGTCCGTGCCGTGGCCCTTATAGGTTTTGGCGAAGGAGCCGTAGAGGGTGAAGGCCACCTCCTTTGGAGCCTCGCCCAGCATTTTCCGGGCAAGAAGGGCGATGCGGCAGGCTCCCGCAGTGTGGGAGCTGGAAGGGCCTACCATATTGGGGCCCAGCACGTCAAAAATACTGATTAATGCCATGTAAAATGACCTCGTTTCCTGTGTGATGGTTTTATTTTATCCAGTTTAGAAAAATAAATCAAATTCATAGATTTTATGATATAATTGAAATGAATTAATAACAGGAGGTGGTTTATGGAACTGCGTCAGCTGAAAACCTTTGTGGCCGCCGCCCAGCTGGAGAGCTTTTCCGGGGCGGCGCAGCGTCTGGGCTATTCCCAGTCGGCGGTGACGGTGCAGATGCGTCTTTTGGAGGATGAGCTGGGAGTCAGGCTCTTCGACCGGCTGGGAAAGCGGGTGGCCCTTACGGCCCAGGGGGAGCACTTCCTCAGACAGAGCCAGAAGATTTTGATGGAGGTAAATGAGGCAAAAGAACTGGCCTCCCAGGAGGGGGAGCTTCGAAATCCCCTTCACATCGGCACGCTGGAATCCTTATGCTGCGCCAAGCTCCCCCAAGTGCTTCGCTATTTCCGCGCCCATCATCCGGCGGTTCCCATCAAGATTACCACCGCCGAGCCGGCCAGGCTCTACGAGATGCTGGATCAGAACCTGCTGGATTTGATCTATCTGCTGGACCGGGCCCGCTTTAACACGGATTGGGAGAAAGTGATGGAGAAAAAGGAACCGGTGGTGTTTGTGACTTCGGCCTCTTATTGGGGAGAGCGTCCACGCCGCCTGCACATGAAAGAGCTAGCGGGAGAGCCCTTTTTCCTGACAGAAAAGCATGAGAATTACCGCAGGGAACTGGATGCTTTTCTGGAGACCCAGAGCTTGGCGCTCACTCCGGCCCTGGAGATTGGCAGCACGGATTTTATTATTCGTCAGATTAAGGAAAACGGCGGAATTTCCTATCTTCCCTACTTTGCTGTGGCGGAGGGCATCGGGAAGGGGGAGCTGACGGTTCTGGAGGTGGAAGGGCTTCAGGTGGAGATGTACCAGCAGGTGTTTTACCATAAAAGCAGGTGGAGGACAAGGGAGATGGAAGCTTTTATTGAGGTGGTGTCTTCTGTGGTTGGCTGAAGGAGTTTTGTCTGGAACAGTTACGATTTAATTGCAGTTTGTGGCGGTTTGATGATATTGGGGTCAAAAGCCTGTCTATAGCACCTTGAAAAGTTCATATATTTTGTAGTAAACACAAGCTGAAACGC
>CALWQV010000132.1 GCA_944383785.1 uncultured Enterocloster sp. | reverse complement strand
ATAACCCTTTTTCGAAATTTTTTCAACTAATTCTTTAAATTTGTTGTAATTAAATGTCGTTTGGGATACGATACAAAGCTTTTTGCCCTCCGGAAGGCTTAATTTTTCAAGCTGTTCCGAATTTTCGAGTACAATGGTGTTCCCATCGCCCCAGCCCCGGATGCCTTCCACCTCCGGGTGGTTTGGATTGCCGATAATCACCACCGTCTCCCCCGCCCCGGAATGTTCCTCCACGATGCGGTGTATCTTTTTTACAAAGGGGCAGGTGGCGTCCACAATCCGGACTCCCCGCTCCTTTAACAGCTCGTAAATGTCCTTGCTGACTCCATGGGAGCGGATAATGACGGTTCCCTCTCCCCGGGGAAGATTTTTTAACTCCTGAGGCGTATTTAAAACCCGGACCCCCTGCTCCTCCAGATCCCGCACCACCTCTTCGTTGTGGATGATGGGGCCGTAGGTGTAAATGGGGCCCGGAGCCTGGCCCGCTGATTTCAGGCGGAGCTGCTCATACACCTCGTTTACCGCCCGCTCCACGCCGAAGCAGAAACCGGCGGTCTTTGCCACAATCACCTGGCGCCCAGTTTCCTTCATCGCTTAAGCCCTTTCTTCTCAGCTTCATTTATAATCGCCTGAATCACTTCCTCAATAGTCATATAGGAGCTGTCGATGAGGACCGCATCCTCCGCCTGGCGCAAAGGCGAATGCTCCCGGTTCATATCCTGGCGATCTCTGGCGATAATGTCCGCTTCAATCTCATCGATCTCACAGGAAACGCCTTTTTCCCGCAGTTCGTTAAAACGGCGGCGGGCCCGCACCTCTACCGATGCAGTCAGGTAAATCTTAACCGGCGCTTCCGGCAGGACGCAGGTGCCAATGTCGCGGCCATCCATAATTACATTCTCCCTGGCGGCCAATTCCTGCTGAAGCTGAACCAGCTTCCTGCGAACCGCCATATAGACGGATGTAGCGGAGGCCATATTTCCCACTTCCTCCGTCCGGATCAGTCCGGAGACGTTCTCCCCGTTTAAATAAACCTGCTGGAGTCCTTCCTCATAGGTCAGGGTAATCTGCGCACCCTTACAGGCCTCCTCGACCGCCTGCTGATCCTTTGGATCCAGCCCCAGGCGCAGCAGATAAAGGGCCATGGCCCGGTACATAGCGCCGGTATCCACATAGATAAAGCCCAGACGGCGTCCTGCTTCCTTGGCGATGGTGCTTTTTCCGGCTCCCGCCGGGCCGTCGATGGCAATGCTGAAATGCTTCATTTTCACATTCTCCCAATCCTTTGCTCTGTGTTTTCCCGCAAAATACCTTTCTATTATATCCAACTTCACCCTTCTGCGCAATCCTAATTTTACTGTTCCAAAGGATTCGCTTCAATTTAGGAAAAAGGGGTTTTAACTTTTGATGATTTGATATATACTGTAGTTCGGGCCTGTTTCAGGCCCCCTTACCAAGGTCAGAAAGGATAATATCATATGTCTTTTTTTAATATAGTTGGCCAGGCCATTGTGACCGCCATTGAATCCATGTACAATTTTCTCTGGGGCGACCTGTTTTCCATCCCCCTTCCGGGCGGAAGCTCCCTGGGGATTTCCATCCTGGTAATGATTCTGATTCCCTCCGGTATTTACTTCACCCTGCGCACCCGCTTCCTGCCCTTCCGCCTTTTTCCGGAAATGCTCCGGGTCACGGTGGAGAGCAAAAGGGCCGGCGGCCGGCCCGGCTCCATCTCCGGCGTCCAGGCCCTGATCGTTTCCACCGCCACAAGAGTGGGGATGGGAAACCTGGTAGGCGTGGTGGCGGCCATTTCCGCCGGCGGCGCCGGGGCAGTGTTCTGGATGTGGCTCATCGCCCTTTTAGGCTCTTCCACCGCATTTATTGAGGCTACCCTGGCCCAACTTTATAAGGAAAAGGATCCTCTTTACGGCGGCTTTCGGGGCGGCCCCGCCTACTATCTCCACCACCATTTTACAAAAGGCAAGGAGCCTGGAAGGCGTTCCGTTATCGCTATGCTGTTCGCACTTTCCGGGCTGATCTGCTGGTGCGGCATCAGCCAGGTCATCGGCAATTCCGTCTCCTCCGCCTTTGACAACGCCTTCCACATCCCGCCCCTCTACACCACCATCGCCCTGGTCATCCTGGCGGCGGTGATTGTGCTGAGAAAGCACGCCACGGTAAAGGTTCTGGATATTATGGTGCCCGTAATGGCGGCGCTTTATTTTATCATTACCCTCTATATTATTGTTACAAACGCCGGGCAGCTTCCCGGGGTCTTTCGCAGAATTTTCGAGGAAGCCTTCGGGCTGCGCCAGGCGGTCGGCGGCGGAATCGGGGCGGTGATTATGAACGGGGCCAAGCGGGGACTTTTCTCCAATGAAGCTGGCTCCGGCTCCGCCCCCTGTGCCGCCGCGGCTGCGGATGTAAGTCATCCGGTAAAGGCGGGGCTGCTCCAATCCCTGGGGGTATTTATTGATACCCTGGTGATCTGCAGCTGCACGGCGTTCATCATGCTCCTTACCCCTCAAGGGCAGTTAGACGGGATGGAAGGGATGGATCTGCTGCAGGAGGCCATGAACTATCACTTTGGCTCCTTTGGCACGGTATTTATCGCCGTAATCCTCTGGCTCTTCAGCTTTTCCACCTTTATTGGCATCCTATTTTACGCCAGGCCCAATATCGCCTACCTTTTCGGCGATAACTGGCTGTCACAAACCCTCTATAAAATTTTGGCGCTGGTGATGCTCTTAATCGGCGGTCTGGCGGCCTACACCTTTGTGTGGGATCTGGGGGATCTCGGCGTGGGGCTGATGACCATTTTTAATATGATTGCCCTCTTCCCCATGGCCGGGGAAGCGTTGGAAGCTTTAAAAGATTATGACAGGCAGAAAGCAGAAAAGAATCTGTGAGAGAAAGGCGGTTTCAAATGGACACACTGAAAAAATTTATCCGGTATTATAAGCCTTATCAGGCGGTTTTCTATTTCGACCTGGTGTGCGCGGCTGTAATCAGCCTGGTGGATCTGGCCTATCCCCAGATTCTACGCACTTTAACCAGAACCTTATTTACCGAAAACGGGGAGCGGATTTTAGGGGCCCTGCTTCCCATCGCAGCTGGGATGTTCGCCATGTACACAGTTCAGGCCCTCTGCAAATATTACGTCAGCTACCAGGGGCACATGATGGGGGCCCATATGGAGCGGGATATGCGCCAGCAGCTCTTCGACCACTATGAGAAGCTGTCCTTCTCCTACTATGACAACAACAATTCCGGCCAGATGATGAGCAAACTGGTTTCGGATCTGTTCGACATCGCGGAATTTGCCCACCATGGGCCGGAGAACCTGTTTATCTCCCTGATCAAGATCGTGGGCTCCTTTATTTTCCTCTTTCTGATTAACTGGCGCCTGGCAATGCCCCTGGCGGTTCTGGTGCTGTTTATGATCCTTTTTTCCACCCGTCAGAACAAGCGGATGCAGGCCACCTTTATGGACAACCGGCGGAAAATCGGCGACGTCAACGCCAGCCTTCAGGATACCCTTGCGGGAATCCGGGTGGTTCAGTCTTTTGCCAACGAGGATGTGGAACGGAAGAAATTTTCCAAGAGCAACGAGGGATTTCTGGCTTCCAAGGACCGCAATTACCGCTGTATGGGAACCTTTATGGGCAGCAATCTGTTCTTCCAGGGCATGATGTACCTAGTAACAGTGGTTTACGGCGGATGGCTCATCGCCCACGGGAAGATGGCGGTGGAGGATTTGGCTATGTATGCCTTGTACATCGGCATCTTTATCAGCCCGATCCAGATCCTGGTGGAGCTGGCGGAAATGATGCAAAAAGGTCTTTCCGGCTTCAAACGTTTTGAGGCCATGATGGCCACGGAGCCTGAGATCGTGGACGCCCCTGGCGCGGTGGAATTGACGGATGTAAAGGGCCATGTGACCTATGAGGATGTAAGCTTTCAGTACAACGACGAGGAAGAAGTGCTGCGCCATGTTTCCTTTGACATCCCAGCCGGCCGCTCCATTGCCCTGGTAGGGCCCTCTGGCGGTGGAAAAACCACCATCTGCTCTCTCCTGCCCCGGTTCTACGACGTGACCGGAGGACGGGTGCTGATCGACGGAAAGGATGTCAGCAAGGTAACCTTAAAAAGCCTTCGCACCATGATCGGCATCGTCCAGCAGGACGTATATCTGTTCTGCGGCACCGTAAAGGAAAATATCAGCTACGGAAAGCCGGGAGCCTCTATGGATGAGATCATCCAGGCGGCAAAAGAGGCCAATATCCATGATTTCATCATGAGCCTGCCCGACGGTTACGATACCTTTGTCGGCGAGCGGGGAACCAGGCTTTCCGGCGGCCAGAAGCAGCGGATCTCCATTGCCCGGGTATTCCTTAAGAATCCGCCCATCCTGATCCTGGACGAGGCCACCTCCGCCCTGGACAATGAAAGCGAGCGCCACATCCAGATGAGCCTGGAAAAGCTCTCCAAGAACCGTACTACCATCACTATAGCCCACCGGCTCTCCACCATCCGTAACGCGGACGAGATCATCGTCATCAACAACGAGGGAATCGCCGAGCGGGGAAGCCATAAGGAGCTGATGGCCCAGGGCGGGATCTACGCCCACTATTATCAGATGCAGTTTGAGGGGCTGGAGACGGAGAAGCTTTGAGTTAGATACCGCCCCGTCACGCTCTGAGGACAGGCGGAAATCTCTTTTGGCCCTCCTACGGCCACGATCCTTCCGCCCTCGTCCCCGCCTCCGGGGCCCATGTCGATGATGTAGTCGGCATTGCGGATCACGTCCAGGTCATGCTCGATGACAATGACCGTGGCCCCGTTTTCAATGAGCATCCGGAACACGCCTAAAAGGCTTTCCACATCCAGGGGATGAAGGCCGATGGTGGGCTCGTCAAAGACAAAGACCGAGTCGGACTGCCCCTTCCCCATTTCGCTGGCCAGCTTTAACCGCTGGGCTTCCCCGCCGGAAAGGCTGGGCGTCTCCTCCCCCAGGGTCAGGTATCCAAGGCCCAGGCGCTTAAGCACCCCAAGGCGCTGGGACACCAGCTTCAAATCCTGGCAGGCCCTCAAGGCGTGGTTGATGTCCATGGCCATCAGCTCCGGCAGGGTATAGGATTTTCCCTCTTTATTTTGGTAATGAATCCCCTCTGCCTCCTTCCCATAGCGGGCTCCCCGGCAGTCCGGGCATGGGATCTGCACATCGGGAAGGAATTGAACGTCCAGGCTGATGACGCCGGTGCCGTCGCAGACCGGACAGCGCAGCTTTCCCGTATTGTAGGAAAAATCTCCCGCCTTGAATCCCGCCGTTTTGGCCTCCTTTGTGCGGGCGTAGATCTTTCGCAGCTCATCGTGGACATTGGCGTAGGTGGCCACGGTGGAGCGGACGTTGATGCCGATGGGGGTGGCGTCAATGAGCTTTACATGGGCGATGCCCTCGACCTTTATTTCCAGCACATGCTTCGGAAGCCGGCTCCCCTCTATGGCCGCCTGAAGGCCCGGAACCAGACTTTCCAAAATCAGCGTGGTCTTACCGGAACCGGAAACGCCGGTGACGACTGTAAGCTTCCCTTTCGGAATATCCACCTGAAGGGGTTTTACCGTATGGATGGGACCGGTGGCAAGATGGATGGAGCCTGCTTTAAACAGCTCGTCTTTTCGTTCCTGACCAAGTGTAGGGTTGACCCGCACCTGGCGCCTTCCGGCCAGGAAGGGGCCGATGAGGGAATGGGGATTCTTTTCAATATCCGCAATAGTTCCCTCCGCTACTACCCGGCCGCCGTCGGCTCCCGCCTGGGGGCCCATCTCAATGAGCCAGTCGGCTTTAGCGAGAATCTGAGTATCGTGATCCACCAAAAGAACCGAATTTCCGTCTGCCACCAGATCCTCCATCACCCGCAAAAGTCCGGTGATATTGGAGGGATGAAGGCCGATGGAAGGCTCGTCCAGCACGTAGAGCACTCCCGTTGTCCGGTTGCGCACCGCCCGGGCCAGCTGCATCCGCTGCCGCTCCCCGGTGGACAGGGTAAAACCGGCCCGGTCTAAGGACAGATACCCCAGCCCCAGCTCCATC
>CALWQV010000131.1 GCA_944383785.1 uncultured Enterocloster sp. | reverse complement strand
CTCCTTCTCCTTCACCGGACCGGCGGCATACCCAAGGGCGGCCAGGCCGTAAACCACATGGCTGTCGGGAATCTGAAGCTCCCTTAAAACCTCCCGAACTGCAGACTCGTCGCAGATGCCCTGGAGCTGGTTGATCCACACGGAACCAATGCCCAGGGAATGGGCGGCCAGGAAAATATTCTCCATCGCGCAGGCGTCATCCTCTTTTCCGAAGCGGCTTTCCTTCTCATTGGAAGGAATGATCAGGGCCGCCGGGCGGTACATATCATAGTTTTCCCGGTTTAAGGTCTTGCCGATGACCTGGGCCAGCCGGTCAATCTTCTCCCGGCTGCTCACCACCGTAAACTGCCAGGTCTGCAGCCCCATGCCGCTGGGAGCGCAGAGGGCGGCCTGAACCAAAAGATCCAGGTACTCCTTGGAAATCGGCTGATCCGTAAAGCTGCGGATGCTTCTTCTTGTAAAAATGGTCTGTAAAGTCTCATTCATATGTTTTACACTCCTTTCGGAAAAATGGTTACAGGTTTAATTTCTCATAGCGGTCTCCCAGGTCCAAATCCAGCCGTTTTTTTAGCTCCGCAAATTCCTCAGCTTCAAGACCGGGATCCTGATCCAGAATCCGGTTGACCTCCTGGGAGGCTTCCTTTAAAAGAGCGGCGTCCGTGAAAATATCCGCCAGTCGAAACTCCAGATCCCCGCTCTGGCGTATACCGAATATATCCCCCGGTCCCCGAAGCTTCAAATCCTGGGAAGCGATGTAAAAGCCGTCGTTGGACTGATTCAAAATCTCCAGACGGTCACCGGCTCCCTTTTCTTTGGAGCAGTTGACCAGGATGCAGTAGGATTGGGCCTTTCCCCGTCCCACCCGCCCTCTCAGCTGGTGGAGCTGGGCCAGGCCAAAACGCTCGGCGTTCTCAATCATCATCACCGTGGCGTTGGGGACGTTCACCCCCACCTCGATCACAGTGGTGGATACCAGAACCTGGATCTCGCCTGCGGCAAAATCCTCCATAATCTTATTTTTTTCCTTCCCCTTCATCCGCCCGTGGAGATACTCCACCCGGATGGAGGATGGCAGCGCCTTCTTTAAGGATTTCGTATAATCCAGGACATTTTCCGCCTCCAAAAGCTCGCTGGGCTCCACCATGGGGCAGATCACATAAGCCTGATGGCCCGCCTCCACCTGACGGCGGATAAAGTCATAGGCCTTGGGCCGCCAGCCGGGGTCAACCACACAGTTTTTAATGGGGCTCCTTCCCTTAGGCAGCTGGTCGATGACGGAGATATCCAAATCCCCGTAAAGGATGATAGCCAGAGTTCTTGGAATCGGCGTGGCGCTCATCACCAGCACATGGGGCGCTTTCCCTTTTTCAGAAAAACGCTCCCTGTGCCCCACTCCAAAACGGTGCTGCTCATCGGTAATCACCAGGGCCAGCCGGTCATACTCCACCTTTTCCTGAATCAGGGCATGGGTCCCGATCACCAGATCCGCCTCATGCTCCTTAATCTGCCGGTATGCCTCCCTCTTCTCCTTTATGGTCATGGAGCCGGTCACCAGCACGGTCCGCACCGGAAGCCCCTGCTCTTTAAGAATCGCGGTTATGGATTCAAAATGCTGCTTTGCCAGAACCTCCGTAGGGGCCATTAATGCGCCTTGGTAGCCGCCTAAAGCAGCCGTCAAAAGGGCCAGCAGGGCGATAATCGTCTTTCCGGAGCCTACATCGCCTTGAACCAGGCGGTTCATCACCAGACCGCTCTTAAGATCTCCTTCAATCTCCTTCCAGGCCCGCTTTTGGGCCTCAGTCAACTCATAGGGCAGCGACTCCTGAAACTTTAAAACCTGAGGGACAGGCTTCATCCGGTAATCGGATTTTTGATCCTTTCTGGCCTCCTTCAGCCTGCGCACCCCGATCAAAAAGAAAAAGAATTCATCAAAAACAAGCCGCTTTCTGGCAAAGAAAAGCTGGTTTTGATCCTCCGGAAAATGGATCTGCTCCACCGCGTAATTGATCTCCGCCAGCTGGTGGGCCTTGCGGATGGATTCCGGCATGTATTCCCGCTCCAGCACCCGCCCGGCAAGGGCCTGGCGCTGAGCCTTTACGATGGCCTTATTGCTCAGTCCTTTGGTCTGTCCATAAATCGGCTGCATGGAGGGGGCCAGCTCCTTATAATCCTCCAGCGAAAAAACCTCCGGCTGCTCCATCACAAGCCGCCCTCTTTTGCGCACAACCCGTCCCCGGAACACATAGGGTACGCCGGGCTTTAAGTTTTGCCGCATATAGGGCATATTGTACCAGCAAAGCTGTAGGGAGCCGGTCAGATCCTTTATGTGTGCGCTTACCATCTGCATCCGGTTAAACCGCACAAGATCCGGTGCTTTTGTTAAAATAGAGGATACGGCCCACACCGTATCCTCCTTCAGGCTGCCGATGGGAACCGGCAGGCCGTAAATCTCGTATGATCTGGGGTAATAGGAAATCAGATCCCCCACCGTAAAAATCCCCAGCTTCTCATATAGTTTTGCAGTTTTCTCTCCGATCCCTTTCAGAGAGCCGATGGGTTCGCGGCTCAGCATAAGGCGTTCAGTCCCAATTTAATGCAGCCCATGATGCCCTGATCTCCACCTAAACTGGCGGGAACAATGTACTGATCCAGGTCGCGAAGCTCCGGCGTATTCAAGTAACCGCCGATCAGCTCCTTCACCTTCCCGCGGATCAGGGGGAATAGCTGCTCCTGGTGCATCACGCCGCCGCCCAGGATAATCTTCTGAGGCGACAGGATCATAATGTAGTCCACAAGGGCTTGGGCGATGTAGAAGCTTTCAATCTCCCATACCTTGGGATTATCCTTTAAGTCCACCGCCTTCTTTCCCCAACGAGCCTCAATGGAGGGACCGCTGGCAAAGCCCTCAAGGCAGTTGGGGTGATAAGGGCAGATGCCTCCATTGGGATCCTCCGGGTGGCGGGTCAAAAGCACATGGCCGCCCTCTGGGTGAAGCATCCCGTGAACTAGCCTGCCGCCGGAGCAGACACCCACTCCTACACCAGTGCCGATGGTGATATAGATCACGCTGTCCAGCCCCTTAGCGCAGCCGTAGGTCATCTCGCCCAGGCAGGAACCGTTTACATCCGTATCTAACCCCATGGGCACATGAATCTTCTCCTTCAAACTGCCCAGCAGGTCAAACTGCCGCCAGGGAATCTTAGGAGTATCTAAAATACAGCCGTATGAGGGAGAGGCGGGATTTACATCCACTGGTCCAAAAGCAGCCACTCCCAGGGCTTTAATCTCCTTTGACGAAAAATATTCCAAAATCCGGGGCATAGTTTCCTCCGGCGTGCTGGTGGGGATGGAAACCTGCTCCAGTATGGTTCCATCTTCCTTTCCAACCGCGCAGACCATCTTCGTACCGCCCGCTTCCAATGCTCCAATCAACATATGACATCCCTCTCTCTGATCTGAGTCTTAGTTCTTACGGTTTCCCACAATCCGCAGGATGTAGATGAACAGGTTGATGAAATCTAGATACAGCTGAAGAGCAGCGAAAATCGACGCCTTCTGGGCCAGCTCAGGAGCGCTTCCAAAATGCTGGTAGTAGGCCTGGATCTTCTTCGTGTCATAGGCGGTAAACAGCAGGAAAATGAAAATGCCTACGGTGCATACCGTCGTCTCAAACTGGCTCAGATTGATAAAAATGCTTAACAGCCAGAATAGGCAGAGGAAAATCAATCCTCCCATCATAAAGGGACGGATGGCGCTGAAATTAATATTTCCAAAGTAGCCGATGAGGGCCATAATGCCGAAGAAGAGGGAGGTGATCAGGAATACGCCGCCCAGAATCATCACGTCAAACAGGAAGAAGTAAGCGGAAAATACCACACCGTTCAAAGCGGAGTAGATAAAGAACATGGCTCTGGCCATTCCCACGCTCATCTTCTCAATGCGGGCGGAAAGATAGATCACCACGCCCAGCTCCGCAGCCAGCAGCAGATAAGGCCACGCAGGAACGGTGAAAACGTAAAAAATAGCGCCCGTTATAGCCATGCCGAAGGCCACGCCAAAGGTTATCAGAAGGCCGGCAAACATCCAGCCAAAGGTTTTGGCCGTATACCTTCCAAGAGATTCGCTGTAAAAACCAGCTTTTGAATAGGATTGATTCATCATTTCATTCATAATTTATGCTCCTTTACTTTTAAATAACTTACTCAATTGAGAGGAGGTAATCGTAAACCGGCTGGTCCCCCTGCTGAAGATCTACCTCCACAGCCTGAAACTGCTGTTTAACCAATTGGGCCAGCTGGCCGGCTTCCTCTTCTGATACGCTGCCGCCGGCATAGATGGTGATCAGCTCGCTGTCATCATCCACCAGCTCCTTTAAGGAGGCAAGGGCCGTCTCCTCTGCGGTAGTCCCCACTGCCAGGAGCCCCTGATCCCCGATGCCGATGCGGTCGCCCTCGTGAATCTCCTTTCCGTCGATCACAGTGCTGCGCACCGCGTAGGTCACCTGGATGGTCTTTACATGCCCCATCTCCCGGATCATATTCTCCGTATTCTCCTGGGCCGGCAGATCCGGCATAAAGTTCACCAGAGCCGTAATCCCCTGGGGAATGGTCTTGGAGGGAATGACGATCACATTCTTCTCCTTCGCCAGTCCCGCCGCCTGCTGGGCCGCCATAATAATATTCTTATTATTGGGCAAGATAAAAATGGTGCGGGCCGGGACCTTGGCTACAGCGTTTAACAGATCCTCCGTGCTGGGATTCATGGTCTGGCCGCCTTCTATAATCAGATCCGCCCCGATTCCATAGAAAATCTCTCCCAGTCCTTCCCCGCTGGAAACAGCCACAAAGCCATAATCCTTCTCCTTCGGCGCAGGCTCCGTTCGCCTCTCTGCGGCCTGCTTAGCCGCGACCTTCTCTGCACCCTGAATCAGGCGTTCCTCATGCTCTTCCCGCATGTTGTCCACCTTCATCCTGGACAGGGAGCCGTAGGTTAAGCCCTTTTCAAAGGCAAGCCCCGGATGATTGGTGTGGACATGAACCTTTACGATCTCATCATCCGAAACCACCACCACGCAGTCCCCGATAGAAGAAAAATAATCCTTCAGCTTCAGCTCTTCCTCTTCTGAAAATTCTTTCTCCAGATTAATAATAAATTCTGTACAGTAGCCGAAGCGGATCTCTTCCCCAGAAGCCGTCTGGGCGGCCGCTCTCACAACCGGCCGGGCCTCTTCAATGGATAAATCCATCTCCTTTCCGGTCAAGCCGTCGAAAGCGCCCTTCACCGCTTCCATCAGCCCCTGGCCGCCGGAGTCTACCACCCCGGCCTCCTTCAAAACCGGAAGCAGCTCCGGCGTCTGGCGCAGGGCCTCTTCACCGGCCTCGATCACCCCTCGGATCATCTCCAGAATATCCTCTGTCTGCTCCGCAAGTTCAGCGCCCTTCTCGGACATCCCTCTGGCAACGGTCAAAATAGTGCCTTCCTTCGGCTTCATCACCGCCTTGTACGCCGTCTCCGTCCCCCGGACCATGGCCCGTGAGAGTATCTGGGGATCGATCTGTCCCGCTTCCTGTATCTCCTTCGTAAACCCCCTGAGAAGCTGGGAAAGAATCACCCCTGAATTTCCCCTGGCCCCTCTTAGGGAGCCGGAGGAAACGGCCTTGGCCAATGTCTTAAGATCCGGCTGCTCCAATCCGGCAACCTCCTTAGCCGCCGACATAATGGTCAGCGTCATATTGGTCCCGGTATCGCCGTCCGGTACTGGAAAAACGTTTAATTCGTTAATCCACTCTTTCTTCGCCTCCAAGCGCTTCGCCGCAGCCAGAAAGGCACGCTGAAACATGGCGGCGTCTATCCTATTGGTAACCACAGGTCGTTTCCTCCTTAATCAATCACTCTAACGCCCTCTACATAGACGTTGATCTTATCTACTTCCATGCCGGTAAATGCCTCCAGCTTATACTTAACGCTTTCGATCAGATTATCGCAGACCGCAGAAATACTGACGCCGTAAGCCACGATTACATGGAAGTCAACAGAAATCTTGTTGTCAAGAATCTGCACGTTAATACCGTGGGTCAGGCTCTCCTTCTTCAAAAGCTTTACCAGGCCGTCCTTCATGCTGATGGCAGCCATCCCCACAATTCCAAAACACTCTACCGCGGTCATGCCCGCATACAATGCAATCACATCCGGTCCGATCCGAACCTCGCCCAGCTGACTGCTGATGGTCCCTTTCATATGGGCGCCCCCTCTCTTTTGCCGTGTTCTTAGACACAGTATACACTATTTTCTGAAAAAAAGAAATAAATTTTTTGTTATTTTCGCTTGCAAATTTTGAGAGTTTCTGGTATCATACATGTGTTGTGGAT
>CALWQV010000130.1 GCA_944383785.1 uncultured Enterocloster sp. | reverse complement strand
AGAGCATACTATGAGCACTTGGCGAGGTCTTACACGAGCCTAGTGCGAGTCATGCAGAGCATACTATGAGCACTTGGTGTAAGCATAATACATGGAAGGAGAAGATCAAATGGAGGAAGAAAAGAACGGTCTGGAGCAGACCGATCTGCAGATAGATCCCCTTAAGTCAGGGGAAAACGAAAATTTACGCAATCCGATCACGGAAGGCTCAGAGCCAGCCCCAGAGGTTCTGGAAGCGCCCGCTGGGACTTCGGAAGCGTTTGATGAGGCTCCAGAGGCGCCCCGTATGGAGTCGGTGCCGGAGGATGAAAAGAAACAGCCGGAGCAGTTAGGACGCCCCTGGCAGGGAACGGATGAGGAGGCGGGCCGCCAGAATGCCGGCGGGCAGGCCGCTGATGGGCAGACTACCGGCGGCCAGGCTGCATATGGCCAGCCATCACGGGATAGGGCTAACGCGGCGCGGACGGCTTCCGGAAATCGGAGCATGTCCATCGCCTCTTTGGTTATGGGAATCCTTTCTCTTCTTTGCTGCTGCTGTGGATACGCGGGCATTGCGTTCGGCGCTTTGGGTATTATCTTTGCCCTTCTTTCCAGACAGGACGGGCCGATGGACACCCAGGCAAAGGTTGGATTGGCGCTTTCCTGTGTAGGCGCGGCGCTGGCGGTGCTTTCGGTTCTTCTGCTCCTTTTCCTGAACGCGGTGAATATGCTGAACATCAGCACGCAGCTTGGCTGGAGGTGATACGGATGAAGAAAGCTTCAGATTACCGCCGTATGGCCAGGATTTCCATGGCGGGTCAGCTGGGAACCATGGCGGCGGCGGGAGTGATGAAATCCTTGGTGCTGTCGGCCGCAGTTTTGGTTTTGGTGACGTTTCTGGCGGTTAGTATAACGGGGGCAGGCGCGGCTGCGGCTGTTGGAGGTCTGCCGGTTGGCTTTGCGGAGGCCGGATTAATTCTGTGGGCGATTTTTGTGGCGTTTTTGATACTTGCAGCGCTGGCGCTGAGCTGCCTTCTGAATGGCGGAATCGTCTATCAGGCAAGAAAGGCGACCCGGGGAGAGGATATCTCGATTCGGGACCTTGGATATGGATTAAAAGCTCAGGTGGCCTGGAAGCTGATCGTGCTTGAACTGATCGCTTTTCTAGTAAATCTTCTCTTTAAGGTTCCATACTGGGCGGCGCTGATTTTGCAGCGCCTTTTAGCGACGATGTATCCAGCGGGAGCGGGGCTGTTTCTGCTTCAGGGCCTGATCGGCGCGGCGGCGTTTTTGTGGCTTTATGTGAGCGGAGTGATCGTGTTTTTGTTTCTGGGCCTTTCGGCCTATACGCTGATGGATCGCCCGGAGCTGGGGCCCCTTCAATGTGTAGGGGAGAGCCTGCGTCTGACCAGGAGGCACAGGTGGAAGCTGTTTTGCCTGAATTTGAGTTTTACGGGATGGTGGATTCTCGGGGCTATGTCCGGCGGAATCGGCGTATTGTGGATTACGCCCTATTTCCTCTGTACGGTTTACCATTTTTACGATGATTTGAGAGCGGGACTGTAAAATCAGTCCCCTTTTTGCGCATATCCGCATGAGGGGACAGCTGCTCACATATATTGTTTTAAGATTCAAATAGGGCGGTGCAGGATGCGGATCAGCGAGCTGAAACAAAAGGAGATCATTAATGTAAAGGACTGCAAACGCCTGGGCTTTGCTGGGGATGTGGATTTTGACATGAAGACCGGCTGCCTTTTGGCTCTGATCGTGCCGGGACCGGGCTGTTTTTGCGGCTTTTTGGGAAGGGAAAAGGAGTACATCATTCCCTATCAGGATATTTGCCAGGTAGGGGAGGATATTATTTTAGTGGATGTAAAGGAGAAAGAGGTTACGGGAAAGGTGAGCTGCTGATTTTGTGGATTGGAATTGTTTGGAAAAAAGTACAAAGAGTGATGGGGAAAAGATAAAGAAGGGACGTTGTATATGATGAAGGGAGGGGAGATAAAACCTTGCAGAACGCGCCTGTTTCTCCCGATGATTCAGGCGCAAAAGAATGAAACTGCCGCTTTGGGGGTCTTAAGTCTCCGGGCGGCAGTTTTTTGCCGCGAAGGAAGAGGGCATAAAATATCTATTGACATGGCGGTGCGAGATAACTTATACTATGGATGATTTAATTCTCTTGTGGAAAACCGATAAATTTTGTGAGAAAAATGAGGAGGGGTTTGTATGAACAGCCAAGAGAGAATCCGCAGAATCGCGGAAACCAAGAATGAAATCATTGCGGACATCAACCACACGGTCTGGGAGTACGCGGAGAGCGGCTACCATGAGTTTAAGAGTGCCGCGAAGCTGAAGGAAGTCCTTCGCTCGGAGGGATTTGAGATTGAGGACCGGGCGGCGGGCATTGAGACGGCCTTTGTGGCTTCCTATGGCAGCGGCGGCCCGGTGATCGGTATCCTGGCGGAGTATGATTCCTTACCCGGCTTAAGCCAGAAGGCTGGCGAGGCTGTGCACTGCCCTATTGAGGGACAGGACTACGGCCATGGCTGCGGACACAGCGCCTTGGGAGCCGGAGCAGTAGGAGCCGCTTTGATGGTAAAAGAATATCTGAAGGAACAGGGGCTTTCCGGAACGGTGAAGCTTTTTGGCTGTCCGGCGGAAGAAACAGGATTTGGAAAAGCTTTTATGGCCAAGGGACACTGCTTTGATGGGCTGGATCTGTGCTTTTCCTGGCATCCCCAGGACGCTAATACCAATTTCCCGAGAGCTATCGCCAATTACGCGGTTCGCTTCGATTTTAAAGGCCGCAGCTCTCACGCCTCCAGCGCTCCGGAACAGGGCCGCAGCGCCCTGGATGCCTGCGAGCTGATGAACGTGGGCGTGAACTATCTGCGGGAGCATGTGCCCACCTCTACCAGGCTTCATTACGCCTACTTAGACTGCGGCGGAGAAGCACCCAATGTGGTGCAGGATCACGCCTCTCTTCTGTATTATGTGCGCGGGCCTCGCTTATCCCAGTGCGGAGAAGTGCTGGAACGCGTTAAAAAGATTGCCCAGGGAGCGGCCCTGATGACGGAGACAGAGGTAAACATCCGCGTGTTGGGAGGGTTGAATGACTATATTCCCAATCCCACTGCTTCCAAGCTGCTGGCGGACGCCTTTGAGGCTCTTGGAGGGCCGGAATTTGGCGAGGAAGAGTACGCCATCGCGCGGAAGTTTTTGGAAGCGATGCCCGAGGAGGATCGCCGGAAAGCCATTGCCGCCGGAGCGAAGATCAACGGCATCAGCGAGGAAGAGTTTGCCATGCGGCCCCTGAATACCGCGATCGAACCCTACAGCGACCAGGTGCGTCAGATCGTGATGCCCGGCTCCACAGACGTAGGAGATGTAAGCCATATCGCGCCTACAGGCCAGTATATGGTGGCGGGAATCTGTCAGGGAACAGGCGATCATACCTGGCAGTTTACAGCCCAGATCGGTACGTCCATCGGAGATAAATCGGCCCAGGCTACCGCGCGGGCCATTGCGCTGGCATGCGCCAGAGCCTATGAGGAGCCGTCTTTAGCGGAGCAGGCGAAAAAAGAGCTTCTGGAAGAGACGGGAGGCGTTTACATTTGCCCTATCCCGGATGGACTGAAGCCCGGCGAGGGAGTTTAAGGCCAGAAGCGTGTAGCTGAAAGGGAATGAACGGAAGGCGGCTGCCTGAAAAAGCAGCCGCCTTCTGCCGTTGGAAGGAGGACATGAAATGGTGGAAAAAAACATATCCGTTATAACGCTGATTCCCAGATCCGGCCGTTTCTACGCCAGGCAGGTGCAGGAGCTGTTCGGGGACCGGGTCAGGGTTTACGCCTACAGCACCGGGGATCAGTCGGTGAAAAAAATCAGGCCCTCGGATCTCTACCTGGTGTCTACGGACGCCTTTAAGGAAACAGAGGAAACCAGACAATATGTGCCTTCGGACGGGCAGGTGGTGGAGGTTCAGGTAACCTTCGCCAAAAAGGTGATCCAGAGCTTGAAGGCAATCCCAAAAGGAACCCGCGTTCTTTTTGTAAACGCTACGGAGCAGATGGCCCGTGAGGCGGTAACTCAGTTGGAACAGCTTGGAGTGACCCAGCTGCGGTTTGTTCCCTACGGCCCGGATTCGCCTCTGCCGGAAGGGGTACAGGTGGCGGTTACTCCTGACGAGACGGAGCTAGTGCCTCCTGGGCTGGAGCAGGTGATTAACATCGGCCACCGGCCCTGCGCTCCCGCTACTATGATCGAGATGGCGATCCGCCTGGAGATGGAAAGCCTGCTGGAGGAACGGCGGTTTCAGGCGTACATGAAATCCATGGCGACCCAGAACTACAGCTTTGAACAAATGTTCCTCCGCTCCCGCAGGCTGGAAAGCCGCTTTGACATCCTGCTGGAAATTCTGGACGAGGGGCTGGTAGGAGTGGGTGAGGAGGGGAAAATTTTTGCCTGTAACCGGATGGCCCGAGATATTACCGGGGTGAAGTTTTCGGAGGCCGCAGGAAAGAATGCCGGGGACATTTTTCCCTACATTCCCTTTGAAAAAACCATCAAGGAGGGAGTTCCCTCCCAGCCGCGGCTGATCCGCATCGGTTCCGCCAATATTAATATGACCGTGACCCCGGTACTCCACCAGGGGGAATGCATCGGAGCCTTCGCGACGCTTCAGCGTTTTAATGAGCTGGAAAAACGGCAGAACGAGCTGCGGGGCCAGCTGCGTCATA
The DNA here is from genome assembly GCA_944383785.1 of uncultured Enterocloster sp. Classification (GTDB taxonomy): domain Bacteria; phylum Bacillota; class Clostridia; order Lachnospirales; family Lachnospiraceae; genus Enterocloster. The sequence goes on along the minus strand of CALWQV010000130.1, from coordinate 1,995 downwards.
ATGGCTACCGTTCTAAATACAGCTTTGCGGATATTACGGGAAATTCTCCTGCCATGGACAGGGCCAGGGAAATATTAAAGCAGATGGCCGCCTCTGAGCTTCCGGTGCTCCTGGTGGGGGAGACGGGTACCGGAAAGGAGCTGATGGCCCATGCCCTTCACCATGCATCCGCCAGAAGTCAGTCGCCCTTTGTGGCCATCAATGTAGCGGCTATGCCGGAAAATCTTTTGGAGAGCGAGCTCTTCGGCTATGAAGAGGGCGCTTTCACCGGCGCGAAAAAGGGCGGGCGGCCCGGACTTTTTGAGTTCGCCCATACCGGAACCCTGTTTTTGGATGAGGTAGAAGGAATGAGCCCCGCCATGCAGGTGAAGCTGCTTCGTGTGCTTCAGGAGCAGGAGGTGATGCGGGTAGGAGGAAATCAGATTATTAATGTGGACGTGCGGATTGTAGCGGCCACCAATGAATCCCTGGAAGAGATGGTGGAGAAGGGGAGCTTCCGGCGGGATCTGTATTACCGCCTGAATGCCCTTCCGGTACAGATTCCTCCCCTGCGCCAGAGAGGGGATGATGTGTTCCTTCTGCTGGAGCAGTTTCGGGAACGGGCTGGAGGAAAATTCACTCTTTCAGAGGAAGTGCGTGATATTTTCCTTCGCTACGGATGGCCGGGAAACGTTCGGGAGCTGCAGAATGTGGCGGAATATTTAAGCTTTATGGGACAGCGGGTGATCCGCATCGAAGACCTTCCCCCTACTTTCCTGCGCTCCCTGGCCCGGGAAGCGCCTTCCGGAGAAAAGGGGGATGAGATCAGAAAAGAGAAGTACGGTCAGAAAATGGAGGGCGGAATCGAAAAAGCCTATGGCAGCCCGGAATTTTGGTTTGTGTTGGAGCAGCTTTACTGGGCTGCGGGGGAGGGAAGGCTCATCGGTCGGGAGACGATCCTGAAAAAAGCCAGGGAACGGAAACTGCCGATCTCTCAGAAGGAGATCCGCGACTTACTCCAAAAAATGGAGCAGGAAGGAATTGTAAAAGTAACCAGGGGAAGAGGCGGAAGCCGAATCACAGAAACTGGTCAAAGAATATGGGAAAATCATGACAGTATAACCAATTAACCATATTTTAACCAGATAATATAAGGAAATTCACAACATAAATATAAATAAAATATAAAAAGTCTTGAAAAAACGTTAAGATTTTGATAAAAGAAAAGTTGGCACGTAACTTGCTTGTTATAAAAGTGTGAGTTGTATCCTCTCATTTTTAGGATATAGAAAGCTGCGTGACTGCAGAGAATGGAGGGAAAAATGAAGTACAATTTCGACGAAGTCATTGACCGTGAACAGAACCGTTCGGCCAAATATGACGAGAGAGAAAAGAAATTCGGAACCAAGGATGTGATTCCTATGTGGATCGCGGATATGGATTTCCGGACGGCGCAGCCCATCATTGACGCTGCGAAGAAAAAAGCGGAGGAAGGAGTATGGGGATATACGTCCCGCCCTGCTTCCTACTACGAAGCGGTCTGCGGATGGCAGAAGCGCCGCAATGGCTGGGAGATCGACAAGAGCATGATCAGCTTCGCCCTGGGTGTTGTTCCGGCTATGTCATCAATGGTGAATATTTTTGCAAAGCCCGATGAAAAAGTCCTGATCCAGACGCCGGTTTATTCCGAGTTCTACGATGTGACGGAAAGCTGGGGACGCCAGGTGGTGGAGTCGCCTTTACAGGAAAAGAATGGTGAGTGGGTCATCGATTGGGAGGACTTCGAAAAGAAGGCCGCTGAGGCCAAGATGTTCTTTTTGTGCAACCCGCACAATCCCCTGGGGATCGTGTGGACCAGAGAGCAGCTGACCAGAATGTGCGAAGTCTGTATCCGTCATCAGGTGTTGATCGTGTCCGACGAGATTCATTCGGATCTGATCTTCCACGGGAAGAAGCACATCCCTACCGTGACCCTGTCGCCGGAGATCGCTTCCCATGTGATCACCTGTACATCCG
>CALWQV010000129.1 GCA_944383785.1 uncultured Enterocloster sp. | reverse complement strand
AACCGAAAAGTAGCCCCAGGCACAAAAAATTTTTTAAAGGAGCCCGCCATGACCAGGGAACAGGCGGTGGAAGCGATGGAGGCGGGAATCTGGACCGCAGAGCGCTTTCAGGAAATGGGAATCCGTCTGGCCGGGTCCGGGGAGATGGGCATCGGAAATACCACCACCAGCAGCGCGGTAATCTCAGTTCTCTTAAATCTGCCTCCGGAGAAGGTGACGGGCCGGGGAGCGGGGCTGGATACGCCGGGTTACCAGCGTAAGGTCTGCGCTGTAAGGGAGGGCATCCGCCTGCGCCAACCGGATCCGGCGGATCCCCTTGATGTGCTGAGCAAGGTGGGAGGATTTGACATAGGTGGATTGGCAGGGTTTTACATCGGCTGCGGGGCTTTGGAAATCCCGGTGATCCTGGACGGGCTCATCTGCTGCAGCGCGGCCCTTTTGGCGGTGAAACTTTGCCCCCAGCTGGGGGATTATTTGCTGGCCTCCCACGCCCCGGCGGAGCCGGGGGGAAACCCTGCCCTCACGGCCCTAGGGCTGAAGCCTGCCATATCGGCGGGACTTTGTCTGGGAGAGGGGACAGGAGCGGCGGCCCTGCTGCCTCTGCTGGATATGGCCAGCAAGGTATACTGCTCCATGAGCTCCTTTGAAGAGATAAATGTAGAGCAGTACCAGCACCTGATATAGATGGAAGGGGGAAGAACCATGATCCTGATGGTAACAGGCGGCAGCGGCAGCGGAAAATCGGAATACGCGGAAGACCGGGCAGTTCTCTCCGGGCTGCCCTGCCGCTACTATATCGCCACCATGAAGGTCTGGGGCCGGGAGGAGCGGCAGCGAATCCTGCGCCACCAGGCACAGCGCCGGGGAAAGGGATTTTCCACCATCGAGGCACAGCGGGATTTGGAGCAGATCCGGCTTTTTACTCCGCCGGAGCAGACGGCGGTTCTGTTAGAGTGCGTTACCAATCTGACGGCCAACGAGCTTTTTGAGGGGGACGGAGAATGTGAGGAACGAATTCTTGCGGGGATCGGCTCTCTGGCGGCCCAGTGCAGCCTTCTTGTGGTTGTGACCGGGCAGGTGGATCAGGACGGCGGGGATTATGACGAGGGAACCAGAAGCTATATGCGGCTGCTGGGGCGGGTGAACTGCCGTCTGGCAGCGATGGCGGATCAGGTGGTGGAGACGGTGGCCGGAATACCGGTGATCCTAAAGCAAAACAAAAAAGGAGGGCTGCCGGTATGAATGGGCTCTATTCTCTGCTGATTGCCCTTTCCATGTATTCCCGTATTCCGGTTCCCGTGATAAAGTGGAGCAGGGAGCGGATGGGATACGTTATGTGCTGGTTTCCGATTGTGGGAATTTTGATTGGAATTTTCCTGATTATATGGATAAAAGTGGCGGAAATCTTGAAATTTGGGCCGGAAATAACCGGAATAGTGGGTGTGATACTTCCAATTCTTATAACCGGCGGCATCCATATGGACGGTTTTTTGGATACCTGGGACGCCCTTTCCTCCTGGGGAGAACGGGAGAGGAAGCTGGTAATTTTAAAGGATTCCCATGTGGGGGCCTTCGGCGTCATCGCCTGCGCTGTGTATTTGCTTTTGGAAGCCGGGGCTATGATCGAGCTTTCCAGGCGTGAGACACTGTTTCTTCTGGCGCCGGTTTTTGTGATGGAGCGGGCCCTCAGCGGCTTTTCGGTGGTATTTTTTCCGTGCGCCAAATCAAGCGGCCTGGCCGCCACCTTTTCCGATGAGGCAAAGCGTCTGGCGGCGGCAGTGTGTCTGTCTGTCTGGCTGGCGGCGTCGGTTCTCCTTGCCTGGAAGCTTGGGGGGAGCGGCGGTGTTTTATTTGCTACTGGGCTTTTGGGAGTCCAGGGCGCGGTATTTTTCTGGTACCGCCGTATGAGCATGAAGGAATTTGGAGGAATTACCGGCGATCTGGCGGGATGGTTTCTCCAGACGGCCGAGGCTGGGGGCATATGGTGGGCGCTGATTTTTAACTGTATTTAGAAGGAGAGACGAGATGATTTTGATCATTGGCGGAAGCTTTCAGGGAAAGGAAGAATTTGCGGAGGCCATGTTTTCCCAGGGGGAAAAGCCCCGGTGGACGGATGGGGGTAATGCTTCCCTTGAAGAGATGCTTGAGGGGAAGTTTGTCCGTAACTTCCACTTATTCGTGGAGCGGGCCCTGAGAGGCCAGGCGGAGGCAGACCTTTCCCGCCTGGCGGAGCAGATGATGGAGGGAAGGCCGGAACGGGTGGTGACAGCAGATGAAACCGGCTGCGGCATCGTCCCCTTAGACCCAAAACTGCGCGTCATACGGGAAGAAACGGGAAGGCTTCTGTGCCGGATGGCCCGTCAGGCGGATCAGGTCTGGCGGGTAACCTGCGGCCTGGGACAGAGGATTCAGTAGAAGGGAAAAAATGATGGACATCCTGGGAATGTATTTAAAAATCAACGGCCTGACGCTGCTTTTGGCCTGCATCTGGGACCGTCTGGCGGGAGATCCACGGTGGCTGCCCCATCCGGTACGACTGATGGGAAAGATGATCGGAGGGCTGGAGCCTTTCCTTCGAGCACTTCTTCCGGGACGGGAGAGGGGAGCCGGGAGGCTTCTGGTGCTAGCCATGGTTTTCTTCTGGTGGTCTGTTCCTTTTGGCCTGTGCTTTCTTTTGTGGCGTCTTCCGGAAGGAATGTTCTGGCCGATTGTGATCCAAAGTCTTTTTTGCTCCCAGCTTCTGGCGGCAAAGGATCTGAGGCAGGAGAGCTGCCTGGTGGGGGAGCGCCTGAGAGCAGGCGATATCCCAGGGGCCAGGAAATGCCTTTCCATGATCGTAGGTCGGGATACGGCCCTTCTGGATCAGGCGGGAATCATCCGGGCAGCAGTGGAGACGGTGGCGGAGAACGCTTCCGATGGAGTCATTGCCCCTATGGTTTACCTGGCCCTCTTTGGCCCGGCCGGGGGGTATCTCTATAAGGCGGTGAATACCATGGATTCTATGGTGGGCTATGAGAATGAGCGTTATTTAAAGTTTGGACGGGCGGCGGCGAAGCTTGACGACCTGGTAAATTTTTTTCCGGCCCGCCTGACCGGCTGCCTGTTTTGCCTGGCGGCGGCCCTTTTGCCGGGCTGCGACGGGGCCGGGGCTCGGAGGATTTTTCTGCGGGACCGGAGAAAGCACAAAAGCCCCAATTCCGCCCACGGGGAGGCGGCCTGCGCCGGAGCTTTAGGGGTGCGGCTGGCAGGGGACGCCTGGTACTTTGGAAAATTGCACCATAAGCCCTGGATCGGGGATGATCTGCGGCCCATCCGCTGGGAGGATATAGAGCTGGCCTGCCGGCTGATGTACTGGGCCCAGGCCTTATTCCTGGCGGCCTGGCTGCTGATTCTGTTTCTGGCTCTTTAAAGAGTTCCTGTCTGAGGTAATACACAGTGAGAAAGGAAGATGGAACCATGAGGGAGGATTCCCATGGAGGCGATATCTACAGCCAGCCGGTAAGGCTGGATTTTTCAGTCAATGTGAATCCCATGGGGATTCCGGAAGGTGTGGTCCGGGCGGCGGCGGACAGTATTTCGCGGTGCGCCTCCTATCCGGACAGCCGCTGCCTGGCTTTGAGCCGGGCATTGGCTGAAAAAAAGAGCGTCCGGGAAGCGCGGATTGTGTGGGGCAATGGCGCGGCGGACTTGATTTTCGGCCTGGCCCTGGCCCTAAAGCCTAAGGGGGCGCTGACCGCAGCCCCGACTTTTTCGGAATACGGCCATGCCCTAAGGGCGGCAGGCTGCGAGACGGATGAATTTTTTCTGCCTCCAAAGGAGGGGTTTGCCCTTACAAAGGAGGGCTTTGAGCAGGCCCTTAAGAGGCAGATCGCGGCTGGGCGCAAGCCGGAGCTGGTGTTCCTCTGCAATCCCAATAATCCCACCGGACGGGCGGTTTCAAGGGGGCAGATGGAGGAAATCGCTCGCATGTGCCTTAAGGAGCAGATTTATTTGGCGGTGGATCAGTGCTTTGAAGATTTTCTAGAGGAGCCGGAGAAGGTTTCCCTGACGCCAGTATTGGATCAGTTTCCAAATCTGGTGATCCTGGGGGCTTTTACCAAGATCTACGCCATGGCCGGCCTTCGGCTGGGCTATGCCCTCTGTGGGGATGAGAAGGTAGCGGCGACCTTAAAAAAGGTGCGCCAGCCCTGGAGCGTATCCACTGTGGCCCAGGAGGCGGGACTGGCGGCTTTGAAGGAGGAGGACTACCGCAGGCAGGCCGGAAGGCAAGCCGCCCGGGGGAGAAGTCAGCTGAAAGAGGGACTTGAAAAGCTGGGATTTCAGGTGTACCCTTCCGATGTGAATTTCCTGCTTTTTCGCGCGCCCGAATCCTGGGAGGGGGAGCGGCTGAAAAGGGAGCTTTTAAAGCGGGGGATTTTGATCCGAGGCTGCGGGAACTTTAAGGGGCTGGATCCCTCCTTTTACCGGGTCTGCGTACGCCTGCCCCAGGAGAATGAGGTGCTGTTGAAAGCCATAAGGGAGATTGTAGAGGAAGGGAGTAAAACGTAGAGATGGCGAAAGCGATTATGATACAAGGAACCATGTCCGGCGCGGGAAAAAGCCTGCTGGCGGCCGGATTGTGCCGTATTTTTGCCCAGGACGGGTACCGGACGGCCCCTTTTAAATCCCAGAATATGGCCTTAAATTCCTATATTACCAGGGATGGGCTGGAGATGGGGAGGGCCCAGGCGGTTCAGGCGGAGGCCGCCGGGACGGTTCCAGATGTGGACATGAATCCCATTCTTTTAAAGCCCACCACAGATGTGGGAAGCCAGGTGATCCTGCGGGGCAGGGCGGTGGGCAATATGAGCGCTAGGGAGTATTTTGCCTATAAACGCCAGCTGATTCCCATGATCCGGGAATGCTATGAGCGGCTGGCCTCCCGTTATGACGTGATCGTCATCGAGGGGGCGGGCAGTCCGGCGGAGATCAACTTAAACCAGGAGGACATTGTGAATATGGGGATGGCCGCCATGGCCGATGCCCCGGTGCTTCTGGCGGGGGATATCGACCGGGGCGGGGTATTTGCCCAGCTTTACGGAACCGTAAGCCTTTTAAAGCCTGATGAGCGAGAACGCATCAAGGGACTGGTGGTCAATAAGTTTCGGGGGGATGCGGCAATCTTAGAGCCGGGGATCGCCATGCTGGAGAAGCTGTGCGGGATTCCTGTAGCCGGGGTGGTCCCCTATATGCAGGTGGACATCGAGGAGGAGGACAGCCTCAGCAGCCGCTTGGAAGGAGAGGGCGGGACAAAGCCCTGGACAGTGGATCTTGCGGTGATCCGCTTTCCCAGGATTTCCAACTATACGGACCTGGCCGCCCTGGAGGCCCTGGATGGGGTGAGGGTGCGGTATGTGTCCGCACCGGAAAAGCTGGGAGAGCCGGATTTGGTACTTCTGCCCGGAACGAAGAATACCATAAGCGATCTTTTGTGGATGCGAAGCCGGGGATTAGAGGGGAAAATTTTAAAGCTGGCGGCCCGCCAGGTTCCCATCTGGGGCATCTGCGGCGGCTATCAGATGCTGGGAGAAGAACTGTGGGATCCGGAAGGAGTGGAAGGGGAGCCTATGGAGCGGCCTGTGGCCGGCATGGGGCTTTTGCCTTTGTCCACGGTTTTTGAAAAAGAAAAGGTTCTCGCCCGGGTGGAGGGAGCTTTTGGGGAGTTGGACGGATGCCTTGAGGGGCTTTCCGGTCTTTCCGTTTCCGGATATGAGATTCATATGGGAAGAACCATCATTTCAGGGGGCAGAAGCCCGGCGGATACGGCGAAGCTGGTGCACTACCGGCTGGAGCCGGAGATCTGCCGTCCCCTGGCTTATCTGATGGAAACCCAGTCCGGCTCAAAGAGGGCGGGAGCGCAGGGGTGGAACCGGGGAAATGTTTACGGCTGCTACGTCCACGGGATTTTTGACGGGCCGGGAGTGGCGGCTAGGCTTGCGGAGCTTCTGGCGGAAAAAAAGGGCGCGGTTTTAAAGCCATTAAAGGAAGATTATGAGGCCTACCGCCAGGCCCAGTATGACCGGCTGGCGGAGGGCTTAAGAAAAAGCCTGGATCTGGAGCGGATCTACGCCATGATGGGACTGAGGTAAGGAGGGAGATTCCAATGAAAGAGGAAGAGAGAATCCGGCTGGAACAGGTGCTTCCAGGAGAGATTGAGGCAAAAAGTTTTGAGATCATCGGGAAAGAGCTGGAAGAGATGGGCATTTTTCTGAACCAGGAGGAAAGGCCGGTGGTGATGCGGGCCATCCACGCCACGGCGGATTTTGACTATGCCCGGAATCTGGTCTTTTCCCCGGACGCAGTGAAGGCGGCCCTGGCGGCTTTAAAAAAGGGCTGCCATATTGTGACGGATACCCGCATGGCCTGGTCGGGCATCAATAAAGGCAAGCTGGCGCAGCTGGGTGGGGAGGCATTTACCTTCATGTCCGATGAGGACGTGGCCCAGGAGGCCAGAAGGCGGGGAAGCACCCGGGCTGCCGTCAGCATGGAAAAGGCGGCAGCTCTCTATGGAGCAGGGGGTGAGCGGGAACAGATCCCCTGCATCTTCGCGGTGGGAAACGCACCTACGGCTCTGATCCGCCTTTACGAGTTGGCACAGGAAGGAATCCTGCGTCCGGCCCTGGTTGTAGGGATGCCGGTGGGCTTTGTGAATGTGGTTCAGTCCAAGGAGCTGATCTTGGGCTTAGAAGAGATCCCATTT
>CALWQV010000128.1 GCA_944383785.1 uncultured Enterocloster sp. | reverse complement strand
TTCGTTCTGTTGTTGTGATCGCTCAGCAGCAACTTTTATATGTTAGCATACTTAGAAGAATCTGTCAACAACTTTTTTTAGAACTCATTTCCGTTTTTCAACGGTGGGTATACTATAACACCTTATTGGCCTCCTGTCAAGGAAATTTGTACCATTTTTTTAAACAATTTTTCATACCACTATATATGCCCAGTTTTTCTTATTTTATCTATATTTTGTGGTTTGAAAAAATGACTGGGGAAAGCTGGTGATTCCGCTTTTCCAGTCATTTGTATGAATTGAATATATTTTTTATAAAATTTCGCGAATCAACCCCTGTAAGAAAAAGGCTATGGGGTTGAACCGATAAAGAGCGGAAAGCCAAAAGCTGTCTTCTACCTGCTCATAGAGCATGCTTCCTACCTCCGTAGCCGAAAATAATTCCAAAAACAACGCCCCGATCCAGATTAAAAGCAATCCCTGGGCCAGGCCTAAAAAGGTACCCGCAATTTTATTTAAGCCATAGAGAATCGGAAGGCGCGCAAGAAGGTCCAGCCATATGATCAACAAATGAAGTATAATAAAAATAACGGCAAAGAGAAAAATCGAGCAGACCCAGTTTAAGACCAGCCTGGCAGCGTATGCTCCCACATATTCCGCGAAACGGTCTACGCCAAGCATCCGGTACACTTCGCTGTTATTATTTTCAATGAGATCCGTTTTTATACTTTCCGGAATTTCAAGACGCTCGATCGCCATTCTTTGAATGGATGGTTCGCCAAGAAAGCTTTCCGCTTCTTCGTCCAGCCCCACTGTCTCCAGCACAAAGGATGAGATCGTCTCCCGCACCTCCGTATTGGACATAATCGCGTCCGTCATATAAGGCGAAACAACTTTTACCGCAATTAATGTAATTACGAAAGCTCCGATCGAAACGCACTGCTTTAAAAATCCCCTGTAATGACCATAGAGCATCATGCATATCAAAAACACGGCTACCCCCACGGATAAACCGTGCTCCAAAATCATTTCTTCCATTCTTACTTTCCTTTAATGTCCCAATATTAGCTTTTCAATGGCGTAAGCTACCCCATCCTGATCGTTATCCAGGGTAATATAATCCGCCGCCGCCTTCACCGTCTCTAACCCATTGGCCATGGCGACTCCCGTTCCCGCAGCCTGGATCATGGAAAGATCATTGCCGCCATCTCCGAAGGCCATCACTGCCTCCATCGGGATATTCAGATAATCCGCCAAACGCTTCAATGCCTGGCCTTTTGTGGCTTTCGCGTCATTGACCTCCAGATTATTGTACAGGGAAGAGGTAATTGACAGCCCCTCCTCCTGCTCCAGTTCCCGCTGCAAAGGCTCCCGATCCTTTAAATCCGCCAGATAAATATTAATCTTCTCTACCTCTGCTCCTGTCTGCTTTACATAATCCTGAATATTGGGTACCACATCCCTGGTAGCCCGGACCATCTCCTGGATCACCGGCGTCAGCCCAAATTCATCCATATGGTCATAAAACTCTGGCTGGGTGATGCCCCTGCCATTGATATAAGGGTCATACATCGCGTGGTAGCGACTGATCACCTTCATCAGCCTCAGGGCTTTTTCACACGAAATCGTCTGCCGGTCCAGGATTTCCCCTGTTTTTAAATCGGTAATTGTTCCGCCGTTTGTGGTAATTCCATAGCGAACCCCCGGTATATCCCGGATTGCAGGCGAGATACCGGCAGCCGCGCGGCCAGTTGCCGGTACCAGAACAATTCCTTTCTCGGCGCAGGCTTTAAGCGCGGCGCGATTACGGCCGGACAGCCGTTTTAAGCTGTCCAGCACCGTGCCGTCCAAATCAAATGCGATCAGCTTTATTTGCTTCATATAAAGTGCTCTTCTTTCAAAATCAGGCGGCCTTCTTTGTCGTATTTAGAAGAAAACAGACCTTTCATCCGCTTGCCGAGGCCGGGGCGCTCCGCCTTATCCGCCGCTTCCTCAATCAGATCCTCCGCATTGGTGCGGGTCAGGGGGATTCCGTCTTCCTCCATAATTTCAATTCGCTCGTACAGCGCCAGCATACTCTTTCCGGAAATACTGCAGTCGATCTCTGCGGCATACTGACATGCGTACTGTGCAAATTCATCGATGTCCATTTCTTCCTCGTCATCGGCGTTTTCCGTATCCGGCTCCTGCTGATACGGAGTCTCATCCTCTTCGGAATATTCTTCCTGGGGATATTCCTCCTCTTCTTCCTGGTACTGAGGCTGGGGCTGAGCCTGACGCTGCGGTCTGGGCGCATCTTCCTCTCTGGGAAGGGGGACCGGTTCGGGGGCTTTAGCCGGAGCCTTGGGGCCGACCGGAGCCTCCGGGGCTTTCTCCTCTTTTATCGGCGGCTTTGGCTGGCTTGACTGAATATTTCCATCAATGCATTCAAAGCGCTTGGCCAGGCCCGGATATTCCTCCTTAATCGCATCCAGCTGCTCTTTATTGTCGATCAAAACCACGTTCATGCCGGTTTCATCCCGGTCCATCAGCTGATTCAGCTCTTCCAGCATATCATCCCGCATATCGCCGGCGTACTCGATGATCAAATCCTTTCCCACCAGCTTATCGGCTAAGGCCAGGACTCCGCGCTTATTCAGCTTTTCTCCTGTGATTTTGGCTGCCTGGTTCTTGATCCCCAGTTCCCGGTGAATCCGCTTTAACGCATCCACGGCGATCACAAGGCCCGCTTCGGGATCCTCCGCCTCTACCATCAGATGGCTGGCCACCCGGTCTGAAGGGCCGCCGGCCGCCACCACATTTTCCCCGTTTACCTTCAAGCTGCGAATATCTTTAAGAACCCTGGTCTGGGCATAGCGGGATTCCTCCGAAAATTCCGCTCCGGAAATGCGCGACAGTTCCCTGGCAAGATTGGCCTGAACCTCCGCCTCGTGAACCCGTGCAGCCAGCGCCTCCTCGGTCTGGGCTTCCTTCCCATATACGGGCTTAACAGCCGGCTCCCCTACCGCAGCTTCCTCTTCCTGAGCCTCTTCTGAACCGGGCTCCAGAACAGGTTCCACAGAATCCGGTTCTTCCACAGCCTCAGGCCGCTCCTCCGGCTCAGACTGCTCGACCGCCCCTGTCTGCTCTGCCGTCACGGCCCGCTCCCTTTCCAATGTCCCTTCCATGGGGGCTGCGGCATAAATCCCGCTCTCCTGCTCTTCCTGAGACTCTACGGAAGCGGCGGTCTGCGCCAAAGCCTCCTGCTCTTCCTCCTTAGCGGACGCCACAGCAGGCTCCTGCTCCGCGCGTTCAGGGCGCGTGTAAAAACGGTAGGGCTGGCGTTCCCCGTAAACCGGCTCTTCTTCCTCTTCTTCGGAAGCCTGAGCCTTGGAGGGATCCACCCGCTTCGCCCGCTCCGGGCGTCCCGGCCTGCGGCTGTCCGGCTCAAAGCCTCCCATATCATATTCCTGCTCCACCTCCCGAAGGCGGGCTTCGTATTTATCCCTGTTTTCCTCCAGGTCCATCTGATACTTATTCAGGGGGGCGTATTGGAGCTTCAAATCCATCGCCTTTTCCACATATTTTCCAAGGCCAAACATAAGCATGATTTTATCGCAGGTGCGCACGCACAGATCGCTCATGCCGGTTTTGCTGTAAAGGGAAGCCAGCTCATACATCCACTTCTCATCCAGCTCAATGTTGCAGTACTGCTCCAGCGTATGGATCAGCTGCTCAGCGGGAGCTCCCTTTGCCTTTAAAATCATATAGCGCAGCAGATACTGCCTGGGATCCTCCGGCGCCAGGTCGCAAAATTCCCGGTAGTAGTCCTCCGCTTCGCCCGTATTCCCCTGCTTAACCGCCAGCTCCGCCAGCTTATAAAGCAAACGCTTGCCGATGGGCGCCCGCTCAAAGGCCAGAAGCAGAATGTCCTTGGCCTCCTGATACTCCTCGTTTTTTTCATAAATCGACGATACCATGGAAAGGATGCTGACATTGCGCACCCGCCTCCAGTCAATGGTATCGGCAATCTTCATGGCCGACTCATAGTCGGCTTTATTTACCAGCTTTTTAATCTGTTCAATCCGAACATTAAACTCGTATTTATCCATCTTGCCTATCTCCCTTATCCCACTTTCACGCGCCCTACAGCTCCGTCCGGCCTTCCAGGGCCCGAAGCAGCGTTACCTCGTCTATGTATTCCAAGTCGCCGCCTACCGGCACGCCGCTAGCGATTCTCGTAACTTTTATTCCCGTGGGTTTGATCAGCTTGCTGAGATACATCGCCGTAGTCTCGCCTTCTAGGCTGGAATTGGTAGCGATAATCACTTCCTCCACATCAGCCTGCAGCCTCTGCATTAGTTCCTTTAGCTTAATATCCCCCGGCCCAATTCCAAGCATGGGGGAAATGGCGCCGTGGAGCACATGGTAGACTCCGTCGTATTTTCCGGTTTTTTCATAGGCGGCAAGATCTCGCGTGTTCTCAACCACCATAATCATCTTGTGATTGCGCTTATCGCTGCTGCAGATCGGACACAGCTCCTGATCCGTCAGCGTAAAGCACTCCCGGCAATAGCGGATATGGTTCCTCGCTTCCGTCATGGCCCCAGCCAGCTCCTCCACCTGCTCCTTCGGCATATTGATAATATGGAAGGCCAGGCGCTGGGCGGATTTGGCTCCCACCCCCGGAAGCTTGGATAATTGTTCGATTAATTTTGTAATCTGACTGCTGTAGTAATCCATTAGAACGGGAAGCCTCCGCCTAAGGCTCCGCCCAGTCCTCCGGTAAGGCGGGACATGGCCTCCGTGCTGTCCGCTTCCATCTGCCTGAGGGCTTCATTGGCGGCCGCTACGATCAGATCTTCCAGCATCTCAATGTCCTCCGGGTCCACGACCTCCGGCGAAAGCTTGACTGAAAGAATCTCCTTTTTTCCGGAAACCGTCACGCTTACCGCGCCGCCGCCCGCGTTTGCCGTGTACTCCTTTGACTCCAGCTCCTTGGTCGTCTCCTCCATCTGACGCTGCATCCGCTGGGCCTGCTTCATCAGGTTCGTCATATTGCCGGGCATTCCTCCCGGAAATCCTCCACGTTTTGCCATGGTTATAAATCCTCCTGTTATCTTCTATTCATCCTCATATGTGATATCCATATGGATTTTCTGTTCCAAATCTTCTTCTGTTACATATATGGTGTTAAAGGCTTCCCCTTTTGAGGCCAGCCTGGTTTTAAAATAAATGGACTTGCCGTATTTTTCCTGGACAATGGTTTCCAGCTGTCCCATCACCGTGGGGCGCTTCCCCATATCATAACTCATGGGATCCATAAATACAATAGTCAGACAGCTGTCCCCACCCGGTTCCACTACCGTATCTCTCAGATAAGACCGGGCGCCTCCGCCCAAGGCTCTTACCAGCTTGCCCCATTCATTGCGGATTAACTTCAAGTCCTCCAGCTGGGCTCTGGGCAAAACTGCCTTTTGAGGCATAGCCGCCCCGGATGTCTGCCCCCCGCTTTCCGCCGCCGGGGAAGCCTCGCCTCCTGCTTGTGCCTGTGATGCAGGCGCAGCCGCCGAAAGAACCGGGGGAGCTGCCGGCCTGGACTCCAAATCCTCCACCTGGGCTTCCAGCTGGCCCAGGCGCTCTAAAATGGAACCCAGATCCGGCTCCATGGCAGGCTTCGTCAGCTTGATCAGAGCCACCTCCACCAGCACCCGTTTCTGGCTGGCGTAGCGAAGCTGGTTTGACAGGTCGGAAAAAATACGGATATAGCGCACAAGCGCCGCAGCGTCCGCCAGCTTTCCATCCTCCTTCAGCTGCTTCTGGTTCTCGGTAGACAGATCCAGCAGCCCTTCCGCGTCATCCGTGCTTTTTAAAAGCAGGAGATTGCGTAGATACCAGATAAAATCCGTCACAAACTGCCCCAGCTCTCTTCCCTGAACCACCAGTTCTTCCAGTGTCAGGATGCACTGCCTTGTATCCCCTTTCACCACCGCCTGAAACAGTTGGCTGAATATGCTGGAGTCCACAGCCCCCAAAACCTCCAGCACATTGTCATAGGTAAGAAGGGTTCCAAAATGGAAGGCCACGCATTGGTCCAAAAGGCTTAAGGCGTCCCGCAGGGAACCATCCGCCGCTTTTGCCACATACAGAAGAGCCTTATCCTCCACCTGGATCTGCTCCGCCTGGGTCAGCTCCCGCAGCCGGTCCGCTATGGTTTCCAAGGAAATGCGCTTAAAGTCGTATCTCTGGCACCGGGAAAGGATGGTGATGGGAATCTTGTGTACCTCCGTGGTGGCCAGAATAAAGATCACATAGGAAGGAGGTTCCTCCAGGGTCTTAAGCAACGCGTTGAAGGCTCCTATGGAAAGCATATGGACCTCATCGATGATATAGACCCGATAACGCCCTTCTGTGGGCGGATACTGAACCTGCTCCCTGATATCCCGGATATTCTCCACGCCGTTGTTGGAGGCCGCGTCAATCTCCACCACATTCATGGAGGAACCAGAGAGAATGGCCCGGCAGGAGGGACATTCATTGCAGGGACTTCCATTCAACGGATGCTCGCAGTTCACCGCCCTGGCAAAGATCTTGGCGATACTGGTCTTTCCGGTACCCCTTGTGCCGCAGAAAAGGTACGCGTGGCCTGCCCTGCCGGAAATAATTTGGTTTTTCAACGTCTGTACAATGGCGTCCTGGCCTTTTACGTCCTCAAAGGAAACCGGACGCCATTTGCGGTACAATGCCGTATAGGACATATCTTCCGCTCCTTGCTGTTTAAAGTATCGCTAATCGCCGAAGCAGATGCCCACCATCTTCGCTTCGCGGATCATGGCGCAATTCGGGTCAACGGTTTTAAGCTTCCCGGCCACTTCTCTTAAAGGCACCTTTACAATTTCATTGCCCTTAAAGGCTACCAT
>CALWQV010000127.1 GCA_944383785.1 uncultured Enterocloster sp. | reverse complement strand
TCTGCTCAAACTCCCTGGTGCGGAAGGTAAAGTTTCCGGGGGTAATCTCATTGCGGAAGGATTTTCCGATCTGGCCGATGCCGAAGGGCACCTTTTTTCTGGAGGTTCTCTGTACATTCTTAAAGTTGACGAAAATACCCTGAGCCGTCTCAGGACGCAGATACACCGTATTCTTGGCATCCTCGGTAACGCCCTGGAAGGTCTTAAACATCAGGTTGAACTGGCGGATATCCGTAAAATCATGAGCGCCGCAGCTGGGGCAGCAGATATGATGATCCTCAATATACTGCTTCATCTGCTCCTGGCTCCAGCCGTCCACAGAGCCCTCGATCGCAATGCCGTGCTCCTCATTGAAATCCTCAATCAGCTTATCGGCGCGGAAACGCTCCTTACACTGCTTGCAGTCCATCAGCGGGTCGGAAAAGCCGCCCAGATGGCCGCTGGCTACCCATGTCTGGGGATTCATCAGGATGGCGCAGTCCACGCCCACATTGTAGGGGCTTTCGGTGATAAACTTGCTCCACCAGGCCTTCTTTACATTATTCTTCAATTCCACGCCCAGATTTCCATAGTCCCAGGTATTGGCAAGGCCGCCGTAAATCTCGGAACCCGGGTAGACGAAGCCTCTCGCCTTTGCGAGGGCCACGATTTTCTCCATTGTCTTTTCCATCTCTTTTTTCCTCTCTTACTGAAATATAATATAGCTGACCCCTTCGCCCGGAGTCCGTACTACCGTTTCCTCTTCCAGGACGCAGCCCTGGCTCATGTATAAAATATCTCCCTCGGTCTGCACCAGGCCGGCTCCATTCAGCCGAACCGCCCGCAGATCTCCCTTCCCCGTCACCTTGGAAAGCTCCGCTGCCTTTCCCGATGAATCGGTAAAAGCCGTCTGCCCGAAGGCTTCCTCCTGGGAGATCACAGAGACGCTGTCCGTGGCAAGCTCCGTAAAGGCGATCTCCGGATTGCGGATCTCCTGGTTAAATGCCAGAAGCGTCTCCGGAGAATCATAATTCAGGATACACTTTACCAGGCTTAAACCCTCTCCCGTCTCCACGGTACAGGAGGCTACCGAAACCGGCCCTTCCCCCTGGGAATCCGCGCCTGCGCTCCGCTGCCCGTTAAATTCATCCACCTTGCCCTGGACAAAAGCGGTCAAATCTTCCGCCGAATAGTAATCCTGATCCGTCTTCTCCACCGAAGCGCTGCTGACCGAACCGTCTTCCTTGATGTAAATGCTGCTTTCACTGGGGTTAAACTCCCCCGAAGGGGCCCGTCCGGAGCATCCGCAGATCAGGACGCCTCCCAAAGCCGCCGCCAGCCCTACTTTTACAGCTGCTGATCGATCCATATCCTTTCCCTTTCTTACCGCTGTTTCATAGACGCCGAAAACCCTCCGGCGCTTTCATCATTATATCCGCTAAACGCCACAATTTCAAGCCTTCCTGAGATGGTTTTTTATCCGGTCAGGGTTTCCAATATTTCCAGGGAGCGGCAGGGATGGGGAAGGAAGCGGCGGCGGGCCCTTTCCACACAGCGCTCAAACTCCTTTAGCACCGGCTCCTTCAGCGCAAATCGGTACAATTCCTCCGGCGGTGTGAGAACCACATACTCCCAGGCATAGGTGCAGGAATCTGAAACCTGCTCCTGGGGAAGCTGAGTGTACTCCCCGTTGAACACCATGGTTTTCAGCTCGAAAATCCGCCGGACCAAAGGATTAGGAAGGGACGGCTTCATCAGCGCCCGCAGGGACTGGTACAGAAGCTTAAGCATATCCGTACCGTCTATATTTTCATCAGAATAAAATCCGGCCAGCTCCAAAAAATAGGAACCGTAGCAGGTTCCCTCAATATCCGCAGACAGCTCTTCAAAGTAATTGATCACCTGGGCTGACTGCAGATTGTAGGCGCTTCTCCCTTCATAGAGGGTAAATTTCCCAAAGACAAAGGGACGGCTGCAGGCCATCAGGGAGCTGCCCTGACGTCTGGCTCCATGGGCGAAGGCCGTAACCTTTCCCCTTTCGGTAGTCAAGAGCACCAGTCTGCGGTCATAATCCCCAAAAGGGGCAGAGAGCAGAACCATCCCTGTCAGCGTGATTGATTCCCTCATCTGCCCCTCTCCTTTCCATTTTTGTTGTATTACACTCTTATATGTTGTAAATACAACCAATTATCCTTCTAAATCCTTGGCGTCATAGCCATAATTCTTCATATACAGCTCGCTGTCCCGCCACTCCTTGCGGACCTTAACCCACAGCTGGAGGTTCACCCGCGTCTCCATCATCTGCTCGATCTCCCGGCGGGCCTCTGTTCCAATGCGCTTGAGCATGCCTCCGCCCTTGCCGATGATAATTCCCTTATGGGACTCCCGCTCGCAGATGATGCTGGCTTCAATATCCATCATCCCGTTCTCCCGCTCCTTCATCCGGTCGATCACCACCGCAATGCCGTGGGGGATCTCATCATCCAAAAGGCGCAGGGCCTTTTCCCGGATCAGCTCCGCAGCGATCTGGCGCATGGGCTGGTCCGTCACCGTGTCCTCATCGTAAAATTGAGGGCCCTCCGGCAGATATTTAAAAATCAGTTCCAGCAGAAGATCCGTGTTCTGATCCTTCAGAGCGGACAGGGGTACGATCTCCGCGAAGGGGCAGAGATCCTTATAGGCCGCGATAAAGGTGAGGATTTCCTCCTGCTTTTTCACCTGATCGATCTTATTGATCACCAGCAGCACCGGAATCTTCGACTGGGACAATTCCTGGGCAATGTGGCGCTCCCCGGCCCCGATAAAGGTGGTGGGCTCCACCAGCCATAGGATTAAATCCACCTCCTTTAAGGTATGCTCCGCCACATTGACCATATACTCCCCCAGCTTATTTTTTGCCTTGTGGATACCGGGGGTATCCAGGAAAATGATCTGCCCCCGCTCATCGGTGTACACCGTCCGGATGCGGTTGCGGGTGGTCTGGGGCTTATGGGAAGTGATGGCGATCTTCTGGCCGATCAAATGGTTCATCAGCGTGGATTTTCCCACATTGGGCCGTCCTACCAGGGTCACGAATCCTGATTTCTTCTGTGTATTTTGCTCCATAATTCTCTCCTTAAATCCATTAGTGGAACAGGTTTGGCGTTGTCTTAAAGAGGGCCGTATCCTCCGTGATCTTCCGGTCGTTTCCGATCACGCAGAGGGAACCGGTGTCCAGCACAGCCCGGATGAGCGGAGCCAGACGCCGGATGTCCTCCTGGGAAGCGGATAAGATTTCCTGCCTCTCCTTTAAAAGCATCTCCTTCGTCACTCCGGAAAGATAGGCGGACATGGAACGGCTTCCCTTCACCGAAGGCGTAAGGGGAGCGTCCAGGTCGCTGATGGCCCCGATCACATAGCGGGTCATATCCCGGTCGTCAATGGAAAACTCTTCCAGGTACTTGGGGATTCCCTCGTAGGTTTCATTGGTGGCCTTCAGTCCCGGATCCCGGTAGGATACCAGGTAGCTCTCGCCGGAACGGCCAAAGCCGCTCATACAGCCGTAGGCACCGCCCTTGACCCGCAGGTTCGTCCACAGATACTCGTAATTCAAAATCACCTTCAGCACCTTTAAGGCCCCGGTATAGGCAAATCCCTGGTCCCGGAAGGTACCGCAGCGGGCCACGTAATTGACCTGGGACGAGGTTCTAAATCCCTCGTTCCGATTTCCCAGAGAAGGCGCGAAAGCGTAGGTTTTTCCATCGCCCTTTGGCAGGCCCGCGCAAAAAGCCGCCAAAAGCTTCGGAAGCCGCTCATACCCCCGGGCGTCCGACACATAGCCTACCAGCATATTCTCCCTGGTAAAAAGCCTGGCTGCTGTTTCTTTCAGTCTCCAGATCAGCTCCTTACGGTATTCCTGATCCTCGCCGTACCGCCTGGCCGCTTCCTCCAGGAAATGATAAAAGCCGATGCCGCCGGTCTGGTCGTTGAACACGGAGGTAGGCGAGAAATAAGAAGTGGCCCTGGCCACCGCGGCGCTGTGGGAACCGCTCTCCAGCTTCATCCGCGCCCTGGATTTCGTCTCGTCCAGGATCTCCCCCAGCCGTTTCTCATCCTCCAGATGAGAGCTGGTGAAAATTTCCTTCATCATCTCAAAGGCAAAGTCCAGCTTTTCATAGAGCACCTTCACGTTCACCGCGAATACACCCTTAAATTCCTTTGGATTTTCCAGGCTGATATAGGAGCCGACGGAAAAATCCATTCCTCCGCTGTTCAAATAAATCTCGCTTGCAAGATCCTGGTAGGTATGCCGATCTGTATCCATGTAGCCCAGCACTGCCTTCAAAAGTCCCGCATAGGGCAGATCCTCCGGACGCAGCACCTCTGTTCCAAAAAGCACCTTCAAATATCCGATACCGGATGTAAAAAGCTCCGTATGGATTACCGTTACCCCGTCCTCATTCTTTATCTCATACTCCGGCATTTCCCCCTGGACCGGTATATCTTCCCTGGAGAGCATGGGGATTTTCTCCAAATCCTCCGGCGCGGAGGGTTCCTCCTGGTAAGCCTTCAGCTCCCTTGTGGCCCGGACCAGATTTTCCCGTTCCTCGGAAGCGAGACTGTCCCGGTAAGCGGAAAGCTTTTTCGCCAGAGCCTCTTCCTCATGGGCTGTGAGATCCACCTGAGGGCTGACAATCACAACCGCCTCGTGGGGATTGTCCAGAAGCCACTGCCGGATCAAGTTCTCAAAATAATCCCCCTTGGCGGCCTCCTTCAGAAAATCAAAGGTTTTCTGGTATTCCAGGTGCATAAAGGGATCCCCGTCATAAAGCCAGCTGTCCATGCACCACAGGCCGTAGATCAGCCCCTTAGGCGCGGAGCCGTAATCCGCCTCCCGGTAGCGGAACTCATAATAGTTTAATCCCGCCAGAAGGCTCTTTTTATCGATTCCCTGATCCGCCAGGCGGCGCAGCGTTCCCTTCACCGCCAGCAGAAACTCGCCTTTCTGCTCCCGGTCCGCATTTTTGGCGATCACCGAGAAATAGGGCTGCAAAATTCCATTCTCATATCCGCCGAAAATGTCCTCGCCCAGTCCCGCATCCACCAGAGCCTGCTTTAAGGGCGCGCCGGGGGCGTCAATGAGGGCGTACTCCAAAATCTGAAAAGCCACATAGCGGACGGGATCCAGATCCGTCCCCACCACGGTATTTAGGGACAGGTAGGTTTTCTTCTTCGTGCCCTCTTCCTGGGTCACAGAATAGAAAATCTCCCGCTCAAGGGGCTGCTCAAAGGCTTTCTGCATGGTAATCCGTGAGTCCGCGTGGCAGTCCTTCCGGTCATAATGGCTTAAGTATGCCTGATCCAGCCATTCCAGCTTTTCCGCCATATCCATATCCCCGTAGAGGTAAATATAGCTGTTGGCCGGATGGTAGTAGTTGCGGTGAAACTGGATAAACTGCTCATAGGTCAGATCCGGAATGCAGGCAGGATCTCCGCCGGACTCATTGGCATAGCAGGTATCCGGAAAGAGAACCGCCCTGGTATACCGGTCCAGCACGCTCTCCGGCGAGGAAAAAGCGCCCTTCATCTCATTATAGACCACGCCGTTGATGGTCAGCTCCCCATCCGGGTCCTCCATCTCGTAATGCCAGCCCTCCTGCATGAAGATCTTCGGTTCACGGTAAATGCTGGGATGAAGCACGCCGTCCAGATAAACATCCATTAAATTCTGGAAGTCCTTGTCATTGCAGCTGGCTACCGGGTATACCGTTTTGTCCGGGTAGGTCATGGCGTTGAGGAAGGTATTTAAAGAACCCTTCACCAGCTCCACAAAGGGATCCTTTACCGGAAATTTTTCAGAGCCCTCCAGGACGCTGTGCTCCAAAATATGGGGCAGGCCGGTGCTGTCCGCCGGAGGCGTGCGAAAACCGATGTTAAATACCTTGTTTTCGTCTTCATTGGCTAACAAAAACAGCCTGGCGCCGCTTTTTTTGTGCTCCAGGATCATGCCTTGGGAATTTAGTTCTTTCAGCTCTGCCTCTTTCGTTACCTGATACTGGGGCAGGGTTTTCACACGCTCTAAATTGCTGCGCTTTGACATAGTGGTGTTCTCCTTCTGTTATTCATGTCGGGCGTCCGCCCTATAGAAGTCTGGCTCCAAAGGCCGCCTGGTGAGCTAGCTCCCCATTCGAGGGGGGTGGGGTGCATCCGGCCCTACGTTCAGACGTGCCATTCTGGGAGGTGCATCCGGCCGCTCGTTCAGACGTGCCATTCATAATTTGACGGGGCCAACCGATTCGCGTGGGGCGGGATGTGGGCCGTCAAATTATTCATGTCGGGCGTCCGCCCTATAGAAGTCTGGCTCCAAAGGCCGCCTGGTGAGCTAGCTCCCCATTCGGCCTTTTGATCCATCCTTCTGCACGTCTGAACTGGTGTTACATGTTTCCCATCACCCGGTCTTTTAGGATGGAGGCGCATTCGCGGACGCACATGTGGATGAAGAGGACGCGGTCGGAGCCGGCGGCGATGCCGCGGACGTTTTCCATTCCCCAGTGCCGGGCGATCATGACTGCCCGGAATACGTGGAAGTTGCTGGTCAGCACTCCGATTTCCAGGGGCTTGTCCTCTACCTTGGGGGCCCCTTCTAAGCCCAGGGCCTTTGGCGGCCTCCCTTTGCCGGATTTCTGGGCGGACCGGTGACGCTCGATCACCACCTTACTGAAGGCAATGTTTTCAACGGTGCTGGTGGACTGCTCTTCTAACAGCAGACGGTCCGGGTCCACCCCGTTATAAACCAGGTATTGGTACATGGCCATGGCCTCGCTGACCGGCTCATCCTTCCCTCTGCCGCCGGATAATACCAGTATGGTATCCGGATTTTTCTCCGAATATTCAATCGCCTTATCCAGGCGCTTCTTCAAGGAATTGCTGACCGCGTGCTCCTTGACCCTGGCTCCCAGCACGATCACATAATCCATCCCCTC
>CALWQV010000126.1 GCA_944383785.1 uncultured Enterocloster sp. | reverse complement strand
CGCTCCCGCCGAAACCGCCCCGCCGGAGGCTGCCCCGCCAGCAGCTGCCCCATTTCCTGCCATTCCTGCCGCCGCCAGCGTATCCGCATACACCTCTTCCTTGAAGGCAATGCTGACCAGTATGGATACCGGAATAACGCTGATGTTGATGCCCAGCCTGCGGAACTCCTCCTTTTTGGCCGCAAGCTTCTTCCTGCCCTGGAAGAGCCGTGACTTTATGGTATTCTCCGAAATTCCCAGGCTCTCCGCCATTTCCTTTATGGTAATCCCCTGGCCGTACACCATCCAGAGGGCGTCCCGCTGATCCTCCGGCAAGGTGGACAAAACCTGCCGGATGATCTCCGTCACCGCCTTATGATCTGTCACAGCTTCCGGATCGATATTCTCATTTTCATCCTTAATGTCCGGGATATTCCCTTCCTCATCGCCCATATCCGTAAAGAGCGTAGGGCGCTTCTTCATGTTATGGCGGATGGCCGTATTGGCGGCGATTTTGTTGATCCACGCCTGAACTTTCCCCTCATCCTGCAGAGCGTCAATGGATTTATACACCCTGATATACGTCTCCTGCAGAATGTCCTCGTAATCCTCCGTATGGTCGCAGTACCTGCGGATCACCGCCAAAGCCGTGGGCTTCGTGTACTCATAGAGCTGATCAAAGGCCCCGGCCCTGCCGGCTCTCATCCCCCGGGCAGCGGCCCTCACCCTGTCCTCCTTCTGCTCTGCTCCAGACAGTTTTGCGCCGCATTTCATGCAGAATTTAGCCCCCTCTTTTACCAGAGCGCCGCACTCAGGGCAGAATGTTCCTGCGCTTTTTCTCTCTATCTCGCGGACGTCCTTCGTCTGATTGCCAGATACAGGCATAGGTTTCCTCCCCCTGTCACAATTCTTTTCCTTACTCTTCATACAAATCCAGATTCCCCATCTGATAAACTTCCGTCAAAAACTCATTGATCTGGGGGTAATCTGTGACTGCATTGTTTGCCGAATCACACCTTCGGATCAGCTCCCCCTGATAGAAGTAATAGCTGTAAAAATTCCCGTTAAACAAGGCGTCGATCCGAATAGGCATCCGCCCTCCCACCGCCTGTTCCGTTACCTCCGGATTATCATAATAATATGTAATCACATAGTCCTGGTAATAGGGCTGAACTATGGAATCCGGATACTCCATTCCCGTTGAAACCCGCACAAGCAGTCTCTGCCCATCCTGAGTTTCCTGAATCTCCTGGGTAATTTCAGAACCTCCCCAGTGATAGCTTCCGTTCTTTGTCTGCTCCACCATGCGGTCAATCAAGGCGATTGTATCTTCAAAGGAAAGCTCTGCCTGGGAAGCTGTCGGGGAAACTTCCTGTTCTTCCCCGGCATCCGCCGCCTCTTCCTTTGGCCCGTCTACCAGCATAGCCGTATCCGCCACCGTCCAGCCAAGAAGTTCCCAGTTCTCCACGCCTTCCACATTGTCAAATGCCTTTGAAATCAGAGTCCCCAGATCATACTCTTCCGCAAATAAAGCGTTCAGTGTCCTTCCCTGGGGGTAATCATGCCAGTTTCCCCTTTGGTCCATATATTGATAGGCCCTGCCGGTTTCATAATCAATCCGGATTTCCACCGGCGTATTTGACTCATCGTATACATATACCGCGGAGATGGAAAGAGGCATCCGGATACCGGAATCGTTCGCCTGGATATCGTAACAAACCTGGACATTCTCCCAAACCGACCATCCAGCATAATCCTCCGCAATGCCGAGGCTTACCGCACCCTCCGCCTTCGCGGCTTCAAGCCTCTTTTGGTTCTCGGAAATGTCAACATCCCCAGGCACAGCCTCACCCTCGGCTGTCCCCTCCTTCGCGTAGATTGTGGAAGTCCCGGGCCCTGTTTCTGAGGCGTAGGAAAGAATGGCATAATTGCCCTCAAACTTCAGGTAAATCATATCCCAGTACCAGGAGCCGTCCCCAAAATAGTAGGTATAATCATACTCCATGTTGTCGCCAGGCCCGTTCCCGGAAAAAGACACGGATACCTCATCGAACACGATGGTTGAATGCACTACATCCGAAGGCAGATATCCCGTCACATTCAGATCCTCCCCGTCCGTTTCAACCGTCAGGCTGTGCTCCGAGTTGATGTAGATGCCATCTATCCCTTCGCCTGCCTCACTCTCCCCGGCCTGCTCCGTCTGGGCTTCTGTCTCATCCGCAGAAACTGCCTCTTCGCTCTCTTCCTGGCCGTCCTCCGCCAGCCCGTTCTCCTGAGGGTTTTCCTCCTCATCCTCAATCAGTCCCGCAGCTTCCTCCACCGGCTGACCATGTTCATCAGAAGAGGCGGTATGCAGCATAACCGCAGCCGCCCCGGCTCCGATCACAGCCACAGCCGCAGCTATAGCAACCGCCGCTTTCACGCTAAAGCGAATGCCAGCAGGAGCTGCCCCGGCCCCATCCTCTTTCGTCCCATAGGCAGCGGCCCTCACTCTTTCCTCCTTCTGCCCCTGCGGCTCTATCTTTGCGCCGCATTTCTTGCAGAATCTGGCCCCTTCTTTCACCGGAGCGCCGCACTCAGGGCAGACGATCCCTCCACTTTTTTTCTCCATCTTACGGACGTCCTCCGCCCCATTGCCAGACAAAAGCATACCTCTCCTCCTCAAACGAACTTTCTAGCGCTCGCCATCCAGGGCGGGACGCACATAATAAGTATCTACAGCTCCGTAAAAGTATTCCGCCATCATGTTGTCAGTTTCCGCGTCATATGTAAGGGCCAGCTTCGTTCCCCGCTTTCCAATTCCGGAAAAGGTGCTGTCGATTTCATTTGGATTCACAGCGGTAATATACTCCGCCTTTTCAAACCACTGCTTTGCCCTTGCCGCTTCCGCCTCGTCCGACCCATGATACCAGGAGATTTCCGCCTCCTGTATAAAGCGGTTTCCGTCAAAGGTATAAACATACCCGCTACAGCCGCCGGAGCCTCCATCTGTCGCCACAATTCTGTGTTCATCCGGAATCACGGCAAGGTAGGAAGGTTCCTCAAATTCAAACTCTTCCACTTTTAATGTACCGTCATAGTGAAGTCCATAAAAATATCCCCTGTTCCGGTATTCGAAGATGCTTACCATCATCTCCAGCACCCCGTCCTGGTTCACATCCCACAGCCAAATTCCACTAGGGATCATATATTCGCCCGCGAATCTCGGATCAGTCTGAAGAGCGTTTTTATAGGCGGCCACCGCCTGCCGGTTCATCTCATTGTCATAGATGGTCATAAATTTCGTCTGCACCACTCCGTTTACCGTCCAAGCCCCGTTTGCATCAACTGTGCAGCCGTCGGGAGTGGTCGTATTGACCACCAGGCGTCCGTCGGCGTCAAAGTAGTAACATTCCGCTATATCGTCTTTATTCCCATCAATCCATTGCCAGGTAGAAGCAGACCAGTTTCCATCATCATCCAGATACCACCAGTAGTCTCCCCTTTGATTGTACTCCCATATGCCTGCATAAGCCGTCATAGCCGTTCCAAACGCCATAACCGCCGCCATCATCCCTATTATAAACCTTCTTTTCATGATTTAAAATCCTCCTTTTTCAATACACACCCATCAGCGCCCGCTTCAAAATTTCGTAAGCCTCATCCACCTTACAGACCAGCTCCTGGCCCTCCTCGCCGCCAAGGCTCATGTAGGCCGCCGCCAGCCGGTTTCTCTGGCGGCCTAAGCTTTCCTCTGTCTGGCCGCCCAGCTTATCCAGCATAAAAATGTCCATGGCCCGGCGGCACTCCTCCACATGGTCCGGCGCGGCGGGCTGGGCCTTATACAGCCTCTCCTGTGCCAGCCGAATCCGCCGGTTTAATGAAGTCTTAAAAATGTCCAGATCCTTATGCCGCTCCACCGCGATCTCCTGCACGAAGAAACCGCCCATATTGTGGGCCTGGGATTCCGCCTTTTTATCCACCAGGCAGAAAATCGGGATCGACGGATTCAACAGCCTCACAAGCATATAAATCCTGCCTTTTGCCTTGTCGGACAACATTCCCTTTTTATAGGTTTCCGGGACAAACTTAAACTCCAGATAATCAACATTCGCGAACTCAAAAACATCCGCTTCTTCTGTCTCCAGATTGCCCCCAAAACCGTTTACCACAGCGAACATCTCATGCTCATTATCCACATACAGGTTACCGAAGGGATTCTCCAAATTGTAGTAATCTTCCGGGAACACCCGGCACAGCTCTTTGCGCCTGGCATCGTAATCCGGATAATGCAGCATCTCATCCAGCGTCCACAATTCCTCTATATATTTCTGGTATTTTGAAGGTATTTGCTTCTTCATCATGCAGTCAATACAGACTTCCTGTCTGTCCCTCGTCGTAAGAGATACAATACCGGTCTTATTCCCGCATAAAGCGCAGGTTCCTCCTTGAAATAATCCCATTTTCCTGACCTCCTTTATTGCCCCAGCCCGGCCAGCGCCTGGCGGATGGTATCATAGGCATCGTTGATTTTCTTGGCGTATTCCTCCATCTGGCCGCCGCCCTCATCCGGGTGGAAAATCTTCATCAGGGCATTTCTCCTGGCTTTCAGATTCGCTTCCGTCTCACTGTCCAGGGAATCCAGAAGAAATAAGTTCATTGCCTTCTCGATCTCCATGGGAACCTCCAGTTTTCCCAATCCTCCCTGGTACTCCGGATGGAATTTCAGGATGCACCAGAAGAATAGAAGCTGGATTCCCACAAATTCCTCCCATTCTTTGCGGCCATTTTTATCCGGCACCATCTCTCCCTTTTTCGCGTATACATGAATCGTATTCACAAATGTGGAGGCCACCAGATCAGGCTCTGTGAGCCCAAAGGACAGGTAAATATCCATGTCATAGCGGTCAGGCCCCAGAAGCACTTTCGTCTCTGTGGATTCCAGTATAAATTCATGGTTGCACAGATTATCAAAAGAGTAAATCTCCACCCTGGGGTCTGCCAGAGTCGCCTTTTTGTCCGGGAAAATGCAGAACAGGCCGTGTTCCCCATCGATCTTCAGCCAGCCAAAGCTGTCGGTGATCTTAAAAATCTTCCGGTTTTCCTCTGCTTTTGCCTTTATTTCCAGGTATTTCCGGTATTCATTTACATCCCAGTACTTCAACGGGTAATCGCCGTAGAAGTCCGGTATCCGGCTCGCGCATGCGCCGCAGAGACAATTCTGATCCTTTAAAACACAAGCCAGCATCCCGACGCTCTTCCCGCAGATACAGCAGGAGCTTTTACTAAATAATCCCATGATTTTCCTCCTTCGCTTTTAGGCCATTTAATATCTTGTTTCTCCATAGATAAAGTTGCTCTCCATCTCGTCAAAGCTCATGGTTCGTCCCCAGTGAATGGACGAATTATAATTTCCCTCTACCAGCTCCACCTCATCATCGAAAATGTCTAAAATGATAACGGAATGCTGGGAACCTTCATCATTGTAAAGCCGGATATGGTCGCCAATATGAAGGTGATCCGGGTCAAAATCCCTATACTTTTCTGACTTGCTATCCTTTCCAAAAACCTCATCCTGCACAAGATAGGCGAATCCGATACAACCGCGTCCAGTGTAATTTCCCCTCTGATAGTAATTGTCATTGGTCCAGTCCATCCCTTCCGGATAATCGGATTCCATCTCAAGGATCCGTTCCTGGGCTTCTTCCTCTGAGATCGGCTCATCCGCTTCCTCTTCTTCTGTTTCCTCTTCTACTTCCTCCTTCTCCTCAAATTCCTCTTCATCCGCTAAATCCTCATCTTCATCGTATTCATCCCAGTCCCTGATGATCCTATCATACTCTTCCTCGCTGCCATCGTACTCATCTACGGTACTGGAAACTTCCTCTCCAGCAAAATACTCGTCAGAATCCCAGATTATAACGAAACTTACCTGAGTCTGTACCACCCCATTTACGGTCCAGGCTCCGTTCGCGTCAACGGTATAGCCGTCCGGCGTAATGGTATTCGCCGCCATATAGCCCGATGGTTCAAAATAGTAGCACTCCGAAATCCCGTCCTGGTTCCCGTCAATCCACTGCCACGTACTGGCGGGCCAGGTTCCGTTTCCGTTGTCATACCACCATCCAGTTGCGTCCTGCTTCCATTGTCCCGCAAACGCAGTCATCCCCATTGCTATAGTCATCAAACCTGCCGCCGCTAAAATTTTCAGTGTCTTCTTCATCTTCATTTCCTCCTAATATTTTATACTTGTTCGTTATGTTTTGCAATCTGTATATTGCAAATATGTTTCCATCAAGATCCCGCATCAATTCAGTTTACAGTATCAACCGCTTTTCTTTTCTGCCCTCCAGCTCTCTGGGGTTCTCCCAGGCGGGCGATAAACCCCATCACCGGCACAAACACCACCGGGAGCATCATCCCAAGCATCAGCCCCATCAGCGCTCCGGCCACCATAATGATCGGCGGCATAATCACCTGCAGAAGGATTCCCAGCCCCAGCATCCAGGAAGTCAGGGCAGCCAGCACAGCGGTAAAGCCTGTAGCGATCTTGGTTAAGAAGCTGACGACTCCGATCAAAACTCCGATGCTGTCGCTTACATAGTACAGCCCAAGGGTCAATACCCCCGAAACTGCGGCGGCAAGGAGCAAAAGTATCTTGAACCCTAATCCTACTCGCCCCAAGCCTCCCGCAGCCAGCACGCTTACCAGGGGGCAGTTCACAATCGTCAGTACCAGCGCTGCAGCATACACCATCATCCGAAACATTCCATCCTCTTTAAATCTCATTCTCATCACGTCCAACATCTTAAAATCCTCCTTATTATTTTTCACATTTTCTCCGGCAGGACGGCCGTTTTCCCTGCCTTTCAATTATGGGCAATATATATTAGGAAAACCAGCAAACGGATTAGGTAATAGGGCTATATATCAGCCCGCAGCCTCTTGAACCATAGGGGCGTTGAGCTCGATATATTCAGCTATGCGGCGGAACTCGTCAGCGTATTTGAATTTCAC
>CALWQV010000125.1 GCA_944383785.1 uncultured Enterocloster sp. | reverse complement strand
GAGGTGCTGGAGAAGGATGGAAGAGGACTGAATCTGACCTGGGAGGTGCGGGACGGCATCTTAAACCACCGGACTGCGGGACATCCGGCTACGCTGGAGGGGGCCATCGTCCGGCTGTCGGATAAGATCGCTTACATCAATCACGATATCGACGACGCCATCCGCGCTAGGATGTTTACGGAGGAGGAGCTTCCCGCTGTTTACACGGACATTTTAGGACACAGCGTAAGAGAGCGGCTGAATACCATGATCCACGATATTATTTTTAACAGTATGGATAAGCCGGAGATCACCATGTCCCCGGGCATGGAGGAGGCCATGAAGGGGCTGCGCAGCTGGATGTTTGAAAATGTCTATAAGAACGAGATCCCCAAGGCAGAAGAGGGCAAGGCCCAGCAGATGATCGCGTCCCTGTATGAGTATTATTTAAAGCATGTGGACCGCCTGCCGCCGGAATATCGGGAGCTGATGGAGAAAAGAGGGGACACAAAAAGCAGGGTGGTCTGCGATTACATAGCGGGGATGAGCGATGTATACGCCATCGACCAGTTTGAGGAGCTTTTTGTTCCAAAACGCTGGAATGTGATGTAGGAAGGGAGTATTTTAAAGCTTATGTACTATCCGGAAGAAGTCATAGAGGAAGTAAGGGAGAAGAACGACATCGTAGATGTGATTTCTGGATATGTGAAGCTCCAGAAAAAGGGGGCGAATTATTTCGGCCTCTGCCCTTTTCACAATGAGAAATCCCCCTCCTTTTCCGTGTCGCCGGGAAAGCAGATGTATTACTGCTTTGGCTGCGGAGCAGGGGGGAATGTGATCACCTTCCTCATGGATTATGAAAATTATACCTTTCCCGAGGCGCTGCAGCACCTGGCGGAGAAGGCCGGCGTGGCTCTGCCGAAAATGGAGTATCAGAAGGAGGCCAGGGAGGAGGCGGATTTTAAATCCAGGCTTCTGGAGGCAAATAAGCTTGCGGCAAATTATTTTTACCGTCAGCTCAAGAGCCCCGGCGGGAGAGCGGGCTATCAGTATCTTCACGATAAAAGGCAGCTGAAAGATCCCACAATCCTGCATTTCGGCCTGGGATTTGCCAACAAGACCAGCGATGACCTCTACCGTTTTTTGAAAGAGAAGGGATACGAGGACAGCTTTTTAAAGGAGACGGGGCTGGTCACCATTGACGAGCGGGGAGGCAGGGACAAGTTCTGGAATCGTGTGATATTTCCGATCATGGACGTCCACAACCGGGTGATCGGCTTCGGAGGCCGGGTGATGGGGGACGGGGAGCCAAAATACTTAAATTCCCCGGAGACGAGAGTTTTTGATAAAAGCAGGAACCTTTACGGCCTGAATTACGCCAGAACCTCCCGGGAAGGCTATTTCCTCGTATGCGAGGGTTATCTGGATGTGATTTCCCTCCATCAGGCGGGGTTTACCAATGCGGTGGCTTCCCTGGGAACTGCCTTTACCCCTCAGCACGCGGCGGTGATCAAGCGGTATACCAGCCAGGTGGTTCTGACCTACGATAGCGATGGGGCCGGGGTAAAGGCCGCGCTGCGGGCGATCCCCATCCTGCGGGAGGCAGGGATTTCCGCCAGAGTGCTGAATATGAAGCCCTACAAGGACCCGGATGAGTTTATTAAGAACTTGGGGGCGGAGGCATTTTCCCAGAGGATCAAAGAGGCGGAAGGAAGCTTCATGTTTGAGGTCCGGATTTTGAAGCAGGGATTTCAGATGGAGGATCCGGAGCAGAAAACGAAATTTTACCAGGAAACCGCCGGAAAGCTTCTGCGTTTTAAGGAGCCTCTGGAGCGGGACAATTATATACAGGCAGTATCCAGGGAGTATATGATCCCATATGAAGAGCTTAAGGGCATGGTAAACCGCATGGGAATGTCTATGGGGCTGAAGGCTTCCGAGGGGCCGCCGCCGGAGCGCAAAAGTCAGAAAAAAGCGGACAGAGAGGATGGAATCCGCCGTTCCCAGCGGCTTCTTCTGACCTGGCTGATCGAGAATCCTGAGCTTTTTGGAAAGATTCGGGGGGTGATTACAGCGGATGATTTTGTGGAGGATCTGTATCATCAGGTAGCCCTTCAGGTATTTGAGGGCCATGAACAGGGCAGCTTAAACCCGGCGGCTATATTGAACCGCTATATCAACGACGAAGAGCAGTACCGCCAGGTGGCGGCGCTGTTTAACGCCAGCCTGGGAGACTCTCTGGGAAATGAGGAACAGAAGAAGGCTTTTGCGGAAACCGTATACAAGGTGAAGAAAAACAGTCTGGACATGGCGGCGAAGCATGCCGGAAGCATGGAAGCGCTGCAGAAGATCATTAGGGAGCAGGCGGAGTTAAAAAAGCTTCGGATCTCACTGGATTAGGAGTTCAGACAGTCGCCAGAACACTGGCGGAAAGGGCGGAGCAGGAGATGGAGAAAGGAAATCTTAGTTTTGAGGAAAAGCTGACCGGTCTGCTGGCAGAGGCCAGAAAGAAGAAAAATGTCCTGGAATACCAGGAAATTTTGAATTATTTTATGCCCCAGCAGCTGTCGGCGGAGCAGATGGACCGGATTTTTGAGTGCCTGGAGCAGAACCATGTGGACGTGCTGAGGCTGGATGGAAAGGACGACCTGGATGAGGAGCTGTTCCTGGAGGAAGAGGCGGCCCTTGGGGAGGACGGGGAGATCAATATGGAAAATATCGATTTGTCCGTGCCGGAGGGCGTTAGCCTGGAGGATCCGGTCCGTATGTACTTAAAGGAAATCGGAAAGATTCCCCTGCTGTCCATGGAGGATGAAATCGAGCTGGCTAAGGAGATGGAGCTGGGAAGCGAAGAGGCACAGAAACGTCTGGCTGAGGCGAACCTGCGCCTGGTGGTCAGCATCGCCAAACGGTATGTGGGCCGTGGGATGCAGTTTTTGGACCTGATTCAGGAGGGAAATCTGGGGCTGATCAAAGCCGTGGAGAAATTCGATTACCGGAAAGGGTACAAATTCAGCACCTACGCGACTTGGTGGATCCGGCAGGCTATTACCAGGTCCATTGCGGATCAGGCAAGGACCATCCGGATTCCGGTACATATGGTTGAAACCATCAACCGCCTGGTGCGGACCTCCCGCCAGCTTTTGCAGGAGCTGGGAAGAGAGCCTACCATGGAAGAGATCGGAGCCAGGGTAGACATGCCTGCGGACCGCGTGGCCCAGATTTTGAAGATGTCTCAGGAGCCGGTGTCCCTGGAAACGCCCATTGGAGAGGAAGAGGACAGTCACCTGGGAGATTTTATTCAGGACGATCATGTGGCGGTGCCTCAGGAAGCCGCAGCCTACACGCTGCTTCATGAGCAGCTGATGGAGGTGCTGGAAACATTGACGGAGCGGGAGCAGAAGGTGCTGCGCCTGCGGTTCGGTTTGGATGACGGACAGCCCAGAACTCTGGAAGAGGTGGGGAGGCAGTTCCACGTCACAAGGGAGCGGATCCGCCAGATCGAGGCCAAGGCGCTGCGCAAGCTGCGCCATCCCAGCAGAAGTAAAAAATTAAAGGATTATCTGGATGAAGTATAGAGAAATGGAAGAGCAATATAGGAGCGGGAGAAGTGGGAGGGAAACTGTCCGCCTCTCTTTGCGGTTGGAGGCGGTGGCCGCTTTTGTGCCGGAGAAGGCGGCGGTAGCGGATATTGGAACAGATCACGGCTACATCCCGATTCATTTGATTGAGAGTGGAAGGGCGGCGAAGGCTCTGGCTATGGATGTGGGAAGAGGCCCCTTGAACCGGGCGCGGGAGCATATAGAAGCCATGGAGCCGCAGTTTAGGGAACGTATTGAGCTGCGCTTAAGCGACGGTTTAAAGGAGCTTAAAGCAGGGGAGGCGGATACGGTTGTAATCGCCGGTATGGGCGGGGAATTGATAATCCGCATCCTGGATCAGGGACGCCATGTGTGGGAGACGGTGAAAACCTGGGTGCTGTCCCCCCAGTCTGAGCCGGAGCAGGTGCGGCAGTTTTTGGCCCGGGAAGGCTTTGGAATTCGTCGGGAACAGATGGTAAAGGACGGCGGCAAGTATTATACCATCATGGAAGTGAAGAGGGGGACTATGCCTCCGATGGGGGAAGCGGAATACCGCTACGGCCCCTGTCTGATCAGGGACTGCCATCCCGTTCTTCTGGAATATCTGGATCAGGAGGAAGAGCGGCTGAGCGGAGTCCTTAAGGGGTTTAAACGCCAAGATGAGGAAAGCTGGAGTGAGGGACAGCGCCGGGCCGCCCGGCAGCTTCAGGACCAGCTGGAGCTGATTTTTGCGGCCAGAGAGAAGATGAAGAAGGAGGACAGCCATGAAATGCGGGGAACTGATTGAGATTTTAAACCAGCTGGCTCCTGAGTCGTGGGCCTGCGACTGGGATAATCCTGGTTTGATCGCAGGACGGAGGGACCGGGAGGTAAAGAAGATTTATATCGCTCTGGACGCTACGGACGATGTGGTAGAGAGGGCCATAGAGGCCGGGGCGGATTTGCTTTTGACCCACCATCCGCTGATTTTTAAGGCGGTGAAGCAGGTGAACGACCAGAATTTTATCACCCGCCGGATTGTAAAGCTGATCCAAGCGGATGTGTGCTACTATGCCATGCACACCAATTTTGACGGAGCGCCTGGCTGTATGGCGGATCTGGCCGCCGGCCTTCTTGGAATTGCGCAGGGGGAGCCTTTGGAGATTCTGGGAGAGACGGAGGGCCGTCCCTTTGGTATTGGAAAATGTGGCAGCCTAAAGGAGCCAGCCAGCCTGATGGAACTTGCGGCGCGGGTGAAGGAGAAGTTCGGTCTTCCATATGTGCTGATTTACGGCGAGGATCAGCCGGAGATCAAGCTGAGCCGGGCGGCGGTCTGCCCGGGCTCCGGCGGGAGCGAGATTGAGGCGGCTCTTGGGGCCGGAGCCCAGGTGCTGATTACCGGCGATATCAGCCATCACCAGGGCATTGACGCCGCGGCCAGAGGCATGGCGGTGATCGATGGGGGCCACTATGGCCTTGAGCATATTTTCATTGATTTTATGGAGGATTGGCTTAAAAAGCGCCTGGGGGACCAGATCCAGGTGGTGAAGGCTCCGGTCTGCTGGCCGGTGAAAGCCCTTGTGTAAGCCTTTTGCGGGAGAATGGACGGAAGGAGATTCGCTTATGGTACGTGTCCGGATTGACGGGATAGAACGGGAATACCCGGCGGATGCCACCTGGCAGCAGGTAGCTGGGGACTATCAGGATTCTTTTGAGAACGATATACTGCTGGTAAAGATCAACGGAAAGCTTCAGGAGCTGCACAAGCGGGTCCGGGAGGGAAGCCTGTCCTTTGTGACCGCCGAAGAGAAGCCGGGGATGAGCGCCTACCAGCGCAGCGCGACCTTGATGATGCTGAAGGCCTTTTACGAGGTGGTGGGGAGCGAACGGATCCGGAAGGTATCGGTGGATTTTTCTATTGGAAAAGGCTTTTTTGTGGAGCCGGAAGGCGACTTTGAGCTGACATCCCATCTCCTATTGCAGGTGAAGGAGAAAATGGAGGAATACGCGGCCGCCTGCATCCCCATTATGAAGCGCAACGTGGGGACGGACGACGGAGTCGAGGAATTCCGAAGACACCGCATGTATGACAAAGCCAGGCTTTTTGCCTACCGCCGGGTATCCAGGGTGAATCTCTACAGCCTGGACGGCTTTGAGGATTATTATTACGGTTATATGGTTCAGAATACCGGCTATATCCGCTGGTTCGATCTGATCCCTTACCATCATGGCTTTGTGCTGCTCCTTCCCCAGATGAGGGCGCCCAGGAAGCTTCCGGAATTCATTCCTCAGGAAAAGCTTTTTTCTGTGCTGGTGGAGTCCTCCCGCTGGGGAAAGCAGATGGATCTGGAAAATGTAGGAGCTCTGAACGATCATATCGCGGCTGGGCGGATGCAGCGGCTGATCCTGGTGCAGGAGGCGCTTCAGGAGAAAAAGATCTCCGAGATTGCCCAGCAGATCGCCGCAAGGGAAAATGTGAAATTTATTATGATCGCGGGACCCTCATCCTCCGGAAAGACCACCTTTGCTCACCGGCTCAGCGTACAGCTGGAGGCAATTGGCCTAAAGCCCCATCCCGTATCAGTGGATAATTACTTTGTAAACCGTCAGGACAGCCCCAAAGACGAAGAGGGAAACTATAACTATGAGGCCCTGGAATGTCTGGATTTAAAAAAGTTTAACCAGGACATGACAGACCTCCTTGCGGGAAAGCGGGTGGAGCTTCCGGTTTATAATTTCAAGACTGGACTTCGGGAGTACCGGGGCGATTATATGCAGCTGGGGACCTCCGATCTTCTGGTGATTGAGGGCATCCACTGCTTAAATGACCGGCTTTCCTACGCCCTTCCCAAAGAGAGCAAATTTAAGATTTATATCAGCGCTCTGACCCAGTTAAATATTGACGAGCACAACCGGATTCCCACTACCGACGGACGCCTGCTGCGCCGTCTGGTGCGGGACGCCAGAACCAGAGGGGCGAAGGCCAGGGATACCATCCGTATGTGGCCATCGGTGCGCAGGGGGGAGGAGGAGAATATTTTTCCCTATCAGGAGGAGGCGGACGTGATGTTTAATTCCGCTTTGGTCTATGAGCTGGCGGTTTTAAAGCAGTACGCGGAGCCGCTGCTTTTTGGGATCCCCAAGGACTGCGAGGAGTATTTGGAGGCGAAGCGTCTTTTAAAGTTTTTGGATTATTTTTTGGGTGTCAGCAGTGAAGATATCCCGAAAAACTCTATTTTACGGGAGTTTATCGGAGGCAGCTGCCTGAACGTATAGAAAAATCCTCTGGACAAACGGTCAAATGCATGGTATTCTGATACCGTTTGAAACTTGAGCAGGCCGGATGGCCGCTGCCGCTTTTCCGAAAGGGGGCGGGAGAGGAAAGTCCGGGCTTCACAGGGCAGGATGCCAGATAACGTCTGGCGAAGGCGACTTCAGGGACAGTGCA
>CALWQV010000124.1 GCA_944383785.1 uncultured Enterocloster sp. | reverse complement strand
GGCAGAAGCCGTCCACATTCCCGGAGTAGAGGATATCCATGGCGTCAATGATCATGGCGGAATCGGTGGCGTTCTTGCCGGTGGTGTAGCTGTACTGCTGGATGGGATTGACGGACCAGTCCAAAAGGACGTTCTTCCAGCTGCGCTTTTCCGTGTCCGTCCAGTCGCCGTAGATGCGCTTGTAGGTGGCGATGCCCTGGTCGGAAACCTCGTCCAGGATGTACTTAATATACTTTGGCGATACATTGTCCGCGTCGATGAGCACCGCGAACCTGCGTTCATTTTGTTCCATAGTGTCGATCGTCTCTCTTTCAAGTTCTGCTTTTACAAGTGTAACATATTCTGGCGGCGCCTTCAAGCGGTTTCATGAAACTGGGATTGACGGAGCCATTTTCCTGTGTTATGCTGTTTCGAGATAGAGATTTCGAACAAAAGGAGAGGAGAACGGATATGAAATATAACCGGATTTTTACAATCGTAATCGATTCTATGGGGATTGGCGCTATGCCCAACGCGGCGGAGTATGGGGACGAAGGCTGCGACACCCTGGGCCATATTGACGACCATATGCCGGAGTTTAAGCTTCCCAATATGGCGAAGCTTGGCATTACCCGCCTGCACCCCTTAAACCATGTAAAGGAAGAGGGAGAGCCCATGGGCTACTACGGCAGGCTGTTTGAGGCCAGCGTAGGCAAGGATACCATGACCGGCCACTGGGAGATGATGGGCCTTTATATCACCCAGCCCTTCCAGACCTTCACGGACACAGGATTTCCCCAGGAGCTTTTAGACGAGCTTTCCAGGAGGACCGGACATAAGATTATTGGAAATAAGGCCGCCAGCGGGACCGAGATTTTAAAGGAGCTGGGGGAGCAGTCGGTGCAGACCGGGGACATGATCGTTTACACCTCCGCCGATTCCGTGCTCCAGATCTGTGGCAATGAGGAAACCTTCGGCCTGGACGAGCTGTACCGCTGCTGCGAGATCGCCCGGGAGCTGACGCTGAAGGACGAGTGGAAGGTGGGCCGCGTGATTGCCCGTCCTTTTGTGGGAAGAACCAAGGAGGAATTTACCCGCACCTCCAACCGCCACGACTACGCTTTAAAGCCCTATGGGCAGACCGTATTAAACGCCATGAAGGATGCGGGGCTGGATGTGATCAGTGTGGGCAAGATCCGGGATATCTTTGACGGCGAGGGCATCACCAAGGCTCTTAAGTCCAAGAGCAGCGTACACGGTATGGAACAGACTATCGATCTTTTGCAGGAGAATTTCCACGGCCTGTGCTTTACCAACCTGGTGGATTTTGACGCCCTCTGGGGACACCGCAGAAATCCGGTGGGATACGGACAGGAGTTAGAGCGCTTTGATGAGAAGCTGGGCATCTTTTTAGAGGGCATGCGGGAGGACGATCTGCTGATGGTGACGGCGGATCATGGAAACGACCCCACCTTTAAGGGGACGGACCACACGAAAGAGATCGTGCCCCTTTTGGCCTATTCCCCTTCCATGAAAGGAAAGGGACGCCTAGAGGATCAGGATACCTTCGCGGTGATCGGCGCTACGGTGGCGGAGAATTTCGGCGTGAAGATGCCCGAGGGAACCATCGGCCATTCCCTGCTGGATCAATTAAAGTAAGGAATTGGTGTCGCAATCCGGGCTGAAATGTGGTATACTATTAAGAGTACGTTGTAACGAGACGCTGAGAAAGGAATCAGTATGCTGAATGAAGAAAAGGTCAGGTACATGACGGAGCTGGCCATTTTTGAGAAAACCCAAGGCAAAGAGATATTTTCCATCAACCGCTTCTTTAAAAGCGACTATGTGGGGATACAGATGTTCCGGTCATTTTTCGGATATACCTTCTCCTACGCGCTGATCCTGCTTTTGTGGATTCTGTACCAGCTGGAGGAGCTTTTGGGAACGATTTCCTTTGACGATGTTGTCCGTCTGGGAAGCCTCTGCGGCTTCTGGTACCTGGTTGGTCTGGCGGTCTACCTGGGGATTTCCTGGGCGGTGGCCGCCAGGCGCTATAATTACGCCGTCCGCTACCAGATTATGTTTTCCGCTAAGCTCAAGCATCTGCTGAACCGTTACGGGAAGGCGGACGGCCCCGGTAATAAAGGAGGGAAATCCTGATGACCAGCCTTTTGATATGGAAAGAACATTTAAAGGACTTTTACGCCAGAAACAGTATGATCATACAGCCGGTTCTGCGCTTCTTTTTCGGCCTCTGCACCTATTTCAGCCTGAATACGGCCCTGGGCTACATGGCTAAGCTGGAGAACCCGGCGGTGGTGCTGGTGCTGTCTTTGGTGAGCGCGGCCCTTCCCTGGGGGGCGACGGTTTTGATCGCCGGCTGCCTGATGGTGGGACATATTTACGCGGTGTCCATGGAGATGGCGCTGATTACGGTGATTCTGCTGCTGGTGGTGGCTACTTTGTATTACGGGCTTAAGCCTGGGGACAGCGTGCTGATGGTTCTGACGCCTATGGCCTTTATGCTGCGTATCCCCTACGCCATCCCACTTTTAGTGGGACTTGGGGGAAGCCTGATGTCGGTGATCCCGGTGAGCTGCGGTGTATTTCTCTATTATCTGCTTCTCTATGTGAAGCAGAACGCGGGGATTTTGACCAACGACGGCTCGGTGGACGTGGTGCAGAAGTATACCCAGATCATCCAGTCCGTGGTGTTTAACCGCACCATGCTGATGATGGTGGCGGCCTGCGCCCTGGGAATCCTGGTGGTGTATCTGATCCGCCGCTTGTCCATGGATTATTCCTGGGTGGTGGCCATCGTAGCCGGGGCGGTGACCCAGCTGGTGGTGATCTTTATGGGCGATTTTTTGTTCAGCGTATCCATCCCGGTTGGGCCGATGATTTTAAGTCTGGCGGGATCCGCGCTGCTGGCGGTGGTCTATGACTTTTTCATCTTCAGCGTGGATTATACACGGACCGAATACGTCCAGTTTGAAGACGACGATTATTATTATTATGTGAAGGCCGTACCCAAGATGACGGTGGCTACCCCTGAATTTAAGGTGCAGAAAATTAATGCCCGCAAGAGCAGCGATAAAAGGCGGGAGTGAAAGAGTGGAACATGTTGCGCATTGTTAGAGTTAAGGAGGTGAGAGTATGGCGCAGATAATGTCCATGGGCAGGTCCTGGCTGTCCCTTCTGTCCAGAATCTCACTGACCAATATCCTGGAAATCATTATTATTTCCTTTGTTGTTTACGAGATCCTTTATTGGGTGAAAAATACGAGGGCCTGGACGGTTTTGAAGGGCCTGGTGGTGATCTGCCTGTTCGCCCTGGTGGCGGCGATTCTTCATCTAACGACGATTTTGTGGATTCTGGAGAATATTACGGGCATCGCGGTGACGGCCCTTCTGATCATTTTCCAGCCGGAGCTGAGAAAGGCTCTGGAGCAGCTGGGCAGCCAGAAGATTATCTCCAATCTGCTTTCCTTTGACGATGGAAAGGTGGACCGGGAATTTTCGGAAAAGACGGTGAACGAGCTAGTGCGGGCCACCTTTGAGATGGCTAAGGTGAAGACAGGCGCTTTGATGGTGATCGAGCGGAACACCTCTTTAAAGGAGATCGAGCGGACAGGCATCGAGGTCAACGGCCTTGTGACCAGCCAGCTTCTGATTAATATTTTTGAGCATAACACGCCTTTGCACGACGGAGCCGTAGTGATCCGGGGGAACCGCGTGGCTGCGGCTACCTGCTATCTGCCCCTTTCCGATAATATGACCATCAGCAAGGATCTGGGCACCAGACACCGGGCCGCCGTGGGAGTCAGCGAGGTGACGGACAGCCTGACCATTGTGGTTTCTGAGGAAACGGGAAGAGTCAGCGTGGCGGAAGGCGGCGCCCTTACCAGGATCGCGGATGCGGAATCCCTGCGCAAGATCCTGGCTCAGGTGGAGAAGCCGGCGGAGGAAGGCGGCAGGTTCAAATTATGGAAGGGAAGGCTGAAGAATGAAAGAAAAGCTGACGAATAATCTTGGGCTGAAACTGCTTTCCGTTTTTCTGGCGTTCTTCATATGGCTGGTGGTGGTAAGCGTTTCAAACCCTGTCATTACCCAGTCTCAGCAGGTAGAGCTGGAGATTGTGAATGCGAATGTTTTGGAGTCTAAAAATAAAACCTATGAAATTATCGGCGATCAGGATACGGTGACGGTCTATTATGAGATCCAGACCATGGAAGCCGGAAACATCCGGCCCACGGATTTCAGGGCCTACATCGATCTGGCGGAGATGTACGAGCCTACGGGCTCGGTTCCCGTGTATGTGGAGGTGGTGAACCATTCCCGCCTGATTAACGGAGAGCCCTATACCAGGCCGGGCGTGGTCCGGGTCCAGACGGAGGATTTGCAGCGCAAATCCTTTGACCTGACGGTGACCACCATAGGCGAGACGGCGGACGGATACGCTCCGGGAACCACGGCTCTGTCTCCCTCCTACGTGTATGTCAGCGGCCCCGAATCCCTGGTGGGCCAGATCAGCAAGGTGGGAGTTGAGATCAATGTGGAGAATGCCAGCTCCGATGTGACGGGTACCACCAGTCCCATCTTCTACGACGCCAACGGCAACCGGCTGGCTCAGAACGACCGTCTGACGGTGAACCGGACGGATATCAGCTATGATACCAATATCCTGAGGGTGAAGGATCTGGTGCTGAATCTGGAGCCGGAGGGCCAGGTGGCCGACGGCTACCGCTATACTGGGGTGGAGTGCAGCATTAATTCAGTAAGGGTGGAAGGATTGCGCTCTACGCTGGCGGAAGCCTCTTCCATCACCATTTCCGGGGAGGAACTGAGCATGGAGGGAGCCACCGGCGACCGGGAGGTGACTTTGGATCTGACCCAGTATCTGCCGGAGGGCGTTCAGCTTGTAGAAGGAGAGAGCAGCGTGATCCAGGCGGTG
This sequence comes from uncultured Enterocloster sp., assembly GCA_944383785.1. Classification (GTDB taxonomy): domain Bacteria; phylum Bacillota; class Clostridia; order Lachnospirales; family Lachnospiraceae; genus Enterocloster. The sequence goes on along the minus strand of CALWQV010000124.1, from coordinate 2,077 downwards.
ATCCGGGTGGAGCCGCTGACCAACCGCCGCTACGAGGTGCCGGTGGAGCAGATCCGCTTAAACGGCGCTTTGGAGCGCTACAGCTACGAGCTTTCGCCGGATACCATCAGCGTAGTGGTGCGGGGACTGTCGGAAGATTTGGACCAGCTGGAGGCGGACGCCTTTGACGCCCAGGTGGATGTAAGCGCCATGACGGAGCCCGGGGTTCAGATCGGAATCCTGGAGGTCAATTTAAGCAGCGCCTACGAGCTGGTGAGCACCGGAGCCGTAACCGTGACTATTTCCGAGATCGGGCCGGATGCGGATCAGGGGGATGAGGAAGAAGAGGCCCAGGAGAACGGGACCCATGCCGGGACCACGGCTGAGGAAGGCTCATCGCAGAACCACGCTCAGACGGAAGCCCATGGGGACGGCACCGAAGAGCCGGAGGCTCAGAACGCCGGAACTGAATAGAAATCGCGACTAAAGAGAGGTGTTTGTATGGTTAGTGCAGTAACGGTTATTAAAAATCCATCAGGTCTTCATTTAAGACCGGCGGGAATCCTCTGCAAGGAGGCATTGAACTATAAATCAGCCATATTGTTTAAGATCCGCAGCACTACGGCCAATGCCAAGAGCGTGCTGAGCGTTCTTGGGGCCTGCGTGAAGAGCGGGGACGAGATCGAGCTGATGTGCGAGGGGCCCGATGAAAAGGAGGCCCTGGAGGCAATTTTGAAGCTGATTGACAGCGGATTAGGAGAGTAAGGATCGAATATGTTTAAGGGAACAGGCGCTTCCTCCGGCATCGGGCTTGGGAAAGCCGTGGTGCTGGAGGAAGGGAAACCGGTGGTTCAGAAACGGATGGTCGCGGACCGCGAGGCGGAGCTTGAGCGTTTTAAGGGGGCGCTTGAGGCCGGTCTGCGGCAGACGCGACTGATGGCGGAGGAACTGGCTGTCCGCGTAGGGGAGAAGGAAGCCGGGATTCTCAAAGGCCATATGCTGCTTCTTTCCGACCCCATGCTGACGGGGGAGATCGAGGCGGCCATCCGCAATGAGGCGGTAAACAGTGAGTATGCCGTTGAAAGGGTGTGCGATGCCTACGGGGAGATGTTTGCCTCCATGGAGGACGAGCTGATGCGCCAGAGGGCCGTGGACCTTCGGGATATTAAGACGCGGCTGTTGCGGCTTTTGCTGGGTCTTCACGGGACGGATCCGGCGTCTCTGCCGGAGGGAAGCGTGATTGTGGCTAGAGATCTGACCCCTTCCATGACAGCCGGGATTGATCCGGGAAAGGTGGCCGGCATTGTGACGGAGCTGGGCGGGAAGACCTCCCACAGCGCCATACTGGCAAGAGCCCTGGAGATTCCGGCAGTGGTGGCAGCGGAGGGACTTTTAGCAGGAGTTCAGGAGGGAGATTTCCTGGCCCTAGACGGGGATACGGGAGAGATCTATGTAAATCCGGACGAGGAAACCTGCGAAGCCTGTCGGCAGAAGCGCCGGGCTTTTCTGGAGGAAAAGCAGGACCTGAAGCAGTATATGGGACGGTCTTCCGTGACAAAGGATGGCGTCCGGGTGGAGATCGCGGCCAATATCGGAAAGCCCGAGGATGTGGAGAGGGTGCTGGCCTGCGACGGGGAAGGCGTGGGCCTTTTCCGCACGGAGTTCCTCTTTATGGACCGGACGTCCATGCCCTCGGAGGAGGAGCAGTTTGAGGCCTACCGCCAGGTAGCGGCCGCCATGAAGGGAAAGCCGGTGATCATCCGCACCCTGGATATCGGCGGGGATAAGGATCTTCCCTATTTGGGGCTGGAAAAGGATGAGAATCCTTTTCTGGGCTACCGGGCCGTCCGCTTCTGCCTGGACCGGAAGGAGGATGTCTATAAGCCCCAGCTGCGGGCCATCCTGCGGGCCAGTGCCTATGGAAATATCCGGATTATGGTGCCGATGGTGACCTGCCTGGAGGAATACCGGCAGGCACGGGCGCTGGTGGAGGAGCTCAAGGGAGAGCTGGATGAGAAGCGGATCGCCTACAAGAAGGATATACAGGTGGGCATCATGGTGGAGACGGCCGCCGCTTCCCTGATGGCGGACATGTTCG
>CALWQV010000123.1 GCA_944383785.1 uncultured Enterocloster sp. | reverse complement strand
GGCCGTATTACCTTCACAGGCTGGCCCAAGAAGGAGACCTCCATCCCCACCGATGTGATCACCAAGAAGGAGATCGATATCCGGGGAGCTAGAACCAGCGCAGGAGAGTTTGAGGAGGCTCTGGATCTGATCTACACCAAGAAGGTGGATATGAACAAGATCCTGACCAAGGTGGTATCCATCGAGGAAGCGCCGGAGACCATTGTGGATATCGAGAAGAATCCGGGGGATTACATGAAGGTGGTAGTGCGGATTGGGGACGATGCGAACCCGGAGAGATAAATCTATTTTTTAATCGGGAAACCGGCAGCTGGGATTTGGGACTGCCGGTTTTCTTAATAGCTGAAAATACCCTCGCATTTGATTGCTTTTTTATGATATATTAAACTTGTCTGAAAGTTCTTTAATACAATTCTGTATGATTTTCAGTCCGGCGTTTCGCCGTAAGAACCCAATGTGTGAGTCTTTCTTTGACAAAAGCAAAATAGGAACAGGAGGTAATTTATGACCAATTGTAAGCTGCCGCAGAAAAAGATTTTTGGCCCCCCAGCAGTTTCCATCCAGGATGGAAGAGTTTCTGAGTCTGTGCCTAGGAGAACCAGTACCGATTTTGAAAGCCCTGCCTACCGAGTCCAGCCGTCTGACGGAGGAATCATCTCTGCTGGAGATGGATTTGGTGCAGGAATACTTGATGATACCACTTGACATCTTCCTGAAAAGCCAGCACAATATAAGTAGTAAGTTAGAAGCATAGCTGATGCTGATCGCTTCTACTGGCCGCAGTTAAGAAAACGATGGAACAAAAGGATACGGCCTACCAAGCGGCGCTGTCTGAAATTAACCGGCTGAAAGCTCAGATTGAAGCCAGTGCGAAGATAGATCGCGACTACAAAAACGAAGGAGACGAGACGACATGAAAAAGATTGGATTTATTGGAATTGGCATCATGGGACAGTCCATGGTTCGCAACCTGATGAAGGCTGGCTATGAGGTGGCGGTGTACAACCGAACCAAGTCCAAGGCGGATGCAGTGGTGGCAGAGGGAGCCTTGTGGTGTGACAGCGCAGCCCAGTGCGCGGCCGGAAGAGATGCGGTGATTACCATTGTAGGCTATCCGAAAGATGTGGAAGAGGTTTATTTTGGAGAAGGTGGCGTGATCGCCCATGCAGATCCAGGAACCTGTCTGATCGATATGACGACCACCAGCCCTAAGCTGGCAGTGCGGATCTATGAGAACGGGAAAAAGAAAGGGCTGCCGGTTTTGGACGCTCCGGTGACAGGAGGCGATGCGGGGGCAAAGGCAGGGACGCTGACCATTCTGGTGGGAGGAGATCAGGAAACCTTTGAAAAATGCCGTCCGCTGTTTGAAGCTATGGGAAAGAATATCTACTACGAGGGCAAGGCGGGGAATGGACAGCATACCAAGATGTGCAATCAGATCGCCATTGCCGGAGCTTTAAGCGGAGCCTGCGAAGCCCTGGCCTACGCGAAGGCGGTGGGCATGGATCCGGCCCATATGCTGGAATCCATCAGCACCGGCGCGGCGGGAAGCGCCCAGCTTTCCAATGTAGCTTCCCGCATTTTAAAGGACGATTATGCTCCCGGATTTTTTATCAAGCACTTTATCAAGGATATGAAGCTGGCAGATGAGGAGGCGGTGAATGCCGGGGCTCATCTGGGTGTCCTGGAGTATGTGCTGAATATGTACCAGGAGCTGGAAACCGAAGGGTGCGGGGATCTTGGAACCCAGGCGCTGATTAAGTATTATGAATGATTTTATAAATCGCTCTCCCCAGGCAGGCTTTCCTGCTTGGGGTCTTCCATTTTATAGAGATGGATGGTCTGGTTTTCATTGAGGTAGCGCAGGAGAGACAGACCGATGGGGAAGCCGAACAGGCCGATGACGCCGAAGAGCTGTACGCCCACAAACATGCTGCACAGCGTGATGATCGGGTGAAGGCCGATCTGGCTTCCTACAATTTTCGGCTCAATAATATTGCGGATCACGGTGATGGCTACATAAACTAACAGCAGTCCCAGCGCTAAAGTAAAGTCTCCGCTGAAAGCGGAAATCACCACCCAGGGAATCATGATGCCTCCGGTTCCCAAAACCGGAAGGATATCGAAGATGGCGATTAAAAGGGCGATCAAAATGGAGTTTTCCACATGGATGATGGTTAGGCCGATGGAAAGCTCGATAAAGGTCAGGCTCATAATCAGAGCGTAGGAGCGTATGCAGACGAACAGCGTACCAATGACGTATTCCTTGATCTGCAGGACCACTTTTTTGGTATGGCTGCTCATCTGGCGCAGGCAGAATCCCATCAGCTGATCGTAGTCCGCCGCGATAAAAAAGGTGGATATGATTAACAGCACCAGCTTGATAAAACCGCCGGGCAGGGCGTAGGCGAAACCGGATATAGAACCCATAGCGCTGAGGGAGAGGCCGGAAACCATGTCTCCCAGAGCGGAAAGCAGCTTGTTAAAGGCCTCGGTGAGATAGACCACGAAGGAGGGATCTAGCTGTCTGATCCATCCTTCCAGGTTGTGGAAAATTTCTAAAATTAAGGGCTCAATTTGGCTGCTGTAGAGAGAGGGGAGGCTGCGGACCAAGGAGCTGACAAACCCCACCGCTTTGAAGCCGATGAGGGTGATCAAAAGTCCGAGTACAGCATAAAAAATCAGCACCAGAACGATGGCCACCACTTTTCGGCTGACGCCCAGTTTGTCAGCCAGAAAATTTCTGGGCCTCTGGAGAAAGTATGCGATCACGAAGCCCATCACAAAGGGCATGGTCATAGGGAGCACGTATTTTAAGGCGGCTACCGCTAAGGCCAGGATGATGGCAAAGTAAATGAAGTTGATAATAAATGCTTTCCGTTTTGCGATTTCCATAATATACATTCCTTTCCAGGGAAAGGATCTGTTATACATAAAAAGCATATCCCACCGCCATTTACAGATGCGGATGGGATATGCCGGTTGTGTCGTATGCAGATTTCCCGTTTGGCAGTTCAGTTCTATTGTATGAACAAATAGAAGGAACTGTCAATAGGTTTTTTAATAGTTCTCAACCTTTCTTTCAAAATATGCCTTGGGATGAGCGCAGCAGGGACAAACATCGGGAGCCTCGGGGCCTTCGTGGATATAGCCGCAGTTTCTGCACTTCCAGCCTAAGGGGGCGTCACCCTTAAAGGTCTTGTCATTCTTTAAGCTGTCTAAAAGCTTCAGATAGCGCTTCTCGTGGGCCGCTTCCACCTGGGCTACCAGCTCAAACTTTACCGCCAGGTCTTCAAAGCCTTCTTCTCTGGCCTCTCTTGCCATGCGGGCGTACATATCGGTCCACTCAAAATTCTCTCCAGCTGCGGCGTCCTTTAAATTCTCCGCAATATCATTGCTGACAGAACCGCCGTGAAGCTCCTTAAACCACATCTTGGCGTGCTCCTTCTCCTGGTCGGCGGTCTCCAGATACAGGGCGGACATCTGCTCATATCCGGCCTTCTTGGCAACGGAAGCGTAGTATGTATACTTATTGCGGGCCTGGGACTCGCCGGCAAAAGCCTCCTGTAAGTTTTTCTCTGTCTTGGTTCCTGCGTATTTAGAAGCCATGGTCATTACCTCACCTTTCTTTTTGAAAAATATATTGTTTTCTGGTTTCATATTTTGATTGTACCGAATTTTCTGAAAAAAATCAACTCTTTTGAACTGGAATGCAGATTTCCGTAACGAATTTTTCCGGATCGTTGGTAATGCCATAGTCGATGAGCGTGATTTCCCGGGAGAATCCGGTAATCTGCAGTCGGTTCTTTTCAATATGGCGAAATAATTTTTCATATTGGGCAGGCGCTTCCTTGTGGCTTCCCCGAAAACGGATCCGCACGCAGAGCGTTTCCGGCAGCGCAAGCGTCTCTCCGGTATAGACGTCCTCCTGGTCTAAAAGAAGGAAAATGCCGTCGTAGGGGCTGGTTCGCCCTGCCCGCAGGTGCTCGGCCAGGATTCCTAAGCCTACTTAGGCTTCTGTTTGTGCCGGACGATATTTGCGCTGTATGACGGCAAAGGCTGCCCCGCAGATGATTGCGGATAAGAGAGACCCTGCGGCTGTTACCAGCCCCATGGGAAGCAAGGTGGAGGGGAAAAGCTGGGAGGCAAAGTAGGCGCCTGGCACCCGCACCAGCGCAACGGCAAGGATATTGTGGAGAAATGACAGTCCGGACCGGCCGCAGGCGCAAAAGTAGCCGCTGAAGCTGAAATGAATCCCCGCAAAGACGCAGTCCCAGATATAGCCCTTAAGATACTGTCCTCCCAGCCGGATTACGTCCGTGCCCCCTGCCGCCGCCGGGTCCGTAAACAGGGAGACAATGGACTCGGCGGTAAACTGCACTACGGCGGAGGCGCACAGGCCAAATCCAACGGCGATCAGGATGGCATACCGCAGAGTCTGTACGGCCCGTTTAGGCTTTCCGGCGCCGATGTTTTGCGCCCCCAGAGCCGAGACAGTGGAAAGCATGGAGGAGGGCACAAGGAAGAGAAAGCTGATGACCTTTTCCACGATTCCCACCGCCGCCGCGTCGTTTAATCCACGCCGGTTGACAATAATGGTGATCAGCATGAAAGAAACCTGTATGAGGCCGTCCTGAAGGGCGATGGGGACTCCGATGGAGAGAATTTTCCCGATTATGGGGCGGCATGGCCTGAAATCCCCCTTTTCCAGAACGATTATTTTCTTTTTGATAATAACGGCGAGAGCCGCGGCTACGCTTATGGCCTGGGAGATGGTGGTACCCAGGGCTGCGCCTAAGGGGCCCATATGGAAGGCTCCCATAAACAGGTAGTCCAGACCGATATTGGCAGCGCAGGCTACTGCGATAAAGTACATGGGACTTTTGCTGTCCCCCAGGCCCCGGAAAATGGAGCTGAGGATATTGTAGGCGGTAATAAAGGGAATACCCATAAAGCAGACGGTCAGATAGGCCGCTGTCCCGCCTGCCGCCTCCTGGGGCGTTGATATGATGGAGACAATGGGCTGCACCAATACCACTAGGGCGATTGTCAAAACAACGGAAACCGCCATGAACAGGGTGGCGGTATTTCCCACGTCCCGTGCCGCCAGTCTGCGATCCCCCGCGCCGGTTGCGTGGCCGATGCTGACGGTGGCTCCCATTGCCAGGCCTACAATCATAACGGTGAGCATATGCATGACCTGAGATCCGATGGATACGGCGGTTGTGCTGGCAACCCCTTCAAACTGGCCGATGATGAAGAGATCTGCCATGCCGTAAAGGGTCTGCAGGAAATAGGAGAGCAGATAAGGCAGGGAGAACAGGACTACATTTTTAAAAACGCTGCCGGTGGTGAGATTTCGCTCCATGTTGAATATTCCTCCTTCGTCTAGTTCCATATTGTACTATACTATAAACTCTATCATTATTGTAGAGTCAAGAGGAAAATATCGCGATCATGGGCGGCTTTATTTCATTTCTTCTGTTCATCTATAAATCTGCAGTCCGTTTATGATGTAAATAAGAAACTCCTTATCCTTTGTAGATAGTCCCTGGATGTGATTGATTAGATATTCGTTCAGGCTGGATTGCGCATGGTTCTCGTTTGGAAGAAACAGGGTGTTCATATCGATATTCAGTACGTTTACAATATTTACCAGAGTTTGCAGGCTGGCGGTCATAAGATTGTTTTCCAATTTTGCAACGGCATTTGTGGAGATACCGATTTTTTCCGCAAGCTGTTCCTGGGTCAGGCCGGAAAGCTTTCTTGCGTCTTTGATCCGCTTTGCAATCAAAGGGTAATCTAACTTGTATTTGTAGTCCATGTCTATCACTCCTTTAGATCAAGGATATACGGATTACAAGCAAATTTTAATTGATTGTAGATCAATATAAATATTGATTTTTAATCAATTAAAGGTTATACTCAGGCTGTATAAAAGACTGTGAGGAGGATATCATGGAAGAGCGGGTTATTATTAGAAGCGAGGTTTCAAACGTAATTAAGCGGATCAGCAGAACGATTTTGATAATTGGCTGGGCGATTAGTATACTGATCGGGGTACTGTGTGGCCTAATCGTTATTGCAACCGCTGGAATATGGGGGATATTTGGGAAGATGCCGCTGATTGCCGCAGTGGCAATATTATGCGGCGGTTTAGAAGGAACCGTTATATCGAGTTTTTTGCGATACGCATATGGGAAAAGCGAGATGACCGTTACCAATAAACGGGTTTACGGAAAAGCTATGTTCGGAAAGAGGGTAGATATACCGCTGGATTCTGTTTCCGCCGTTGGGACAAGCGCATTTTTAAAAGGCATCTCAGTGGCTTCGTCTTCCGGCAGATTGACATTTACGGCTATTGCAAATAATAATGAAATCCATAATGTGATCAGCAGGCTGCTCCTTGAGAGGCAGTCGTGGAGCCGGAGCAATCAGCCTGCGGTTATGAAACAGGGAGCTTCGCAAAACAATGCGGATGAATTAAAAAAATATAAGGAATTGCTGGACGGCGGAGTGATCACGAGGGAAGAATTTGACGCGAAGAAAAAGCAATTATTAAATTTGTAAGGTTAGAGAGGACGGTACTAGCGTATCGCCCTCTTTTTTCTCCCCCTCATAAAGACGTTCGGGGGCAATCACAATGGATTGTTCGTGTTTTTCAATTCGCTTACAATTTTTGTAAGAGCTTCAATTTGAGTGTCTGTCGACCCGTCGACATTAATCCAAAAGATCCAAAAGATTTCTACGTGCATATCTTGACAATAGAAATCTAATGCGTTACATTGTATATATAATAGATTGCAAAAGGAGGGATATTATGGCTACTACCAATATGAATATACGCACGGATGTAGAAGTAAAAGCCGCCGCAGAACAACTTTTTAACGAATTGGGATTAAATCTTACAACCGCCGTCAATATGTTTCTCCGTCAAGCGATCCGCACGGGGGGAATCCCTTTTGAGATAAAGGTTGATACTCCTAATGAAATCACTGCGGCTGCTATTGCAGAAGGTAGGCGGATTATGCGGGATCAGAACGTAAAAGGCTATCATAGTATGGATGAATTGAAGGCGGCGTTAGAAGAGTGAAGTACGAAGTTCGGTTTACCGGCCAGTTTAAGAAGGACCTGAAACGGGCCAAAAAACAGGGAAAAGATACGAATGAATTATTCGCCGTGATTGAGAAACTTTCTAATGGGGAAAAACTAGAGGAAAAGTATCGCGACCATGGTTTAAGTGGGAATTATAAAGGATGCCGGGAATGTCACATAGAGCCAGATTGGCTGTTGATTTACGAAATTGACGATAGTATTTTAGTTCTTATGCTTTATCGGGTGGGGAGCCATTCGGAATTATTTTAAAGAAAGTAACTCAAACTTCGCACTTGAATAAGTGCCTATGCACCTTGAAAATTCAATAAATTCTGGCAATAAAATAGCATGAAAC
>CALWQV010000122.1 GCA_944383785.1 uncultured Enterocloster sp. | reverse complement strand
CTCTACGCCTTAAATAAGCCCCGGTTTGAAATCGTGGGCATCGCTACCGTCACCGGAAATGTGGAGGCGGATCTGGCGGCGGAAAACACTTTGAAAATCCTCGATCTGGCGGGAGCGCCGGAGATTCCCGTCACCGTAGGAGCCTTAAGGCCTCTTGGGGGCAGATGGGAGGGCCGGGTGTCCGTCATTCACGGGGACAATGGCCTAGGAAATGTGAAACTGCCTGCCAGCAGCCGGAAAACCACGGAGAAAGGGGTGGAGGAGCATTATCTGGAGCTGGGGGAGCGCTATAGGGGGGAGCTGGTGCTCATCGCCCTGGGGCCCTTGACCAACATTGCCCTCACCCTGAAAAAATATCCCCAGTTCACTTCCATGGTGAAGCGGATGATCCTCATGGGCGGCACGCTGTTTACCAGGGGAAACGTCTCCCCGGTGGCGGAGGCCAATATCGCCACAGACCCGGAGGCGGCGGATCTGGTCTTTCAGTCTGGCATGGATATTACGGCAGTGGGTCTGGACGTAACCACAAAGGTAAGGCTGAAAAGATCCCATATGGACTGGCTGGAGGCCCACTGCAAGCCCTCCTGCCGGGCGGCGGCGGACTATCTGAAGGAGGCTTTTCGCCATTACCGCTATGGAAACCAGGTGCAGAACTACTGCCTTGACGACAGCCCCCTTCACGATCCCCTGGCGGTGATGTGCGCCGCAGTCCCCAGCCTGGTCCGCACTCAGATGAGAAAAGCCAGGGTGGAATGCGGCGGAAGCTACTGCCGGGGCATGATCGTCACGGACTTAAGAGAGCATCCCTTTCAGGGGGAATACATCCGCTTTGCCGTAGAGGTGGACGCGGAGCGGGCGCTGGGGGAGCTTTTGTCGGCGTTTTGGGAATAAAAGAAAAAGGGCTTGCCGCCGCAACATTCATACGCGGTGGCAGGCTCTTTTTATCACCATAATATTTCACTTCCATTTTACGTGATTTACACACTTTTATGCAGTGGATTATTACGTGGGAAGATGCTGCATCAAAAAATCCCCCCAGCCGGAGCGTGTTCCCGGGATATGCATGTGTGAGACCGGACACCTCCGATACGGGCGAAACCGCACTCCTCCCGGAACTGGGGGACGAGTTTATTATACGGCGGCTCTATTGAAAATTCAAGGCTTCTTTTGGATAAACTGGGTATAATCATTACATAAACGGAAGAGGCGGATTTGAATATGATCAAGAATTTGAGAACCTGCATTGAACGGATTGCCAGAATGAAAAACTGCGCCAACAATACCATAGGTTGTCGTGGGATGGATGGAAAGCCTGACTGCGGCACCCCGGCAAGAGAAGCGGAAGCTTCAGGACGTATCGAAGTATTTTAACTTTACACAGTGATAAAAAAATGTTATAGTTCTTGAAAAATATACAAGAACATATATGGAACCGATGTTAACATTCAGGAGGATTAACCGATGCAGACACGATTAGAGGAAATCCTTGAAAAAGGGCAAGAAAAAGTACCATATGGAAAAACTGCGGATTATATCCCTGAGCTTGGCAGAAGAGATCCGAATCATCTGGGAATCTGCGTCTTTACGAAGGATGGGAAGAAATATCAGGCAGGAGACAGCCAGATTCGCTTTACAATTCAAAGTATTTCCAAGGTGATCAACCTGGCGGCGGCCCTGGAACAGAGGGGGTTTGACTACGTGTTTTCCAAAGTAGGGATGGAACCGTCCGGAGAGGCTTTTAACTCCCTGGTGGAACTGGACTTGACCAGCAGCTACCCCTTTAACCCGATGATCAATTCCGGCGCAATCGCCATTGCCAGCTTTCTTCAGCCGATTATGGATTTTGAGGAAATGTTAGACTTTTCCCGGAGGCTGTGCATGGACCCGGAAATCACCCTGGATGAAGCGGTCTGCCGTTCGGAGATGAGCCACGCCTCCAGAAATCGGGCCATCGCTTATCTGCTGGAAAGCAAGGGGATCATTGAAAACGATGTGGAAAAAAGTCTTCAGCTTTATATCAAGCTGTGCTCCTTAAGCGTAACGGCGGAAAGCCTGGCAAATCTCGGGCTCATTCTGGCCTGCGGAGGGATCAATCCTGTGACGGGAGAGCGGCTGTTAAAGGAGGATGTGGTACGGGTTATTAAAACCATTATGTTTACCTGCGGAATGTACGACGGCTCCGGCACTTCGGCCGTCTATGTGGGACTGCCCGCCAAAAGCGGCGTAGGCGGCGGAATCCTTTCGCTGGCGGACAAGAAGATGGGAATCGGTATCTACGGGCCTTCCCTGGATCAGAAGGGCAACAGCATTGCCGGCCAGGAAATGCTGCGGCTGCTTTCAAAAGAGCTGAAGCTTCACCTGTTCGCGTAGACGCCGGGTGCTTTACTGGGCTAATAGATCGGCGATCTTGATGATCAGGCCCTCAAATATACCCACGGGAACCGGGGACTCAAAAGGATAGAAGGGAGACTAATCTTTAAAAATGTATCTCCATCACGTTCATTTAGAGAAAATACAAAAAACCACGTAAATACGTCATTTTCCCGCAAGTACGTGGTTTCTCTCTCCTGGAAACAACAGGACTCGAACCTGCGACCCTCTACACGTCAAGCAGATGCTCTCCCAGCTGAGCTATGTTTCCAACACCGTTATCATACCACATCCGGGAGAGATATTTCAAGCACTATTTTTCCAGAACCAAACACTTTTTCTTATAAAAGGCAATTCCATAGCAGAAAACCAAATCGCTGCGCCCTTCCGGTATTGATAGGTGATCAGTCTTTGATCACCCGGAAATCCACCGGCAGCAGGCTCTTATCCCAGCGTCCCTCCAAATACTTATTTACACGCTCCAGATCCGGCTCGTGGCTGCAATAGAGATCCGCCGTCAGCACTGGCTTGTGCTCCTCGCCCCAGCGGACGTAGGCCTCGGCCCGATGGATGCCATCCAGGGAGGAAAGCAGCCGCTCCAGGGCGTAGAGATCGATATAGCTTCTGCCGGTAAGGCGTTCCACCATGACGGTGCGTCCCCCCTGCTCCAGCAGATCCAGGGTGCCGTCGGGCAGGATGCGGGCGGTAAAGCCGGTCTGATAGAGGATTCCCGGCGTATAGGTGCTGGCCACCTTATCCTTCCAGCCTAGGGTGGGGTGATCCAGGATGTAGAGGCTGCCCCAGCTGCCGTAGGGCTGCTTTAAGCAGGCGTCATCCAGCACGTAAGCCTTTACGTCCATATCCCCGCCTACATCGCCCACCAGGCGGAAGCCCACCAGGCGGTTTAAGCTGCTGGCCTTCACGGTGTAGTGCTTGGGGAAGAGGATTTCCGGCAGATGCTTCTTTAACCGGCGCACGGAGGGCTCCGTCAGCATGGCCTCCACGATCCGCTCTAAGCAGGTCATAAAGATGACCAGCTGCTCCCGGTCAAAACGGTTCTCCCAGTAGCGCAGCTCGTAGGTGTAGCCCTCGTCGCCGGAGAAGACCTGCAGATGGAAGGGCAGGGAGTCCAACTGCATGTGCTGGCGCTTGGCGGGAGCCCCGCCTACGGTGTCAATGTTCAGAATGTCTCCCTGATACTGGAAGAACATCTCGTCCCCATGGAGTGTGGAAATATGGCAGCGCATGCTTTCCATGATCTGGCGTCCCATGCGCTTTAAGAGCTGGGGAACTGTCTCGTGGGGAATATTGGTGTAGCGGAACAGGTATGTAAGGAATAAGGGCCCGGCCAGGCGGCTCCAGCGGCTGTCGGTCCGTCCGCTGTGGATGCTGGAGGAGATGGTATCCTTCTCCCCGCTGAAGATGGCGATGCAGTAGTTGTAGGCGGTTAAAAACAGCACATTTTCCGATACGCCGTTCTGGCGGCAGAAGGCGGTTACCTCCTTGCGGTTTAAGCGGTGGAAGGGGCCTTTTAAGGCGGCGTCCACCCCCTGATCCAGGTTGTGGAAATCCCTTCGGTTTAAGATGCTCTTGCGGATGCGGAAATCCTTCATCAAATCCTGGAAGTACTTCACATCCCGGGCCCTTAAACCTCTGGCTTCCCGGTCCTTTTCGTCCAGCACATACTCAAAGAGGGTGTAGGACTCCTTTTCCACCGGATTGCCCAGATAGAGGTTGTTCAAATCCTCCAGAAGAATATTCATGGTCATACCGTCCCCCACAATGTGGGCAATGTCAAAGTACAGATAGTTGGCCGAATCGGTGCGGTAGATGCCGATGTGGTACAAGGGCTCCCCTTCCAGGAAATAGTAGGGCTTTAACAGGGTGGGCCGCACCTTTTCCCACTCCGCGTCGCTTAGTTCCACAATGGGGATCTCAATTTTGCGGCTGTCGTCGCGGAAATTCTGGTACCCCTTTTCGCCCATCCAGATACCGGATTTCAAGCCGGGGTGGACGTCGAACAGGTTTATTACAGCCGCTTGAAGCCGCTCAAGATCTACGGAAGGATCCAGCTTAAAGAAGAAGGGCAGGTTGCCAGTGGTATTTCCCCGAACCACATAGGCAAAGTAAATCTGTAGGTTCGTTAAAGGATAGACCGGGCGCAGACTGTAATCCACCGGGCTGGCTTCTCCAGCAGAGCGGCAGAATGCCTCCAGCTTCTCGATGGAGGAACAGCTCATGAGATCGTCCAGGGTCATGGAGACCTTTAAGGCCGAGGACAAATCGGAAATCAGCAGCACGCTTCCCATAGAATCCAGTCCCGCCTGGTATAGATCCGTGTCAATACCGAAACGGCGGTGGCCCAGGGCGGCTGCGGCCAGGTCGTAGAGCTTCTGCTGCAGCTCATTTTCCGGAAGCTTTAAGTTGGCCATCTGCCGGGCCTCCTCCTTCTTCTGGATAAAGTAGGCGGGGCGGATGATCTTTTTGGAAGAAGTCTTCTCAAAGGGAACATCCCGCAGATGGCAGGCGGCGATTTTCTTGTAGGAGGGCAGATCCTGATTGTGTTTGCGTATAATCTCCTGGACCGCCCCCTCTATGTCCGTAATCCCCGCCGCCTGGGCATAGGGGAAGTTGGGATAGACTTCTGCGGCGATGGCGTCATTTTCCTCAAAAACCAGGATATCGCTTATGAGGCGCTCGTCCTCAAACATGTATTCCAGCTGCTCCGGGGCTACATTTTCCCCGTTGCTTAAGATGATCAGATTCTTTTTGCGCCCGGTCAGATGGAGGAAATTTTCATCATCCACATAGCCCAGATCGCCGGTGCGCAGCCAGCCGTCCTCCGTCATAGCCTCTGCCGTGCGCTCCGGATCTTTATAATAGCCCATCATCACAGAGGGGCTTTTCACCTGGATTTCCCCGTCCGAGATGCGAACCTGACAGCCCTCTACGATGCGGCCCACAGAGGCCACCGTGTCGGGGCGCGACCAGTCGGGGGAGGAAATTTTAGGGGAACATTCGCTCATGCCGTAGCCCTGGGCGATGGAAATACCCAGCTTCCGGTAGCTTTCCGCCAGCTCCGGGGCAAGATAGCCGCCTCCGCTGACGATGCGGCGCAGGCGTCCGCCTAAAACACAGTCCCGGATCTCCTCAATGGGACGGTCAGGCTGTTCCTTGGACTGGATGGCAATGCGGCCCAGCAGGGACTTGGCGATCATGGGAACACAGCGGAATACGGTGGGTTTAAAAAGCTTCAGGTGGTCCGCAAGCTTTGAAAGCTCCCGGTTTAAGCAGAGAATATTTCCATAGCGCAGGGACAAAAGGATATCCCCGTTGATGCAGAATACATGGTGGATGGGAAGGATGTTCAGATAGATTTCCTCCCCCGGCTTTAAATCTTCCGTGGTGCAGAAGGTATTGTCGATCAGGTTCCCTTGGGAAAGCATAACGCCCTTGCCCCTGCCGGTGGTGCCGGAGGTAAAAAGGATCATGGCCAGATCTTTAGGATTCGCATCCGGCAGTACGGTCTGTCCGTCGTATTCCTTTAAAATGTCGTCGCAGCAGAAGGCGTGGGGGCCGTGCTGGAGGGAAACGCAGGAAAGCAGGTCCGGGCAGCGCTCCATAGCGCCCTCGGCCAGGGATTTCTGCTCCCAGTCATAGAAGAGGATATCCACATCGGAGCGGATGAGGCAGTCGGAGAGGGTATCCAGATTGACCTGGATATCCATGGGCACGGCTACGCTTCCGGCGCACATAACGCCCAAAAGCACCGTCAGGTACTCGTGGCTGCTGGTGCCTAAAAGGGCGATGTGAAGCTTCCTTCCCAGACGGGCCTCCTGAGCACGCACCCAGGAAGCCACGGCCTGACACTGGGCCGCGAAGCGGGCGTAAGAGATATCGCAGACAATATCGTTTTCCTCATAGCGCAGGAACGTAAGATCCCCGTATTCCTGGCCGGCATTTTGGATCAAGTCGTAAATGGTCTTTGTATTTTCTCTGGTAATCATACAGATTTAATTTCCCCCTTACTATAGAAATGGCGGACAACGGTTACACCCATATATTACCATAGACCCGTACAAAGTCCAACTAAAATATTGGTAAAATCAACTGAGATAGCTTTTCATGGATTTTAAGGCGTTCTTTTCCAGGCGGGATACCTGGGCCTGGGAAATGTGAATCTCCTGGGCCACCTCCGTCTGGGTTTTGCCCTCGAAAAAGCGCATGTCGATGATGTGGCGCTCCCGCTCCGGCAGACGGCTCATGGCCTCCCCTAAAGACAGATCCTCCACCCAGTTTTCCTCCAGGTTTTTCTTGTCGCTGATCTGATCCATGACGTAGAGGGGATCGCCGCCGTCGGTATAGACCGGCTCATATAAGCTGACTGGAGTTTGGATGGCGTCTAAGGCGCAGGTGACCTCCTCCTTGGTGACGCCTACCTCCCGGGCAATTTCCGCCAGAGTAGGCTCCTTGGAGTTTAATCGGGTCAGCTGCTCCCTGGCGTAAATGGCTTTGTAAGCCGTATCCCTGAGAGAGCGGCTGACGCGTATGGAGTTGTTGTCCCTGAGATAGCGGCGCACCTCCCCCAGGATCATGGGAACGGCGTAGGTGGAAAATTTTACGTTCTGGGTAATGTCGAAATTGTCGATGGCTTTGATCAGCCCGATGCAGCCGATCTGGAAGAGATCGTCGATATTTTCCTGGCTGCCGGCAAAGCGCTGGATCACGCTTAAAACCAGGCGGAGATTTCCTCGGATGTACTGTTCTCTGGCGCTCTGGTCGCCTTTTAGAATTCGCTCAAAGAGCGCCTCTTTTTCTTCGTTGGTCAGAAGGGGAAGCTTGGAAGTGTTGACCCCGCAGATTTCCACTTTGTAAACAGGCATAGGAATTCCCTCCGCATCTTTCATTTTCTGGAACTGCCGGGCGCTTTTGAGGCGCTCTGAAACAGTTACCATAATCATGAGCGGATTTGGAGGGAATTATACGGGAAACTATTACCAATTCGATTTCGAATCCGGCGTGTTTTTGCGGTAAAGGATCAAAAGTCCTTTCAGCAGAAGGGCGTCGTCGTAAATGATCCGGTGGCGGCAGAGGGGCGTGATAAAACGTGCCAGGCCGCCGGTGGCTACTACGGTGGGCACATTTCCCAGCTCCGCCGCCATTCGGTCTAGGATGCCGTCGATCATGTCCACATTTCCGAAAATGATGCC
>CALWQV010000121.1 GCA_944383785.1 uncultured Enterocloster sp. | reverse complement strand
GACAGATACCCCAGCCCCAGCTCCATCAGCCGCTTCGCTCCGGCCTGAAAGGACTCGCAGATGCTCTCCGCCATGGGCCTCATCTCCACCGGCAGGGAGGAAGGCACACCATCTACCCATTTCACAAGGTCTGTCAGGGTCATACGGCAGGCTTCATCCAGGGAAATCCCCCGAATTTTCGGCCTTCTGGCCGCCTCAGACAGTCTTGTTCCGCCGCAGTCCGGGCAGACGTCCTCCCTTAAGAATTTCTCCACCCGCTTCATCCCCTTCTCATCCTTTACCTTTGAAAGGGCGTTTTCTACTGTATAAACAGCGTTGAAATAAGTAAAATCCAGCTCTCCCGCCTGGTTGGTGTTTTTTGCTTTATAGAAAATATGCTTCTTTTCCGGCGGTCCGTTAAAGACGATCTCCCGCTCCTCTTTGGTCAGCTGGTTAAAGGGCACATCGGTGCGCACTCCCATCTCCCGGCACACATCGGTCATCAGGGACCACATCAGGGAATTCCAGGGGGCCACCGCCCCCTGGTCAATGGAAAGGCTCTCGTCGGGCACCAGTGTGGAGCGATCTACGGTGCGCACCATCCCCGTCCCCCCGCAGGTACGGCAGGCTCCCTGGCTGTTAAAGGCCAGCTCCTCGGCGGAGGGCGCGTAAAAATGCTCCCCGCACTCCGGGCAGACTAGCTCCTGGCCTGCGGCCACCGCCAGAGTGGGCGGCAGGTAGTGTCCGTTGGGACAACAGTGGCTTGCCAGGCGGGAATACATGAGTCTCAGGCTGTTTAAAAGCTCTGTGCCGGTGCCGAAGGTGCTGCGGATCCCCGGAACTCCGGGCCGCTGATGCAGTGCCAGAGCCGCCGGCACATAGAGAACCTGGTCCACCTGGGCCTTGGCGGCCTGGGTCATCCGCCGCCTGGTGTAGGTGGAAAGAGCCTCCAAATAACGTCTCGAGCCCTCGGCGTAGAGAACGCCAAGGGCCAGAGAGGATTTGCCGGAGCCTGAGACTCCGGCAATGGCAGTAATTTTATTTAAAGGAATGTCCACGTCCACATTTTTCAGGTTATGCACCCGTGCGCCGCGAACCTTAATCTTGTTAATCATAAGAATCGGTCACCTTCCTCTAATTACAAACTCAAAGTCAATCTTCCCATCTGCCGGCACATGGTATGCCTCCTCCACATCGCTTCCCCAGCTGTCGATGCCGCCTACGCCCCGCATGGCTCCATAGACGGTCAGCACCGTTCGGGTGACGGGCGGCAGCTCCTCCGGATGCAGGGCGCTTTCCAGCTCCTGGGGTGTGTACGGAATCGCTGAAAAGCCAAAGGGCTTCTCTTTTTCCATCCCGATTTCCAGCTGGTCTTTTCCGATGACAAGCTGAGCCAGCCGGGTGTCCATATGGGCTCCATACTCCTGGGGAATCAGATATTGAGGCTTTTCCATAGCGCTTTCCCAGGTTCCAAAGGGACTGCCTTTTTTCCGGTCCGGGTAGGTTTCACCTTTCAGGCCCTGCCAGCGGATTTTTTCCGCCGCAAAGGGCAGCAGAAAACGGAGGCCAAATACAGGAAGGCTTGGTAGCCCCGGCGCTCCGGTATAGCAAACCTTAACTTTCAGATCCCCCCAGATATTCACCTCATAGGTTACCTGTACCTGGGCCTTTGGATTGGTACAGGTTTCAAAGCGGTAGGTAATGGCAGCCAGATTCTCTTTTTCCTCCGTATGCCAGCCGGTACATGCGATAAAGCGGTCCGCGCCGCACCATAAGGCGCTTTTTTGCGGAAAACCGCAGCCCTTGTCATTATCCGTGGAAGCCCTCCAGAAAGCGGGGGACGGGGCACGGTAAAGCCACTCCCTGCCTCCGTAAACTAAGGACACCGGCCCATGCTCCGCATAGGAGAAAAGCATATGGAAGCCTTTTCCCCGGACTCCAAAGTTTACGTCTCCGCGGATTACCTGGAATTGTAAGGCGGCCTGGACGTCTTCCTCTATTTTCTTTTTCCTCAGAAGGGCTTTCCTATAAGCCGCCTCATCTGCCTGGGCCTGAGCCAGCCGCTTTTTCTCGTCAAATTTCCTGCGTTCCTCATCGCTCAGGTACCAATAGCGTACCTCTTCCATAGCTGGCTTTTCCCTTCGGTCAGCAAAGAGAATGCCGTTTCCGCTGAAGGCGTAGTCCGTGGGGCGGTCGCCAAAATCGCCGCCGTATCCCAAAGCCTCAGTTCCGTTGACCTTGCGGTAGACGGCCTGATCGATGAAGTCCCAGATAAAGCCTCCCTGGAACATAGGGAACTCTTCCATCAGTTTTCGGTAACTTTCCATTCCGCCCAGAGAATTTCCCATATCGTGCATATACTCGCAGAGCATAAAGGGCTTTTGCGGGTTATGTTCCAGGTACTCCCTCACACTTTCCGGCGGTGCATACATCCGGCTTTCCACATCGCTGATTTCATCGTATTTCCGGTTCCAGAACACGCCCTCGTAGTGGACAATCCTGGAAGGATCCGTCTGATGGAAATACTGGCTGATAGCCAGAATACAGGTACCTGCGTAAGACTCATTTCCGCAGGACCACCAGAGAATGGAGGTATGGTTTTTATCCCGCTCCACCATGGATTTTGCCCGGTCCAGCACACACTCCTGCCACTGCGGCAGATTTCCCGGCACATTCCAGGATGGCTCGCAGATGCCCATCTTCTGCCAGGAGCCGTGGCTTTCCAGGTTTGTCTCGTCCATCACATAGATACCGTTTTCATCGCAAAGCTGATACCAAAGGCTCTGGTTGGGGTAATGGCATGTGCGCACGGCGTTAATATGGTTTTTCTTCAGAATTTCAAGATCCTGAAGCATATCCTCCTTCGTAATTGCCCTGCCTTTGCGGGGATTCCACTCATGGCGGTTGACTCCATTGATAATCAGCCGCTCCCCGTTTAAGAGCATGATTTTATCCTTGATTTCAAACCTTCTAAAGCCAATGGAATACGGAACCGTTTCTACCGCATGGCCTTCCGGATTCCTTAGGGTCAGCTCCAGCTTGTAAAGATAGGGGTTCTCAGAAGACCAGGGGAAAATATCCGGAATCTCAAAGGCTTCTGTCCGAATGGTCTGGTTCTCTGAACCGCCTTTAAGAAAAATCGGCCCGCCTTTCAGCACCGCCCTGCCTTCACGGTTTTTAAGTTCCCAGCTTAAGCTTCCGCCCACTGCCCCTGTATCAAAGGAAATCTCTGCATTCAGCCGGAAGGTTCCGGTAGCGTAATCATCCATAAGCCCTGCCTTCGCCCACAAGTCCTCCACATGAAGAGCAGGCTTGCCGTAAAGATAAACATCCCGGAAAATACCGGAAAAGCGGAAAAAGTCCTGATCCTCAATCCACGCCGCGCTGCTGCGCTTGTAGACTTCCACACAGAGCCGGTTTGCGCTCTCGCGTACAAGACCGGTCAAATCGAAATCCGCAGGGGTAAAGCTATCCTCGCTGTAGCCCACAAAAACACCGTTGAGCCACACAAAAAAGGCCTGTTCCACGCCCTGAAATGAGATGCAGACCCGTTTGCCCCAGAGGGACGGTTCAAGATCAAACTCTTTTACATAGGAACCAACAGGGTTATCTTTCCAGTCGATCTGCGGCGGCCGCATTCCGGCCTTTCCGTCCCAAGGATACATAGTGTTGACATAGTGAATGGAGCCGTAACCCTGAAGCTCCATATGCCCCGGAACCTGAATATGTCCAAATCCGCTGTCGTCATAATCTTCTTGATAAAAATTTTCCGGACGCTCCCCAGGACATGAACTCCAGTGAAACTTCCACCGGCCGTTTAAGGACTGGGCTAGTTTTCTGGCCCCATGCCCTTCTTCATCGGCAGGCACGAACCATTGGTGGTCGGAATGTGCCTTTAAACGGCCCGCCTGGAATATTTCCGGGTTCTCCAGCCAGGAAAGATCAGCTTTTCCTTCATGTTTCATTCCAATCTCCTCCCCGAATCATTTCTGCCTACATTCTAACCCCGCTGTCCCCGAAGCCGCAAGGCTTTTTTGCTGGATTTTCTATATTCCCGCACCTTTACCAGCATCCGCTCGTGAAGCAGAACCATTGCTCCTAAAAATACAAGCAGATACCCAGGGAAAAGCCCGATGCCTATATGATTGGCGATTAGGCCGAATAAAGGCGGGATCAGGCAGTTTCCAATATAAGCAAAAGCCATCTGGACTCCGATCATGGCCTGGGAACGGTCCTCCCCAAAAAGGGCCGGGGTAGAATGGATAATGGAAGGATAAATGGGCGCACAGCCAAGACCCAACAGCAGAAGCCCCAGACGCACAGGCAGCGTTCCCAGGCGCAGAAAGATTATCAGGATTCCCAATAAAGCCACTCCCTGTCCCAGGCGGATCATCTGGGTATCGTTTAATTTTGAGGTCAAAAAGCCGCTGATAAAGCGCCCTGCCGTAATTCCCACAAAAAACAGGCTGGCAAGTCCGGCTGCGGTCTCGACGGCAAGGCCCCGGTTCAGCGCCAGATAGCTGCTGATCCATAATCCCGCTGTCTGCTCTAAAGCGCAGTAGCAGAAAAATGCCGCCATCACCTCCTTTGCCCCCGGAATCTCCAGCACTTCTCCAAGGCTAAGGCTTTGGGGCGCATTCCCTTCCTCCTGCGCTGATTTTGCCTGGGCGCTGCGGGCTTTCCATAAAGGCAGACTTAAAAACAGGACTGTTGTTAAAACCAGCTGCAGTACCCCTATGATGCGGTATCCCGTATTCCAGCTGCCAGCCGTCAGGCCATATCGCATAATATAAGGTCCCAGGGAAGCGCCGACGCCCCACATGCAGTGAAGCCAGCTCATATGACGGCTGCTGTAGTGGATGGCCACATAGTTGTTCAAGGCCGCGTCCACGCTCCCGGCTCCCAGGCCGTAAGGCACTGCCCAAAGGCAGAGGGCAAGGAAGGAACGGCTGATGGAAAAGCCAAAAAGGGCCGCAGCCGTCATAAACACGCTGACCGCCGTAATCTTTCCGGTACCGAACCGCCGGATCAGCCGGTCACTCTGAAGGCTGGAAACAATGGTTCCCAGGGCGATGATCATAAAGACTATGCCGGAATAGGATACGGGAACAGAAAACTCCTGATACATAGAGGGCCACGCGGAGCCCAAAAGGGAGTCCGGCAGTCCCAGACTGATAAAGGCCAGGTAAATCATTGCTAAAAGAAGCGGAAACATGTATTTGTCCTCCTGAAGTGTATTCTATGATTTTTGCGGCGGAAACTCCTATATACCGCAGCAAACATAAGAATATCGCCAAAAAGGAATTGATGCAATACATATTTCGCCTTATAATATCATAAAACCGACTATTTGGAGGATTTATTTATGGCAATCCGCAGATGTGAGCTGATAACTGACAAATCTTCAAAAGAGCTTCAGGCCCATGGAACTCTGGATTTTCCATGTGCCGGATACGATGAGTCCTACGACGAAGAGAAGGGCGAAGCGTTCGCCTGGCATTGGCATGAAGAGCTGGAATTGATTTTTCTTGTGGATGGAAGCATAGACTTAAAAACTCCCTCTGCCTCCCTTCGGCTCCAAAAAGGCGACTGTGCTGTTATTAACTCCAATATACTTCATTCCGGTGAGCCCAACGGCAGCTGCCACCTTTATTCCCTCGTTTTTTCTCCAAAACTAGTTGCGGGAAATGAAGTTTTTGTTTTTGCGCGGCGTTACTTATCCCCCCTGCTTTCCTGCCCTTCTTTCAGCTGTTTTCTGCTTTCCCCCTGGGGCAAAGAACCGTCTGTCTGGTTCCTGGAGGCTTTTGCCGCCTTAGCTAATGAGGACTTTGGTTTCGAATTTATAATTCGTGAGAACCTTTCCCGAATCTGCCTTCTTCTCTGTAATTGTTTTAAAGACCAGTTAAACCATAATACGGCAAAAGAAAGCTCGGATAATCAACGGATTCGGGTTATGCTTGCCTACATACAAGACCATTTTAGCGAACCCATCTCCCTCTCGGATATTGCAAAGTCAGCTGATATTGGAGAGCGGGAATGCCTGCGCTGTTTTCAGAAAACAATCCAGACTTCCCCCATTCAGTATTTATTAAAATACCGGATTATGCAGGGGGCACAGCTGCTTGAGGCTAGGCCTTCTGCTGCCGTATCGGAAATCGCTGCTTTTTGCGGCTTTGACAGCCCAAGCAATTTTACAAAGCTTTTTAAGCGTTTTTATCATCAAACGCCCCGGGAGTACCGGAGCGTTTGATGAAGCTCAAAAGGCTCGCTTTAGTAGTTAATACCCGAAACCGCCAGCTTCCCATTCTGCACGGAAAAAATAATATTTGCCGCGCTGCCGTCCGACAATACGAAGCCTGCCATACTGGGAGAAAGGGCGTCAAGATTCGCAGCCGCCACCGAATCCGTAAGCGCCTGGGTAAATACCTGGTCTGCTCCCAGCGCGAGAAATTCCTCCTTGGTTTCAACGGCTCCCGCGCCCTCAAGTCCAACGTAAACGGGGAAAGATGTCAGATTTGCTAATTTCTCTAAATCCTTCTCTGCAACCGCTTCTTGAATCTTTGCTCCGAAATCCACAGCCGCCGCGCTGTCCACAGCGAAATTGTCCTCATATCCGCCGGTGGAATCATTTTCCTGGGCGGACTGACCGCTTGTTTCGATCTTAATGGTTTCCTTTGGGACGGCTGGGGTTTCCTCCTGTTCTGGAGTTTCTGCCTGTTTTGTGGTTTCTGTCTCTTCTGGGGTTTCTGCCGTCTCCTGAGTTTCCTGTGAAGAAATCACCGGGGTTGTTTCCTGCTCTGTATTTTGCCCGCAGCCGCTTACCATAATTATTGCAGCCGCAACTGCTGCCCATATACTCATTTTTCTCATCATAATTTACCTTCCTTCTTTTAAATTTTATGTCAATTCACCAACCGCTGGCTGAAATGAAATAGTAAGAATATCTTCCATCCAGTTCATGCTGGCAGCAAGACCAGCTGCCGTCCATCGGCAGTTTCTGCTTCCGCCTTCTGAAATACCCTTATCCCAGGAAGGCTCTGCACCCATCATGTCCGTTACCTGCTGTTCCCACATCAAAGCTTCAGCATCCGTCACCTGACGTTCGCCGTTTACAATCCAGAGGGAAACGGATTCTACCTTCCCGTCCTCCCCGCAGGTGGTAAAGACTTTGCAGAAATTTTCCGCCAGTTTGACTTCGTAGATTCTTCCGATATAGAAGGAGCGATCCTCGGTCCAGTTTTCCGTGCCTCCGCCAAGCAGGTTCTCTGTATCTTCATCTTTCATGCCCACCAAAGCAGTCACATCACTCAGCTTTGTACTAGCTGAGGCCACCTGGGCCGCCGCAGGTTGTGTGATCTCAAATTCCTGAGTTCCCTCGCTTCCAGGGGCGATTTCATAAGCCTCAAACACAACCACCGGATTTCCCGTTTCATTGATGTAGAAGGGGGTGTTCTCGTCTATGCCTTCAAAACCCTCAAAGTACACCGTGCCGTCTTCTAAGCGCTCCTTCATCTGCTCTCGAATTTGTTCATCCACAGTCTGTTTGTAATCCCCTCCCAGAAGGTCTGCCAGCGTAACCAGTTTTCCGTCCTCCAGGTCAAGGTTGTAGTATCTGGTTTTGCTGTAGG
>CALWQV010000120.1 GCA_944383785.1 uncultured Enterocloster sp. | reverse complement strand
AGGAACAGGTTTTGTGGCTGGCGGCCCACCTTTCAGTTGAGAAGTTTCTTCTTTCCAAACAGGCTGGCCTTGGAAACGGAGAAGAACTGTGGCTGTCCCTGCTTCGCCAGCTGAACCGGACCAGAACCGCAGAATTTGCCAAAGGCGTTTCTCAGGCCATGATGGGTGGAAACAGGGAGATTCAGGACCTGCTCCGCAAGGCTGTTCCTAGCGTTGCCAGGGCGGCGGCGGACCAGGGAATTGAATTAAAACGGAACAAAACGGCGCAGACGCTGGCGGCATGTTTTCCGGACAGCAATCTTCAGAGGCTGGCGAAAAATTATCTGCTGACCGGGGAAAATCTGGACCAGCTGGCGGCCCAGGCAGGCGGAATTAAAAACGGCTATGGATATGACCGGGAACTGAGCAATTATATTTCCCTCTATGGGGAGGATGATTTTGTGCTGCGCTGTCTGGCAGTCTGTGTTCTGGCAGATCAGGGCTACCGTATCAGCCAGCTCTGGTTCCCATGGAATGGAAATCGCAAGGAGCAGATGAGACATTTCCTGGAACTGGAGGAGAAGGCTGGCCTTTCGGCCGCCTGGCTGCTTCGGGGAGCGGACTTGGCCTGGGGCGCGCTCTATTCCCAGAGGGATAAAAATCAGTGTATGGATGAAACCGTGGCCTATTTGGTATCCCGTCATGAACGGATCGGAAAAGAGCTGCCCCCCATTGCCGCTCAGGGCTCGGTATTTGCCCGCTATGCCGCCATTTCCGCCATGGACGCATTCGGACAGGAATATAAAGAAACGCTGTTGTCCTGCGCGGGGGATGGCGCCAAGCAGGTAAAAGAATTGCTGGCAGCGGTTTACGCAGGGCATCCGGAGTGGGAAGAGGAGATCCGTTCCCTGTTGGCCTCCAAAAAGTCTGCCCAGAGGGAGATGGCTCTGGAGGTAATCAGCAAGTGGGATGTGTCCCGGTTCCAGGAGGATTTAAAGCAGCTGCTTGAAAAGGAGAAGAGCCAGAAGGTAGCCGCCCGATGCCGGGGGCTTCTGGGACTTGAAGCAGGTCTGAATGGAGGGAAGGGAGAGCCGGAAGGCAGCGGCGGCGTCCCCGGGACGGCAGAGGAGCTGGCGGCCTCCCTGTTAAAGGGGGGAAAGAAGCGTCGGGTGCAGTGGCTTTTTGACACGGCATTTCTGCCAGTGAAGAAAAAGGATGGCTCCCAGGCTTCGGAAGAGCTGCTGGCAGCCCTCTTAGTGGGCTCTCAGGAGTGCTCCAAAGAAAACCCGGCCCAGGCTCTGGCTCTTTTAAAAGATGAGCTGGAACCCCGCTCTCTGGAGGCCTTTGCCTGCCAGGTATGGGACCGGTGGATGGAGCAGGGAGCTCCGGCCAAGCAGAAATGGATTCTCTCTTTCGCCTCCGCCTTCGGAGGCAGAGAAGCGGTGAGCCGGATGAAGCATCAGATCAGCCAGTGGCCCCAGAACGCCAGGGGCGCCATCGCCTGCGATGCCGTCTATGCCCTGGCCCTCAGCCCGGAGCCGGAGGCCCTCCTGATTGTGGACAGCATTTCACGGAAATTTAAGTTCAAGCAGGTGAAAGCCGCCGCCGGGAAGGCGCTTTTAGAGGCGGCAAAAAAGCTGAATCTGACACCGGAGGAGCTGGCGGACCGCATTGTGCCGGATTTGGGATTCGGGGAGGATATGAGCCAGACCTTTGACTACGGCCCCCGCCGTTTTACGGTCTATCTGTCCCCCTCCTTGGAGCTGGAGATTCAGGATCAGAATGGGAAAAAACTGAAATCCCTGCCGGCTCCCGGAAAGAACGATGATCCGGAGAAGGCGCAGGAGGCCAGCGCACGGTTTAAGTCGCTGAAAAAGCAGATGAAGGCGGTGGTATCCACCCAGAAGCTGAGGCTGGAGCAGGCCCTCTCCATTAACCGCAAATGGCAGGTTTCGGACTGGGAGAAGCTGTTTGTGAAGAATCCGGTGATGCACCAGTTTGCTATCAGCCTGATTTGGGGAGTGTACCAGGAGGACCGGCTTTTGGAGACCTTCCGCTACATGGAGGACGGCAGCTTCAACACCATGGATGAGGAGGAGTACGAACTGCCGATTGACGGGACAATCGGCTTGGTTCATCCCATTGAGCTGAAGGAAGAGGAGCTTTCAGCCTGGAAGGGGCAGCTGGAAGATTACGAGGTAGAGCAGTCCATCGAACAGCTGAACCGTCCCGTGTTTTCCGTGACCCCGGAGGAAAAGGGGAAGAAGCGCATGGAGCGGTTCGGCGGTCGGATGGTGATGGATTTGTCGCTGTTTGGCAAGCTTCAGTCCATGGGATGGTACCGGGGTTCCGTTCAGGACGGGGGAGGATTTTACGAGTTTTACCGGGAAGACGGGAAAATCAGCGTGAATCTGACCTTCTCCGGCAGCTTTGTGTCCGGAGAAGGGGAGATGGTGACGGTGTATGACGCGGTATTTTACCGCACCGGAACGGTCCGGAGAGGCAGCTACGTCTACGACCGGCCAAAAGATGAGGACACATTGTCTTTAGATGAAGTGAATCCCAGATATTTCAGTGAAATCGTCTACCAGCTTCAGAAGGCCACAGCCTCTAGTACGGAGATGAACTACAACTGGAAGAACGAGCAGTTTTAGGCGAATCGTTTTTTCTCTTCGTCAGAAAAGAGCCCCCCGCCGGCTGGAACTTAGCCGATGGGGGGCTCTTTTTTCTTCCTTATTTTTTCTCGTCCTTCTTCTTATCCTTCTTAAACCGTGCGAAAAATCCCTTCTTCTTGGGAGGCGTAGGAAGTACGCCGCCTCGGACGCTCTTGATCTGGGAAATGTAGAGGCCGCTTAAAACCACCTTGGCCTCTGTTTTTACGGGAAGGGTCTGGAACACCCGCTCATCTGCAACCAGGGTGACGATCCTGGGGCCGATCTTTGCCTTGACAATGGGAACCTTGGTCCAGCGCAGATACTTGGGAGTCTGATCCAGAACCATCTTGGGAAGTCCGGCCTGGACTGCCTGGGTCATCTTAACCTTCTTTTTATCAATGACTAACAGCGAGACGGTCTGGGCGGCAGCCTCTAAAAGCTGTTCCTGCTCCAGCTGGCGCTTCTGAAGCTTGGTCCCCAGAAAATACAGGGCGACCATCACCACAAGGCCGATAATCAGAAGAATCAAGACTACTTGTAAAATGGTTTGCAGCATGGGAAATCGTACCTCCGACCTGTTTATTAAATATGTAGAAACTGTCCCCGGATTTTGTCGATCTCTGACCAGAGGACATTCTATAACAGTATATCATTTTTGATATGAAAATGCAAGCAAAAAATCCTTGACACCTTGACAGCCCTATGATATTATGAAATGTGCGTTATTATGGCGGAAGGGGACTTTTGCGCCCTGAAAGCTGTATTTGAAAAGAGTGTCGCGGGCTGCGGATTATCGAAAAACCCTCCGCAAAACCGCAAGTTTTGAGAAAACAGGGGTGAAACGTCGAATGGAGAAATGCAGAATACGTCCGGTACCGGCCGGGAAGAGCGTAAGAATGAGCTACTCGAGACAGAAAGAAGTTCTTGAGATGCCCAACCTCATCGAGATTCAGAAAGACTCCTACCAGTGGTTCCTGAAAGAGGGACTGAGGGAGGCCTTTGATGATATCTCTCCCATTGCAGACTTTGCTGGTCATCTAAGTCTGGAATTTGTGGACTTTACACTGTGCAAGGATGATGTGAAGTACACCATCGAGGAGTGTAAGGAACGGGATGCCACTTACGCCGCGCCGCTAAAGGTAAAGGTAAGACTGTACAATAAAGATAAGGATGAGATGAATGAGCACGAGATCTTCATGGGCGACCTGCCCCTGATGACCGATACCGGCTCATTTGTAATCAATGGCGCGGAGCGAGTCATTGTCAGCCAGCTGGTTCGCTCTCCGGGTATCTACTACGGCATTGGCCACGATAAGGTAGGAAAAGAGCTGTTTACCTGCACTGTGATCCCCAACCGCGGCGCATGGCTGGAGTATGAGACGGATTCCAACGACGTTTTCTATGTCCGCGTAGACCGGACCCGCAAGGTGCCGGTGACCGTGCTGATCCGTGCCTTAGGCTACGGCACCAACGCAGAGATCCTGGATCTGTTCGGCGAGGAGCCCAAGCTTTTAGCTAGCTTTGGAAAAGACACCTCTGATAACTACCAGGACGGCCTGCTGGAATTATATAAGAAGATTCGTCCCGGCGAGCCGCTGTCGGTGGACAGCGCCGAGAGCCTGTTGAATAGTATGTTCTTTGACCCCAGAAGATACGATTTGGCGAAGGTGGGACGCTATAAATTCAATAAGAAGCTTTCCTTTAAGTACCGTTTGAACGGCCAGACTTTGGCCGAGGACGTGGTAAATACCGAGACTGGCGAGATTCTGGCTGAGGCCGGAACCAAGCTGGATAAGGAGAAGGCCATGGCCATCCAGAACGCCGGCGTTCCCTACGTGTGGGTGGACGGCCCCACCAGGAAGCAGAAGGTGCTTTCTAACATGATGGTGGATCTGGGCGCTCATGTATCCTTTGACCCGGCTGAAGTGGGCGTGACAGAGATGGTCTACTATCCGGTGCTGGATTCCATCTTGGAAGAGGCGGGAGATGATGAGGAGGGCTTAAAGGAAGCCATCCGGGCGAATATCCACGACCTGATTCCCAAGCACATTACGAAGGAGGATATTATCGCCTCCATCAACTACAACATGCACTTAGAAGAGCAGGTGGGAACCTCTGATGACATCGACCATCTGGGTAACCGCCGCATCCGCGCAGTGGGAGAGCTTTTACAGAACCAGTACCGCATCGGCTTATCCCGTATGGAGCGCGTGGTAAGAGAGCGCATGACTACCCAGGATATGGACGGCATTACGCCCCAGTCCTTAATCAATATCAAGCCTGTAACCGCCGCGGTGAAGGAGTTCTTCGGAAGCTCCCAGCTGTCCCAGTTCATGGACCAGAACAACCCCCTGGCGGAGCTGACCCACAAGCGGCGTCTGTCCGCCCTGGGCCCCGGCGGTCTGTCCAGAGACCGGGCCGGATTCGAGGTCCGCGACGTACACTATACCCACTATGGCCGTATGTGCCCCATTGAGACTCCTGAAGGTCCCAATATCGGTCTGATCAACTCCCTGGCCACCTACGCCCGGGTAAACCAGTACGGCTTTATCGAGGCTCCTTACCGCATTGTGGATAAGACCACCGACACTGCCAACCCCAGGGTTACGGACGAGGTGATCTACCTGACCGCCGACGAAGAGGACAACTTCGTGGTGGCCCAGGCGAATGAGCCTCTGGACGCGGACGGACATTTCGTCCACAACAATGTATCCGGACGTTTCCGCACCGAGACTTCCGAGTTCCAGAAGCGGACCATCGACCTGATGGACGTTTCTCCCAAGATGGTGTTCTCCGTAGCGACGGCCATGATTCCCTTCCTGCAGAACGATGACGCCAACCGGGCCCTGATGGGTTCCAACATGCAGCGTCAGGCAGTGCCCCTTCTGACCACGGAAGCTCCTGTGGTAGGTACGGGAATCGAGGGCAAGGCAGCCGTGGACTCCGGCGTGTGCGTGATCGCCAAAAATTCCGGCACCGTGCTGCGGTCCGCTTCCAATGAGATCATCATCAAGCGGGACAGCGATGGAAACAAGGATGTTTACCATCTGACCAAGTTTAAGAGAAGCAACCAGAGCAACTGCTACAATCAGAAGCCTATTGTATATAAGAACGACCACGTAGAGGCCGGCGAGGTCATCGCCGACGGCCCCTCCACCTGCCAGGGCGAGATCGCCCTTGGAAAGAATCCTCTGATCGGATTCATGACCTGGGAGGGCTATAACTACGAGGACGCGGTTCTGCTTTCCGAGCGCCTGGTGCGTGAGGACGTGTACACCTCCATCCACATTGAGGAGTACGAGGCAGAGGCCAGAGATACCAAGCTGGGACCGGAGGAGATCACAAGAGACGTTCCCGGCGTAGGCGAGGACGCCTTAAAGGATCTGGACGAGCGGGGCATCATCCGCATCGGAGCCGAGGTCCGGGCGGGAGATATCCTGGTTGGAAAGGTAACCCCCAAGGGCGAGACGGAGCTGACCGCTGAGGAGCGCCTGTTAAGAGCGATCTTCGGCGAGAAGGCCAGAGAGGTAAGAGACACCTCCTTAAAGGTGCCCCACGGCGCATACGGAATCATCGTGGACGCCAAGGTATTTACCAGAGAGAACGGCGACGAGCTCTCACCCGGCGTCAATGAGACGGTCCGCATCTACATTGCCCAGAAGCGTAAGATTTCCGTGGGCGATAAGATGGCGGGACGTCACGGAAACAAGGGTGTTGTCTCCCGCGTGCTTCCGGTTGAGGATATGCCCTTCCTGCCAAACGGCCGTCCCCTGGACATTGTGTTAAATCCCCTGGGCGTGCCTTCCCGTATGAATATCGGGCAGGTGCTGGAGATTCACTTGAGCCTGGCGGCAAAGGCCCTTGGCTTTAACGTTTCCACCCCCATCTTTGACGGGGCGAATGAGAACGACATTCAGGATACCCTGGAGCTTGCCAATGATTATGTAAACAGCTCCTGGGAGGATTTTGAAGCGAAATATAAGGATGTGCTGCGTCCTGAGGTGATGGAGTATCTGGGAAGCCACTTAGAGCACAGGGAGCTGTGGAAGGGCGTTCCCATCAGCCGCGACGGAAAGGTGCGCTTAAGAGACGGCCGTACCGGCGAGTTCTTTGACGGCGCCGTTACCATCGGACACATGCATTACCTGAAGCTGCACCACCTGGTAGACGATAAGATCCACGCCCGTTCGACCGGCCCATACTCCCTGGTAACCCAGCAGCCTCTGGGCGGAAAGGCTCAGTTCGGCGGCCAGCGTTTCGGAGAGATGGAGGTTTGGGCCCTGGAGGCTTACGGCGCGTCTTACACCTTGCAGGAGATCATGACCGTGAAATCTGACGACGTGGTGGGACGTGTGAAGACCTACGAGGCCATCATCAAGGGCGAGAACATTCCGGAGCCCGGCGTGCCCGAGTCCTTTAAGGTACTGCTCAAGGAGATGCAGTCCCTTGGCCTGGATGTACAGGTGCTCAGAGATGACGGTACGGAAGTGGAGATGACCGAGAACATCGACTACGGCGATACGGAGATCCGCGCTATGCTGGAGAGCGACCGCCGCTACGATGACCGGGAGTCCTACGGTTCCCACGGCTTCCAGGAGCAGGAGTTTAAGAACGATGAGCTGGTAAATGTAGAGGATAATGATTCCTCCTACGAGCATGACAGCTACACCGACGACTATACGGACGACTACTATGACAGCGACTCCAAGGATATAGATTTAAGCGATATTTTTGCTGACGATGGTGAAGAAGAATAATAGAAGGGAGTAAAGTTCATGCCGGAAACTAATGAAACTTATCATCCGATGACGTTTGATGCCATCAAGATTGGTCTGGCCTCCCCTGACAAGATTCTGGAGTGGTCCCACGGCGAGGTAAAGAAGCCGGAAACCATCAACTACAGAACCTTAAAGCCGGAGAAGGACGGCCTGTTCTGTGAGAGAATCTTCGGACCCAGCAAGGACTGGGAGTGTCACTGCGGTAAATATAAGAAGATCCGCTACAA
>CALWQV010000119.1 GCA_944383785.1 uncultured Enterocloster sp. | reverse complement strand
TACTTCGCGGAAACGTCTCCCGGCACCGCCTTCTTCTCCGGTCAGGGCGCTATGTTCTTTGAAGGGAACTGGAATATTCTCTCCGAGATGAACAACTACCCCAATATGATCGGCCAGTGGGACGTGGCGGTTCTTCCCAAATGCCCCAATCCCGCAAGCGGCGACGGCCGGGCCACCATCTCCAACGGCCTCTGCTACGCCACCTCCCCCACCGGAAAGAATTTCGAGGTAGTCAAGGACGTGCTCCGCTTCTTCGGCTCCGAGGAAGGCCAGCGGATCCAGGGCGAGTCCGGGGCGGCCATTCCCGCCTACATCGGCCTTGAGGATACCTGGATCGGCGTATTCGACCAGTTTGACTACCGGCTGAATGTGGAATGCTTTGTTGATATGTTCGACTACAGCATCCAGTCCGTCAACAATAAGTATCGTCCCACCTGGAAGCCCGACGTGACGGAAGCCCTCTTAAAGATCTACTCCGGCGACTTCACCTTTGAAGAAGGCATGGCCGCTATGCAGGAGGCCGTCAACAGTGCAGCCGAGGATGATTAAGTTCAATCACAAAAAAGGAGGAGAAACACCCTATGGGAAGCCAATCAAAAGCCCACCGGAATTCCCGCTCAGAGATGATTTGGGGCTACATCATGGTAGCTCCTACCATCATCGGACTTCTGGTTCTGAATATTTATCCCTTTATTGATACCTTCAAGCTCAGCTTTTCCAAGACCCTGCCCTTCGGTCTTTACGAGCTTCAGGGCGTGGAAAACTATATTGAGATGTTTACCAGCCCCGAATTCTGGAGGGCCAACGCGAATACCCTTTACTTTTGTATCCTGACCGTGCCCCTGGGCATTTTCCTTGCTCTGATCGTGGCCGTTATGCTGAACGCAAAGATCAAAGGCCAGAGCGCCTTCCGCGCCATCTTCTTCCTGCCCATGGTAGTGGCCCCCGCCGCTGTTGCCATGGTATGGAAGTGGATGTTTAATACGGAATATGGTATTATTAATACGGTCATCGGCAGCAAGATCAGCTGGATTACCGACCCCAATATTATCATGGTGACCTGCGCCATTGTGGCCATCTGGTCTTCCATCGGCTACGACGCGGTTCTGCTGCTGTCCGGGCTTCAGAACATTTCCAAATCCTACTATGAGGCGGCCAGCCTGGATGGAGCCGGAAAGGTACGGCAGTTTTTAAGCATTACCTTCCCCATGATCTCCCCAACCCTCTTTGTGGTTATGATCATGCGGCTTATGTCTTCCTTAAAGGTATATGACCTGATCTATATGCTGGTGGAGGAATCCAACCCTGCCCTGCCAAAGGCCCAGTCCCTGATGTACCTGTTTTACCGCGAGTCCTTTGTCACCGGCAACCGCGGCCTCGGCTCTTCCGTCGTGATCTGGACAGTAGCCCTGATCGGCCTGATCACTGCCATCCAGTTCTGGGGACAGAAGAAATGGGTTAACTACGAAGTTTAAAGGAGGAAAAGCAGATGAATTCATCATTAGAAAGAGCCCGCAAGCTCCAAATCGGCGGAACCTACGCCTTCTTCGTCATTGGCTCCATTATTATGATTTTCCCCTTTGTGTGGATGTTCCTCACCAGCTTTAAAACCGTAGAGGAAAGCATGGTGATTCCGCCCACCATCCTGCCGGAGAGCTGGCGGCTAGACAGCTTTACAAAGGCGCTGGAATCCCTGCCCTTTTTTGCCCTATACAAGAACACCTTTCTCTTAATCTTCTGGAGAGTGGTGTGCGCCGTAGCTTTTTCCTCTATGGCGGGCTATGCCTTTGCCAAGCTGAAATTTCCGGGAAAGAACATTCTCTTCTCCATCGTGCTGATCCAGATGATGCTTCCTTCCCAGATCTTCATCACTCCGCAGTACCAGATGCTGGCCCGCCTGGGGCTGACCAACACCGTATTTGCCCTGGTATTCCCGGGACTGGTCAGCGCCTTTGGAACCTTCTTCCTGCGCCAGGCCTATCTGTCCATCCCCGATGAGGTGGCGGAGGCCGCTTATCTGGACGGCTGCAACCAGTGGCAGACTTTTACCATGATCATGGCCCCCTTAACCAAGGCCTCCATGGCGGCCCTAGCCGTATTTACCGCCGTATTCGCCTACGGAGACCTGATGTGGCCCCTGATCGTCAACACGGACCTGAATATGATGACCCTTTCCTCCGGCCTCGCTACCCTAAGAGGACAGTTCAGCACCGACTTCCCCACCCTGATGGCGGGCTCCCTGCTGGCGATGATCCCCATGGTGGTACTGTATCTGATCTTCCAGAAGCAGTTCATCGAAGGCGTTGCCATGACCGGCGGCAAGTAAACAAAGGCCCCTTCTTACGGCTCATGCCCTTTTCGGCATGGGCCCTTTGGGCCTCAAGCGACCCTATTACTATCAACTTTTAAGAACAGGATGGAATGCGTATGTCTATTACTTACAATCAAACTGCTAAAACATTTTTCCTCAAAACCAAAAACAGCTCCTATGTGATGAAGATCTCCGATTTTGACAATCTTCTCCATCTGTACTACGGAGCTCCTATTCCGGATGAAAATCTGGATTACCTGATCCAGCTGCAGGACCGGGGCTTTTCGCCCAATCCCTTTGAGGCGGGCAACAACCGCTCCTTCTCCCTGGATTTCCTGCCCCAGGAATTTTCCACCAATGAGAACGGCGACTACCGCTCCAGCAGCATCGAGGTCCAGAATCCGGACGGCAGCCGCACCTTTTCCGGAAAGGTTACGGAATACCATATTGAGGAGGGCAAGCATCTGCTTGAAACCATGCCTTCCCTTCGTGCCGGGAGTGAGGATACGGTCCATACTCTGACCATCCGCCTGACCGATGAGGCGGCGGGCCTCTGTGCCGATCTGATCTACAGCGTTTTTGAGGAAAAGGACGTAATCACCCGAAGCGTTCTTCTCACCAACAGCGGCTCTGCCCCGGTGAAGGTCGGCCGCCTGATGTCCGCCACCTTGGATTTTATGGATTCTGACTATGACCTGATCTACTTCGCGGGCCGCCACACCATGGAGCGGGAGGAAATCCGCATCCCGGTAGAGCGGGGCATCCATTCCATCGGCAGCACCCGCGGGACCTCGTCCCACCAGTACAACCCCTCCGTCATTCTCTGCACAAAAGGGGCGGACGAGGATCAGGGAAAATGCTATGGCTTCTCCCTGATTTACAGCGGCAATTTCCTCATTGAAGCGGAAAAAGACCAGTACAGCCAGCTGCGCCTCAACGCGGGAATCAATCCCAAGGGCTTTTCCTACGCCCTTGCTCCAGGAGAGTCCCTGGAGGCTCCGGAGATGGTTCTGGCCTTCACCTGCCGGGGGCTCACCGCCTTAAGCCACATTTATCACGATGTATACCGGGAAAACCTCTGCCGCTCTCCCTACGTCAAACGTCCCCGTCCCGTGCTGATCAACAGCTGGGAAGCCGCTTACTTTGATTTTGATGAGGAAAAGCTTTTAAATATTGCCAAAAACGCCGCCCAGATGGGAGTGGAGCTCTTTGTGCTGGACGACGGCTGGTTCGGCAAGCGGAACAACGACAGCTCCAGCCTGGGCGACTGGACCGTCAACCGGGCCAAGCTCAAGCATGGCCTTAAGGGGCTGTCCGATCAGATTCATAACATGGGGCTGTCCTTCGGCCTGTGGATCGAGCCGGAAATGGTTTCCGAGGACAGCGATCTCTACCGGGCCCATCCAGACTGGTGCCTGCGGGTGCCGGGCCGTCCCGCAGTGCGGGGACGCTATCAGCTGGTTTTGGACCTGTCCAGACCGGATGTATGCCGCTATCTGGCGGACACCATCAATCATCTTTTATCGGAAGCGCGGATCGAATACATTAAATGGGATATGAACCGCAGCTTAAGCGACGCCTGGTCCGGCATGCTGGACCGCAATTCCCAGGGGGAGGTTTACCACAAATACATTCTGGGCCTCTACCGGATTATGGACGAGGTGATTCTGACCCATCCGGATGTGATCTTCTGCGGCTGCAGCGGCGGCGGCGGACGGTATGACCCGGGCATGTACTACTACCAGCCCCAGATTTGGTGCAGCGACAACACGGACGCCATCAGCCGGCTGAAAATCCAGTACGGCACCTCCTTTATCTATCCTATGAGCGCCCTTGAGTCCCATGTATCCATCTGCCCCAACCATCAGACCGGCCGCACCGTCTCCCTAAAGACCAGAGGGATCGTGGCCATGGACGGCATTTTCGGATACGAGCTGGATTCCACCCGTTTAAGCGAGGATGAAAAGGCCCAGTGCAGAGCGCAGGTCCAAGCCTACAAACGCTTCGAGGACCTGATCTTAACCGGCGACTACTACCGGCTCACCAGCCCTTATACCAATCCCTTCTTTACTGCCTGGCAGTATGTATCCAAGGACAAGCGGCGGGCTGTGGTCAGCCTAGTGCTGACGGACAAGGAAAGCAACGACGCCCAGCGTTTTGTAAAGCCCAGAGGCCTTTTGGCGGATGCCTTCTATCAGGTGGACGGTACGGATCGGGTTCTTTCCGGCTCCCTGCTGATGAACGCCGGCATTCCCATTCCCTTTGAGCTGAAGGAATACGAGGGAATCCAGTTTGGACTTACTTTGCTTGAAGGAGAACCGAGATGACAAAAAAGGAACAATTTAATCAGCGGCTGAGCCGTCACTATGATGAGCTGAAATGGCTTTACTGCGAGCTCTACGAATCCATGGACGCCTTCGGGCAGCTGTGCGGGATCATGGAATCCTATTTTACCCGCCGCAAAGAAAGCCTGGTCGGCCTGGACGAGGAGCGCCTGAAAAATCCCGACTGGTACAAGGGCAGTGAACTCTTAGGCATGATGATGTATACCGGCGCCTTTGGAAAAACCTTAAAGGGAGTCCGGCAGAAGCTGGATTATATTGAAGAATGCGGCGTAAACTGCCTCCACCTTATGCCTCTGCTCCAGATGCCTGAGCGGGATAATGACGGCGGCTACGCTGTTTCCGACTATACGAAGGTAGACCCCCGCCTGGGGACCATGGCGGATCTTTCCCGCCTGGCGGATGCCTGCCACAAGCGAGGCATCTGCCTCTGTCTGGACTTTGTGATGAATCACACCTCCATGGAGCATGAGTGGGCCAGGCGGGCCAGGGCCGGGGAAAAGGAGTATCAGGACCGATATTTCTTCTTCGACAATTTTGACATTCCCGCAGAGTATGAGAAAACCTGCCCTCAGGTCTTCCCCACCACCGCACCTGGAAACTTTACCTGGCTTCCCGATATCCAAAAATACGTCATGACCACCTTCTATCCCTACCAGTGGGATTTGAACTACCGCAACCCTGCGGTATTCAACGAGATGGCCGGCTTCCTCTTAAACCTGGCCAACCATGGAGTTGACATCCTGCGCATCGATGCGGTGCCTTATATCTGGAAGGAGCTTGGCACAAACTGCCGCAATCTTCCCAGGGTTCACACCATCGTACGCATGATCCGCATGATCTGCGAGATCGTCTGCCCCGGCGTGCTCCTGCTGGGGGAGGTGGTGATGGCCCCGGATAAAGTGGTTCCCTACTTCGGAACTCTGGAAAAGCCGGAATGCCACATGCTCTACAACGTAACCACCATGGCTACCCTGTGGCACACGGCGGCAGTTAAGGACGCCTCCCTCTTAAAACGGCAGACCCAGATCGTAGCCGCCCTGCCAAAGGAATACGTGTTTCTCAACTATATTCGCTGTCACGACGACATCGGCTGGGGCCTGGAATACGGCTGGCTGAAGGAGCACGATATGCAGGAAAATCCCCACAAGAAATTCCTGAACGACTACTTTACGGGCCGTTATCCCTATTCCCTGGCCCGTGGCGAGCTCTACAACGACGACCCGGCTTCCGGGGACGCCCGCCTCTGCGGCACCGCCGCCTCCCTCTGCGGCATCGAGGGCGCTCTTACCTGCGGCAGCAAGGAAGATCTTGGAAAGGCCATTTCCCTGGATCTTCTGCTCCACGGCTATATGCTGAGCCTGTCGGGAATCCCCATGATCTACAGCGGGGACGAGGTGGCCCGGCTCAACGACTACTCCTACCACGAGGATCCGGCAAAGGCGGCGGACTCCCGCTACGTCCACCGTGGGCCTTTCCTCTGGGAAGAAGCAGCCCTGCGCCACACCCCAGGCACAATCCAGCAGAAGATCTTTGAGGGGCTTCAGAAGATGGAACAGCTGCGCAGGGAGCTATCCGTATTCACCTACGGCGTTCCCTTATGGATGTCCGAAACCTGGGAGCCAGCGGTTCTCTGCCTGATCCGCCAGAGCGAGAAGGAGCGCCTGGTATCCCTCTTTAACTTCTCCGACCAGCCGAAAACCGCCTGGATCAAGGAGGAAGGGGAATTTGAGGATCTTCTCACCGGGGAAATCCTGGCGGGATGCGATGTGCCCCTACCCGCTTATGGGATGAGGTGGATGCTGCGGCAGGCTTAAAAAATTACTTTGGATCTTCATGAAAGCGGCTCTGATGGAAAGGCCGCTTTCGGCATCTCATGGAGAATCCTCAAAAAACCCTTTTGATACTGATTCAGGTAGCTTCCTTTCCGGTAGCATACATAGAAATGCCTGGATACGTCCACATTTTTCAGAGGATATACACAATAAGGGTAGCCGCCATCCAATGCCGCAAATGTATCCGGGCAGACCGTAACGCTTTTGCTGGCGGCCACTGTCCGTTTTGCCACCTCCACACTGTCAATCTCAAAGGCAATTTTCGGCGATATCCCCCTGGACAGAAATAGGATATCCTGTGTTTTCCTGATTCCATGTCCCTGTTTGCAGCTGATAAATGTTTCTTCTCTAGCTTCCCAAATATCAACCGGCGTTCCAGGCGGGTACTTGTTTACAATCATGCACTGTTTATTCGCTAAAAGCACTGGGTACTCTTCCTTAATCAGTTCATATGTCAAATTAGGATTTTGGGGTACTGTAGCCAAACATGCAAAATCAACCTTCTGCTCCAATATACTCTTTTCAAGGGCTGTGGAACCTTTCTCATAAAATTCCAGCTTTACGTATGGATACTCTTCCAAAAATTTGGGGTATAAATAAGGCACTATCTCCATCGCCCTCTGAATTGCAATTCCAATGTGGAGCGTCCCTTTAATCTCGCCTTCCAGTTCCTTTACCTGTTTTTCCAAATTTTCTGATATTCTGCGAATCTGCCGGACTGCCTCTACATACAGTTCTCCCGCTGGCGTCAGGCTGATCGGATCTGAACCCCTGTTAAAAATCTGCGCTCCCAAAATTGACTCCGCCGCCTTAATCATCTGGCTTAAAGAGGGCTGGGAAATATAAAGTTTTTTTGCGGCAGCTGTAAAACTCCCCTCTCTTAAAACCGTCAAAACATATTCCGCGTGCTTGTCATTCATCATTCTCACCTGCCTATAAGGAAAATCCTATTGCCGCTATAGTTTTTTTTGTCATTGTATGACATGTTTTTTTATGATAACATCCATTTATGAAATATTTATGAATTATTAATAAAAAACTTATACAAAAAAGGAGGCGTATCGGCATGATAAACTATGCAGGGCGGGAGATTCCCGATGAAATCCTTCAAAAGTATCACAAAACCGGCTATCAGGGGATGAATTTTAGAGAAAATGCTTCCTACAAAAAGGCGGCCCCCACAGTGCGGGCCGGCGTGGATCCGGCCAGGGACAAGCGGGTATCTTCCATCCGAGAGGCCCTGGAAAAGTGTGGGATACGGGACGGCATGGTTCTGTC
>CALWQV010000118.1 GCA_944383785.1 uncultured Enterocloster sp. | reverse complement strand
CAATTTACTAATACGGTCATCACAGGTGATGAAAAATAACTGTTCCATGGTTGCTTTTGATGACATTTGATACTTAACCATGAACGCAATCATGACGATGCGTGCTTTCTATCATATGGGATTCTGAAATAATCCAAATACGCCTTATATCGGTCCTGTGCGGTCAGGCAAGTATCTGTCAGATAGCCCTTTTCATTGTCCCACTCCTTCAATCCTCTATAGTAGAACATCTTTAAGTTATCCTCAATAATGAATGGAACGATATTATATTTTAAACATTCCTTAAACATAATTAGCCTGCCCACACGACCGTTACCATCTTGAAACGGATGAATTCGCTCAAACCTTACATGGAAATCCAGAATATCCTCAAAGGTCTTTTCTTCTTTTGCGTTATATGCGATCAGCAATGTTTTCATCTTAGCGGCAACTTCTTCAGGTAGAGCAGTATCCATGCCGCCCACCTCATTCGGCAATTTCTTATAATCCCCTACTGCAAACCATTCTTTTCTGGAATCGCTGGTTCCGCTTTTCAAAGTCAGATGAAGCTCCTTAATAAACTTCTCCGTCAAAGCAGATTTTGCATGGTCGATAATTATATCAATACATCGAAAATGATTTGCGGTTTCAATCACATCATCTACATTGAGAACTTCATTCTCTACGCTGATGGTATTGGTTTCAAAAATATATCTGGTCTGATCATGGGTCAGACGACTTCCCTCAATATGGTTTGAGTTATACGTTAAATCAATTTGTGTTTTATGGTAAATACCGCCAAAATATTTACTTGCTTTTTGTTCCTGCAAGATATCCAGCAGTGTGAGTGGGTGTTCTTTCTTTTTGTTGGAGCGCTCTGGTTTTTCGGCATTCTCCGGAATATTCCAAGTCTTTCCGGTAAGAAAAGCACCTTGCACACGCCCATGAGCGCAGTAATTTCTCACACTGCGTTCCGAAATATTCCATTTTTTTGCTATTTCAGCAACTGAAAGGTATCGCATCTGCCTTCCTCCGTTATCAATTGAATCCAATATTATACGAATCTACATTATAGTATATCACATTACCGGCAATAAATCCAGTGAACCTCTGCATTGCACAATATATTTTTGCCGTTTTTGGAAGTTTCAATTATCAAAACGTAAAAAGAACCACGCTGACCGTTCCCAATACCCTGCCGTTGATATGCCGAGGATACTGCCGTATGACTGATATAGCCGCGCCTGCCATCGTCACCCACAATAAAATGGAGATTTCCTAATTACTTTAAGTAAACTTAACCAAACTTTTATGATTCTAAATTGCGCAAATCCTCCTTTTGAACTATACTAGATTCAAACATCAGTAGCAAAAGGAGGTTTTTTCGTGCAGCAGTTTCGCATTGAGCATGATTCGATGGGCGAAGTACAGGTTCCCGCAGACAAATACTGGGGCGCCCAAACCCAGAGAAGCTATCAAAATTTTAAAATCGGAATCGAAAAAATTCCCATGGAGATCATCCGGGCTTTCGCCATCTTAAAAAAAGCGGCCGCTATCGCCAACAGCCGTCTGGGAAAACTGGATGAGGAACGCCTGTCCATCATTTCCCAGGTCTGCGATGAGATTCTGGCCGGGAAGCTGGACGAGCATTTCCCCCTGGCCGTATGGCAGACCGGAAGCGGCACCCAGTCCAATATGAACGTCAACGAGGTCATCGCCGGCCGGGGCAACGAGCTTGCGGGCAAGAAGCTGATCCATCCCAACGACCACTCCAACATGTCCCAGAGCTCCAACGACACCTTCCCCACCGCCATGCACATCGCCGCAGTAGCCGAAATCGAAGATAAGCTGCTGCCCGCCATCGGCCTCCTCTCTTCTACCTTCAGCCGTCTGATGAAGGAAAATGAAGGCGTCATCAAAACCGGCCGCACCCATCTTCAGGACGCCACCCCCATCACCTTCTCCCAGGAGATCAGCGGATGGAAAAATATGCTGGACAAGTCTGAAGCCATGATCCGCTTAAGCCTTCCCGGCCTGAAGGAATTGGCTCTGGGCGGAACCGCCGTGGGAACCGGCCTCAACGCTCCCAAGGGCTTTGACGTGGAGGTGGCTAAAGCCGTTTCTGAGCTTACGGGCAAGGATTTCGTCACCGCTCCCAACAAGTTCCACTCCCTCACCAGCAAGGACGAGCTGGTTTTCACCCACGGAGCCTTAAAGGGCCTGGCGGCGGACCTGATGAAGATTGCCAACGACGTTCGCTGGCTGGCCAGCGGCCCCCGCTGTGGCTTGGGAGAGATCTTCATCCCGGAAAATGAGCCCGGCAGCTCCATCATGCCCGGCAAGGTAAATCCAACCCAGTGCGAGGCGGTCACCATGGTAGCGGTGCAGGTAATGGCCAACGATGCCGCCGTAGGCATGGCCGCATCCCAGGGCAATTTCGAACTGAATGTATTTATGCCCGTGTGCATTTACAATTTCCTTCAGTCCGTCCGCCTGCTGACCGATGTGCTCATTTCCTTTAACAACAACTGCGCGGCAGGCATCCGGGCCAACCGGGAAAAGATGGAGGAAAATCTCCACCATTCCCTGATGTTAGTCACCTGCTTAAACCCCTATATCGGCTATGAAAATGCTGCCAAAACCGCGAAAAAAGCCTACGCGGAAAATATTTCCCTGAAGGAAGCCTGCGTTTCCCTGGGATTCTTAACCCCGGAGCGGTTCGATGAGGTATTCCGCCCGGAAAA
The DNA here is from genome assembly GCA_944383785.1 of uncultured Enterocloster sp. Classification (GTDB taxonomy): domain Bacteria; phylum Bacillota; class Clostridia; order Lachnospirales; family Lachnospiraceae; genus Enterocloster. The sequence continues at coordinate 5,145 of CALWQV010000118.1, read as the reverse complement.
GATGGTGTAGCTTTATAATCAACGATTAAGGAGGATTTTACAATGGATATCAGCAAAGCATCCCTTGACATGCACTACGAGCTTCAGGGAAAAATCGAAGTCATTTCCCGGAAAAAAATTGAAACCAGGGAGGATCTTTCCCTGGCCTACACCCCCGGCGTAGCGGAGCCCTGCCGGGTGATCGCCAAGGATTACGAGCAGTCCTTTAAGCTAACCCGCCGTTCCCACCTGGTGGCAGTGATCACTGACGGCACCGCCGTACTGGGCCTGGGCGATATCGGACCTGCCGCCGGCATGCCGGTTATGGAAGGAAAATGTGCCTTGTTCAAAGAATTCGCCGATGTGGACGCCTTTCCCATCTGCATTGACTCCAAAGATACGGATACCATCGTCCAGACCATCTACCTGATCTCCAAAAGCTTTGGCGGCATCAATCTGGAGGATATCGCCGCCCCCCGCTGCTTTGAGATCGAGCGCCGCTTAAAGGAGCTCTGCGACATTCCCGTCTTCCACGACGACCAGCACGGCACCGCCATCGTCGTGGCCGCCGCCCTGATCAACGCCGTAAAAGTGACGAAAAAAGAGATGGGCAAGCTTCGCATCGTCATCAACGGAGCCGGAGCTGCCGGAATCGCCATTGGAAAGCTTTTAATCAGTATGGGCTTTGGCAATGTGATCATGTGCGATATCAACGGCATCATCTGCCAGGGAGACCAGGGCTTAAATCCCGGCCAGGAGGAGATCTCCCATATCAGCAACTTAAACCATGAGCACGGCAAGTTGGCGGACGCCATGAAGGGAGCCGACGTATTCATCGGCGTATCCCGTCCCGGTCTGGTCACCAAAGAGATGGTTGCCTCCATGAACCAGGGCATCGTCTTTGCCATGGCCAATCCTACACCGGAGATTATGCCCGAGGAGGCAAAGGAAGGAGGCGCGGCAATTATCGGCACCGGCCGCTCCGACTACCCCAACCAGATCAACAATGTGCTGGTATTCCCCGGCGTATTTAAGGGTGCCCTCTCCGTCCGGGCAAAGGAAATCACCGAAACTATGAAGCAGCGGGCCGCTTACGCCATCGCTAGCATTATCCCCGATGAGGAACTGAATGCGGAAAACATCATTCCCTCTCCCTTAAATAAATCCGTAGCCGATGTGGTTGCCAAGGCCGTAGCCGACACAGCGGTAGAGGAAGGCATCGCGAGGATCTAAAACAATCACTCCGGACATCCCGAATAGACACAAAAAAACGCTTCCAATAGCTGGTTTCCGGCTTCGGAAGCGTTTTTTATATGGGTCTTTATATGCATTTTGTGGAAACCGCAGGCGCTTATTGAATCACATTGATCGGACTGCCATCCAGCCATGCCCGAATATTATCGCACACAATCACCGCCCTCTTTTCAAAAGCCTGCTGGGTAGCGAAGGCCACATGGGGCGTGGCGATCAGGTGAGGCGCTTTAAGAAGAACATGATCCGGCGCGATGGGCGGCTCCTTCTCAAATACGTCCACTGCCGCCCCGGCGATCTCGCCTTTTTCAAGAGCCTCCGCCAGCGCGGCGCTGTCTGCCACCGGTCCTCTGGCGGTATTGATCAGGAAAGCGGTTTTCTTCATCTTCTCCAGCTCCTTCTGGCCGATCATCCCCCTGGTAGAATCATTTAAAGGCACATGGAGGGACACAATATCCGACTGGCTTAAAAGGGTATCCAGATCCACTAGCTCCACCCCTTCCACCTGCTTTTCGCTCCGATTATAGGCGATCACCCGGCAGCCGAAGGCATTGGCGATGCGTGCTACTCTCTGGCCAATGGCTCCCAGGCCCACGATACCGAAGGTCTTCCCCTCCAGCTCATAACCCACCAGACCATTCTTCGTCCCGCCGCAGCGCACCGCCTCGTTGCAGGGAATGATATTTCTGGCCAGGTCTATGACCATACCGAATACCAGATCTGCTACCGCCACTGTAGAATACCCGGCGCAGTTGCACACCATAATCCCTCTTTGTCGGCAATACTCCACATCCACATGATCCACCCCGGTAAAGGCCACACATACCATCTCAAGCTCCGGGCAGCGCTCCATCACTTCCCTCCCATACTTGAAATTAGACAGCACCACCACATGGGCTCCCTGGCTTCTGCGGACCAGCTCCTCCGGATCCTCCCTGCGGTCCGGATAATAAACTACCTCCATCTGATTCCCAATCTTCTCCTGTACCAGCTTTTCCAGGCTTTCCTGATGGATGCCAAGGGGCTCCAGAAATACTAATTTTTTCATGTTTTGTTTCCTTCTTTCTTTATGTAATTTAATGATTTTTAATCTCCAAATACCTCTTTTTATACTTGATTCCTGCCAGCTTCGAAACCCGGCCATACAGCGCAGCGTTCACCGCCCCGCCTACTGCCCCCACAAGAGGAATCCCCTGGATAAACTTTTCCACCAAAAGCCCGTCCGATAATGCCTTCGCCGTAAGGGCGATCTCCCGTGCAGTATCTTCCTGTCCCCAAACTCCTGCCAGGAGTTGTCCTCCAGGAGTCATCTCGTCCATAGCCTGGCTCCAGTAAACCCGCGTCTCATCCTCCGACAAGGCGCAGCGGATCAGCCTTAATATGTAAATCCTCTCCCCTGGTTCCTCATAAGAAAAGCCGTAGCCTAGGGCAATCTCATAAACACCCTTTAATAAAGTCCCCGTCACCAGGGGAATATCCGGGATTCCAAGGCCCAGCAATCCCAGGCCAAGGCCGGAAACCGCCGCTGCAGCCGTATTGACCCCATTGTCTTTACCCGCCTTTTTCTCCATCCTGCGGATGCTCTTTCTTCCAGGCCTGCGCTCCAGCACATAATCTCCAGCCTCAAACTCCAAAAGAGCACTCTCCCGGTCAAAGGTTTTCTCAATCACCCCTGTCCCCTTCTCAAACACCAGCCAGAACGCTTTTTCAAAGGCCTTTTCCAAAATGCCCTGGAGCTTTTCCGGCACCTTTTCATAAAGCTTTTCCTTCAACGGATTCTTCCGGAAATGGCGGTTCAAATATTTCTGCTCCTTTTTCCGAACCGCCTCAAGCTCCCGCTTAAGATCATTTGTCCCGATTCCCTTCAATTTAATCTCTCCTCCTCCTCACCCATTCAGCCTCCAGACCCCGGCGTTTAAGTACCCCGCAAAGCAGATCCAGAGCAGATACGGAAGCTGCAGCATGGCCGCCTTCCGATCAATTTCCCAAAATTCCAAAATCATCCCCAAAACCGCCATTCCCATAAGCACCAAGCACAAAAGGGCGGCCCCATAAGCCCCAAGGCCAAAGAAAACAGGGCTCCAGAGAAAATTAAAGCCCAACTGCCCCCACCAAAGCCCCAGGGCTCCGCGGGGATTTCCTCCACCCGGAAAATGTCCCGGCCTGCTTTTCTTATAAATCCTTCCGGCTCCGATTCCCATAAACGCATAGAGAATCGTCCACACAACGGGAAATACCGCTTCCGGCGGCGTAAGAGGCGGCTTTACCACATCTTTAGAATACACCTTCATCCCTCTTGCTGACAAGACATAAGACAAAAATCCGGCTCCAAAAGCCGCTCCAATAAAAACCAGATAGGGAATCCATTTTCCTGTTTTCTTCATATTCGTTACCTCGCAGAAAATTTTCCCTATCTATTATACGCATTTTTTTCCAGCCCCATTCGCTTAAAAAAGACCAGAGCTTCCCTTTGGGGAATATCTCTGATCCTTTTTCGTTTGTTCTATTATTTTAAAGACTCCGCAATTGCCTCTGCCAGCTGATTCAGTTCCTCCATCTGACTCTCCTTCAGGGAAGATTTCAGGGTCACCTTCTGCTCCAGAACGGTCATATTCTTCATGCCGCCAATCAGCTCTCCCATCAGCTTTCCGCTCATCACGCCCCAGCTGCCGTTCTCAATCAGGGCTACAGTGCGGTTCTGCAGGTTATGGGCCTTTAAATCCATCAGCAGATGCTCCATATTGCTGAAGATTCCGCCGTTATAGGTAGCGGAGGCAAATACCAGGTGGCTGCATCGGAATGCCTCGGAAATAATCACCGAAGGATGGGTCACCGACACATCATACATCCGAATATTCTTCACACCCAGATCCGCCAGCCTGCAGGCCAGAATCTGAGCCGCGTTTTCCGTGTTTCCGTAAATGGAGCCGTAGGCGATCATCACCGCCTGATCCTCCGGCGCGTAGCTGCTCCAGGTCTGGTATTTCTCAACATACCAGCCGATATTCTCTCTCCAAACCGGGCCATGAAGGGGGCAGATCATCTGAATATCCAGCGCCGCCGCCTTCTTTAAAAGGGTCTGCACCATGGGGCCGTATTTTCCTACAATATTGGTGTAGTATCTTCTGGCGTCATCCAGCCAATCCCGCTCAAAATTCACCTCATCGGCAAAGAGATTTCCGTTCATGGCTCCAAAGGTGCCGAAAGCATCGGCGGAAAAGAGAATCTTGTCCGTGGTATCATAAGTCACCATCACCTCCGGCCAATGTACCATCGGAGCCATCACAAAGGCAAAGGTATGCTTTCCGCTGGAAAAGGTATCATTCTCCTTTACAATCACCGCCCTGGAATCGATGTCAAAATTATAAAACTGCTTGATAATGGGAACCGTCTTGGCATTGCAGACCACCTTCACCCCCGGGTAGTGTCTCACAATCTCGCCCAGGGTAGAGCAGTGATCCGGCTCCATGTGGTTTACCACCACATAATCCAGGCTGCGCCCGCCTAATACATGCTCCAGATTCTCAAAAAACTGCTCCGCGATGGCCCGGTCCACCGTATCAAACAATACGGTCTTCTCATCCATCATCACATAGGAATTATAGGAAACACCCCTCGGAATCGGGTAAGCATTCTCAAAAAGAGCCAGCCTGCGGTCGCTTCCGCCAACCCAGAATAAATCATCGGTTATCTTCTTTACACAGTACATCTTTATCATCATCCTTTCCGTTATTCCAGTGTTCCGAACGATTACGAGTATACTATGTTTTTAGGAAAATGTCACTGTATTAATTGAGATGCAGGAGCATACCCTCGAATTCTCCTCCCAATCCTCTCTAAACACCTCTCCAACTCCACATTCTCATACCGCTCCGTTATCCCGCAGTCCGCCAGGTTCTCTTCCTTAAAATCCTC
>CALWQV010000117.1 GCA_944383785.1 uncultured Enterocloster sp. | reverse complement strand
CCCTACGCCATCCGCACCGTGTCCGAGACCATGGAGTCCAACGGCTCCACCTCCCAGGCCAGCATCTGCGCCTCCACTCTGTCTTTGATGGCGGCCGGCGTGCCCATCAAGGAGATGGTGGCCGGTATTTCCTGCGGACTGGTAACCGGCGATACGGACGATGATTACATTGTCCTGACCGATATCCAGGGCCTGGAGGATTTCTTCGGCGATATGGACTTTAAGGTAGGCGGCACGAAGAATGGCATCACCGCCATTCAGATGGATATTAAGATTCACGGCCTGACCCGTCCCATTATCGAGGAGGCTATTGCCCGCACCAGAGAGGCCAGGATGTATATTCTGGAGAATATTATGAAGCCGGTGATCTCCGAGCCCAGAAAGCACTTAAGCCCCTACGCGCCTAAGATCCGCCAGATCATGATCGATCCCCAGAAGATCGGTGATGTGGTAGGAAAGCAGGGCAAGGTGATCAACAAGATCATTGAGGAGACCGGCGTGAAGATCGACATCACCGATGATGGAGCGGTCAGCGTATGCGGCACCGATGAGGCGATGATGGAGAGGGCTATTTCTATCATCCACAGCATTGTCACCGATATCGAGCCCGGCATGGTATTTACCGGCAAGGTGGTGCGGCTGATGAACTTCGGCGCCTTTGTGGAGCTGGCTCCCAATAAGGACGGCATGATTCACATTTCCAAGCTGGCGGACAGAAGAGTCGCCAAGGTGGAGGATGTGGTGAACATCGGCGATGAGGTGACGGTTAAGGTCATCGAGGTGGACAAGATGGGCCGCATCAACCTGAGTATGCGTCCCAGTGACCTGGCAAAGGACAACCAGTAAGGAGAAAAAGGATTATGACCAGAGTGAGAACAAGATATGCTCCCAGCCCCACGGGCCGGATGCATGTGGGAAATTTAAGAACCGCTCTGTACGCCTATTTGATTGCCAAGCATGAGGGCGGGGATTTCCTTTTGAGGATTGAGGATACGGACCAGGAGCGCTATGTGGAGGGGGCGGTGGAGATCATCTACCGCACCCTGGAGGATACCGGTCTGATCCACGACGAGGGACCGGACAAGGACGGGGGCTGCGGCCCCTATGTCCAGAGCGAGCGGCAGAAGGCGGGCATCTACATGGAGTACGCCAAGAAGCTGGTGGAAAAGGGCGAGGCCTACTACTGCTTCTGTACGCCGGAGCGTCTGGAGTCCCTGCGCCGCACGGTCAACGGCGAGGAGATCATGACATACGACAAGCATTGCCTCCACCTGTCAAAGGAGGAAGTAGAGGCCAATTTAAAGGCCGGAAAGCCTTTCGTCATCCGCCAGAACAATCCCACTGAAGGGACGACTACCTTCCACGATGAGATCTACGGGGATATTACCGTGGACAATTCGGAGCTGGACGATATGGTCCTGATCAAGTCCGACGGATACCCCACCTACAACTTTGCCAATGTGGTGGACGATCATCTCATGGGCATCACCCATGTGGTGCGGGGAAATGAATATCTGTCATCATCTCCCAAGTACAACCGCCTCTACGAGGCCTTTGGCTGGGAGGTGCCGGTGTATGTTCACTGCCCTCTGATCACAGATGAGAACCACCACAAGCTGAGCAAGCGCAGCGGCCATTCCTCCTTTGAGGATCTTTTGGAGCAGGGCTTTGTGTCGGAGGCTGTGGTGAACTACGTAGCTCTTTTAGGCTGGTCCCCGGAGGGCAACAGGGAGATCTTCTCTTTGGAGGAGATGGTAAAGGAATTTGATTATCACCGCATGAGTAAGTCTCCGGCGGTCTTTGATATGACAAAGCTAAGATGGATGAACGGCGAGTACTTAAAGGCCATGGATGAGGAGCGCTTTTATGAGATGGCCCTGCCTTATATCAAAGAAGTGATTCACAAGGATCTGGATTTAAGAAAGATTGCTTCCATGGTAAAGACCAGAATCGAGGTATTCCCGGATATTCCCGCCCATATTGACTTTTTCGAGGCGATGCCGGAGTACGACATTTCCATGTATACCCATAAGAAGATGAAGTGTACGGCGGAAACCTCCCTCAAGGTGCTTTCCGATGTGCTTCCTATTCTGGAGGCCCAGGAGCAGTTTGACAATGACAGCCTTTATGGCGTTCTTTCCAAATACGTGTCCGATACCGGCGTAAAGACCGGTTTCGTTATGTGGCCCATCCGCACGGCGCTGTCTGGAAAGCAGATGACGCCGGCGGGAGCCACGGAGATCATGGATGTTTTGGGCAAAGAGGAATCCCTTGCCAGAATCCGGGCAGGGATTCAAAAGTTAAGCGATGGCCTTCAGTAAGGCCCAGGAGCAGGCCATCTGCCACGGACAGGGACCTGCCCTGGTGCTGGCGGGCCCAGGCTCGGGAAAGACCACGGTGATTACCAACCGCATCCGGTATTTGACCCAGGGGGAGGGAGTGGATCCCTCCTCTATACTGGTAATTACCTTTACCAGGGCGGCGGCCCGGGAGATGAAGAGCCGTTATCAGCAGATGACAGGGACAGAATGGACCAAAGTGACCTTTGGAACCTTCCATTCTGTCTTTTTTACCATTTTAAAGCTGGCCTACGGCTACACCGGCGCAAGCATTATCACCGAGGAAGAACAGGGGCGTCTGATTCGGGAGCGGATGGAGGTATACCGGGTAGAGGCGGAGGATGCGGGGGAATTTGTAAGCGGCATTTTAAATGAGATCAGTCGTGTGAAGGGGGAAATGATCCGGCTGGAGTATTATTACCCCCAGATCTGTTCCCAGGAGATTTTTCAGAAGATCTACCGGGACTATGAGGGACGGCTGCGGCAGGAGCGGCGTATCGATTTTGACGATATGCTGGTGATGTGCTATGAGCTGTTTCGGGAGAGGCCGGATATTCTGGGGGCCTGGCAGAAAAAGTACCGCTATATTCTGATCGACGAGTTTCAGGATATTAACCGCATTCAGTACGAGATTGTGCGCATGATGGCCCTTCCGGAGAATAATCTTTTTATTGTAGGGGACGACGATCAGTCCATCTACCGCTTCCGGGGGGCCAGACCGGAGATTATGCTGGGGTTTGAGCAGGATTATCCCGGGGCGGCGCGGATTCTCTTAGACCAGAATTACCGCTCCACCCGCCAGATCGTCCAGGCCGCCGGGCGAGTGATCCGCCACAACCAGGCCCGGTTCCCCAAGGAGATTCGGGATGTGAGGGGAGAGGGAAGAAGTCTGGTGATCCGCCAGTGGCCGGATTCCAGGAAGGAGGCTGCGGCCATCGCCTCCCAGCTGAGGGATTACCGAAAGCTTGGCCTTCCCTGGGAGGAAATGGCGGTGCTGTACCGGACCAATACCGGCCCTAGGCAGCTGGTGGAGACGCTGATGGAGTACAATATCCCCTTTTCCATGAGGGATGTTCTGCCCAATCTTTACGACCACTGGATCTGCCGGGATCTGATGGCCTACATACGGGCCGGTAAGGGGCAGATCAGCCGGGCGGATTTTTTGCGGATTATGAACCGGCCGGTGCGCTATATCAGCCGGGACGCCCTGGAGGGGCGGGTAGTGGATCTGGAGCGGGTGAAATCCTTTTACCAGGACCGGCCCTGGATGATGGAGCGGGTGGAACAGCTGGAATATGACCTTCACATGATCAAAGGGCTGGCTCCCGGGGCCGCCGTTAACTATATCCGAAAAGCCGTGGGATACGATGATTTTATCCGGGACTACGCCCTGGAGCGGCGGCTGGACCGGGAGGAGCTGACGGAGATCCTGGATCAGCTTCAGGAAAGCGGCCTGCGGTATAAAACCATGGAGCAGTGGGAAGAATCCATTGAAGCCTACAGAAAAGAGCTGGAGCGCCAGCAGGAGGGCCGTAAAGAAAAGCAGGAGGGCGTCAGCCTGATGACCATGCACAGCTCCAAGGGCCTGGAGTTTCGGGTGGTGTTTATCCTGGACGCCAACGAGGGCATCACGCCTCACCACAGAGCTCAGCTGGAGGCGGATCTGGAAGAGGAACGGCGGATGTTTTACGTGGCTATGACCAGGGCCAAGGACAGGCTGCACATTTATTACGCGGGGGAACGCTACCACAAGAAGCAGGAGGTTTCCCGTTTTGTAAAGGAGATTGAAGATGACGCAGGGACTGATTCACATATACTGTGGGGACGGCAAAGGGAAAACCAGCGCGGCACTGGGACTGGCGGTGCGGGCGGCGGGAAGCGGGCTTAAAGTGCTGGCGGCCCGTTTCCTGAAAAATGACCGCTCCGGCGAGGTGCCGGTTCTGGAACAGATTTCGGGAATCCAGGTTCTTTCCTGTGAAAAAAGCTTCGGCTTTTCCTGGACCATGACGCCCCAGGAGAAACAGGAGGCCGGGGAGTATTACACCGGACTTCTCAGGCGGGCCTTTGACCTTGGCGCGGATTTGGACGTGCTGGTGCTGGATGAAATCTGCGGGGCGGTGTCCCTGGGATTTATAGACGAGAAGGTCCTTTTGGATGCCCTGTCCCGTAAGCCAAAGGGGCTTGAGGTGGTGATGACCGGACGAAACCCGTCAGAGGCTCTTCTGGAGCTAGCGGATTATGTGACGGAGATGAAAGCCTTAAAGCACCCTTATGAGAAAGGAATCGAGGCCAGAGCGGGGATTGAATACTAATTTTAACAGTTCAGGACGGCGGGAAAAAGCGGGCAAAAACAGGCGTTAAGCTCGCTTATAAGCATGCTTTTGCCCGCTTTTTCACATCGGATGGACATCCGATGCTTCTTGTCCGGCCTTGGCCGGGCAAGAAGATGTGCCGTCCTGAACTGCTACATTTTTCCCTTGCTTTTTTTCCGCTGGTCTGTTACATTGTAAAGGGGATCATCCCCAAAAGTACGGACAATGAAGAGAGGTACAGATATGGCAGATCAAAAGAATTTGGGCGATGAGGGTCAGGAGATGACCGTTACCCTGACATTGGATGACGACACACAGCTGGAGTGCGTGGTGCTCACTATTTTTGAAGCCGGTGAGCGGGAGTACATTGCCCTGCTTCCCATGGAAGGGGCGGACGCCGAGGAAGGCGAGGTTTATCTCTACCGCTACAGCGAGACAGAGGACGGAGAGCCGGTTTTGGATAATATTGAGGATGACGATGAGTACGAGATCGTGGCGGACGCCTTTGACGAGCTTTTGGACTCCCAGGAGTACGATGAGCTGATCGGAGAGGATGAGCTGGAGGATCTGTAAAGCTTTCGCAGCAATTAAAGTACATGGATCAGGCAGGGAAACCGTGATAGGCGGCGGCCCTGCCTTTTTGTTACGAGCACTTGGCGAGGCCTTTTCGAGCGTGGCGCTCTGTATTGTTCCCCATGGTTTAGGTGTGAAATCTCTGTGAAAATGTAGAAATGGGCGTACATTTTTGCTATGATTAGAGATAATAAAAGTAGGTTTCAGCCGGAGGTGCAGTACAAGTGGATGCTTTAAAAATATTGATCGTAGACGATGAGGCGCGGATGCGCAAGCTGGTGAAGGATTTTCTGACCAACAAGGGATTTAAGGTGATCGAGGCGGCGGACGGGGAAGAAGCAGTGGATATTTTCTTTGCCCAAAAGGACATCGCCCTGATTTTGCTGGATGTGATGATGCCCAAGATGGACGGCTGGGAGGTGTTAAAGACCATCCGCAAATATTCCCAGGTGCCGGTGGTGATGCTGACAGCCCGAAGCGAGGAGCGGGACGAGCTTCAGGGATTTTCCCTTGGGGTGGACGAGTATATTTCCAAGCCTTTTAGTCCCAAGATCCTTGTTGCCCGGGTGGAGGCGATCCTGCGCAGGAGCAAGGCGGTTTCCACTGACATCCTGGAGGTGGGCGGTATCTGCATCGACAAGGCGGCCCACCAGGTGACCATCGATGGGAAAGAGATCGAGCTGAGCTTTAAGGAATTTGAGCTTTTGACGTACTTTGTTGAGAACCAGGGAATCGCCCTTTCCAGGGAGAAGATTCTGAACAATGTATGGAATTACGACTATTTCGGAGACGCCAGAACTATCGATACCCATGTGAAAAAGCTGCGCAGCAAGCTCGGGGACAAGGGCGAATATATTAAGACGGTTTGGGGTATGGGATATAAATTCGAGGTGAGCGAGGGATGAGACATTCCATCCGGGTTCGTTTTACGCTGATCTTTGTAGGGCTGATGGCGGCGGTGATTCTGGCCAGCTGGACGGCAAATTCTTTTTTCCTGGAGCGGTTTTACACCCAGGAGAAGCTGAAAATCCTGGAAGCGGCCTACGAGCAGTTAAATTCCGTGGTGGCATCCGCCGAAGCTCAGGGGCAGGACATTTCCTCGGCCCTGGAAAGCCTTTACTCCCAGGAGGGGGAGGAGACGGGCTTAAGCCGCCTGATCCGCCTGATGAGCGAAAAGTACAATACGGCGCTGGTGATTATGGACAGCCTGACCGGAAAGACCCTCTGGGCCAACTGGGACGGGCGGTTTCTGGAGGACCGGGTCCAGCAGTATATTCTGGACCAGAATGATCCAAGGACAGAGGTTCTGATGGCGGAGGACAATTATCAGATCCAGAAAAGCTTTGACCGGCAGTCGAAAAATTTCTATCTGGAGAGCTGGGGCTATCTGGAGGACAACCGTACGATTTTCATTATGTCCATGCCCGTTGCGGGAATCCGGGAGAGCGTAAGCCTTTCCAACCGGTTCATGGCTTATGTGGGTATTTCGGCCCTAGCCATCGGAAGCCTTGTGATGTATTATACCACCAAAAAGGTGACCTCGCCCATCCGCTCCCTATCCGCCCTTTCGGAGCGTATGTCGGAGCTGGATTTTGATGCCCGCTACGAAGGCAGCTCAGAGGATGAGATCGGCATCCTGGGCAACAGTATGAATACTTTGTCGGAGAAATTGAAGGAAACCATCGGGGAGCTGCAGCGGGCAAATGAAAAGCTGCAGAAGGACATCGAAGAGAAAACCCGCATCGACGAGGCCAGAAAGGATTTTATCGCCAATGTGTCCCATGAGCTCAAAACCCCCATTGCGCTGATCCAGGGGTATGCGGAAGGGCTGACCGAGGGCATGGCGGAGGATGAAGAGAGCCGGAACTATTACTGCGAGGTGATCATGGATGAAGCGGGCAAGATGAACCACATGGTCAAGCAGCTTTTGACCCTGACCGCCCTGGAATTTGGAAACGATACGCCTTTGATGGAGCGGTTCGATATTGCGGCGCTGATTCGGGGGCTTCTGTCCTCGGTTAGTATCCTGATTCAACAGCACGAGGCGAAGGTGGAGTTTGAGATGGCAAAGCCTGTGTTTGTAATGGCGGATGAATTTAAGATCGAAGAGGTTGTGACCAACTATCTGAACAACGCTTTAAACCATCTAGAGGGGGAAAAGATCATCCGGATTCAGATTAAGGAGCGGGAATCCGACGTGTATGTGTCCGTTTTTAACACCGGCAGCCACATTCCACAGGAGGATCTGGGAAATCTCTGGACCAAGTTTTACAAGGTGGACAAGGCCAGGACCAGGGCCTATGGAGGCAGCGGAATCGGTTTGTCCATCGTCAAAGCTATTATGGATTCCCACCACAGGGAGTGCGGTGTGGCAAATGTGGAGGGCGGCGTGGAGTTCTGGTTCACGCTGGAGAAGGCCTAAGGCTTTGTAAATTTTTTCAAAAAATAGTTGCATCATTTCCAGGTCTGTGCTATACTATTTTTTGCGTGCGGGAGTGCTGGAATTGGCAGACAGGCAAGACTAAGGATCTTGTGGGTGTATGCTCGTGTGGGTTCAAGTCCCATCTCCCGCATGATTGAGGAAACCTTGTATTTGCGTGAGAACAACGTATTTACAAGGTTTTTTGCAGTTTTCAGCCGGAAAATACCCAGGATTTAAAGGGTATTTTCCGGCATTTTTAATATGCAATGCAACACGAATATCACACGCTTTTGAGCAGATTATTTACTTCATCGAAATGTTGATTAATTTTACGGGGGCTGTCAAGGTTAACTTAATGACATTGGCCCTGAATAGCTACAAGAAAATATAAAAAATTTCTGCAACTATTTCCCCGGCTTCTGCGTCTAATAGATACAGCAGGAAAAAAAGGAAGAACCTGGATTTCCTGTAAGTATCGAAAAAAAGGATGGTAATAACTATGAAGAACATGAAAATCGCGAGACGCTGGCTGGCCTCATTCCTCTGCCTTCTG
>CALWQV010000116.1 GCA_944383785.1 uncultured Enterocloster sp. | reverse complement strand
ATAAGAATCCCAGAAATCTTTGCAGCGGCTCTGTGCGCCAGTTGAATAGCCAGATCACAGCGGAACGGAACGTGCATTTTGAGGCATTTTTCCTGGTGCGGGCCGATGGAGTTGACTTCGAAAATTCCAGGGAAAAGCAGTTTCAGTGGCTGAAGGATCAGGGCTTTGAGGTGGTGGATTACAAGGCGGTGGACGCCTCAAACCTGGAGGAGACGGTTCAGGAATTTGCCCATGCGGTGGAGCATAACGACATTCCATCCGACGGCCTGGTGCTTCTTTATGATGATATTGCCTACGGCGATTCCCTGGGCCGCACGGCGAAATTTCCCCGCAATTCCATTGCCTTTAAGTGGGAGGACGAGACAAGGGAAACCACTTTAAAATACATCGAATGGAGTCCCTCCCGCACCGGGCTCATTAACCCGGTGGCGGTCTTTGAGCCGGTGGAGCTGGAGGGGACCACCGTAAGCCGCGCTAGCGTCCACAACATCAGTATTTTGGAGGGCTTGGAGCTGGGAGAGGGAGATCGGATTACGGTCTATAAAGCCAATATGATCATCCCGCAGATCGCGGAAAACCTGACCCGGAGCGGTACGGTTTCCATCCCCAAAATCTGCCCGGTCTGCGGCGGGGAAGCCAGGATTCAGCAGATGAATGACGTGAAAAGCCTTTACTGCGCCAATCCGGACTGCCAGGCGAAAAAGATCAAGAGCTTTACCCTGATGGCCAGCCGGGACGCCTTAAATATTGACGGCCTTTCCGAGGCAACCCTGGAGAAATTCATCGGCGCTGGTTTTATCCACGAGTACGCGGATCTGTTCCATCTGGACCGCCATCAGGAGGCCATCGTGGAGATGGAAGGATTTGGACAGAAGTCCTATGATAATCTGGTGGAAGCGGCAAAAAATGCCTCCCACACCACCCTGCCCAGGGTGATCTACGGCCTGGGAATCGCGGGGATCGGCCTGGCAAACGCCAAGGTGCTCTGCCGCCATTTTGGATATGATTTTGACCGGATGCGCCGGGCGAAAGAAGAGGAACTGGCCGAGGCCGATGGGATTGGAGCGGTGCTGGCTAAGGCTTGGACGGAGTATTTTTCCTCGGAAAAGAACAACCGGATGGTGGACCGGCTGCTGGCTGAGCTTACCATTGAGAAGGAGCAGGCAGAGGAAGAGGAGCAGATTTTTAAGGGGAAAACCTTTGTAATTACCGGCTCCCTGAATCATTTTTCTAACCGCAAAGAGCTGCAGGAGCTGATCGAGTCCAAGGGAGGAAAGGCCGCTGGTTCCGTCAGCGCCAAGACCAGCTATCTGATCAATAACGATGTGGCTTCCACATCCTCGAAAAATAAAAAGGCCCGGGAATTGGGAATCCCCATTCTTTCCGAGGAGGACTTTTTAAAACTGCTGGATTCAGGCTTGGAAGGGGAGCCGCAAGTGAAGGGAGAGTAAAAGGAAATGCCAATTAAAGTACAAAAGGATCTTCCGGCCCGGGCGGTGCTGGAGGAAGAAAATATATTTATTATGGACGAGGACCGGGCTTTAAGCCAGGATATCCGTCCACTGGAGATCTTGATTCTTAACCTCATGCCCATCAAGGAGGAGACGGAGACGCAGCTCTTGCGGGCGCTCTCCAATACGCCTCTTCAGGTGGACTGCACCTTTCTCATGATGACCAGCCATGTGTCCAAAAACACCTCAGCCAGCCATCTGAATAAATTCTATGTGGAATTTGCGGATGTGAAGCGCAAGAAGTACGATGGTATGATTATTACCGGCGCTCCGGTGGAGCTTCTGGACTATGAGGAGGTCAACTATTGGCCGGAATTGTCCCGGATCATGGAGTGGAGCAAGACCCATGTGACCTCTACCCTGCACATCTGCTGGGGGGCCCAGGCGGGGCTTTACTACCACTATGGAATCCCTAAATATAAGCGGGAGAAGAAGCTTTCCGGCATCTATAACCATAAGGTTTTGAATAAAAAATGTCCCCTGGTCCGCAGCTTGAATGATTACTTTCTGGCACCTCATTCCCGCTATACGGAGGTGCGTAAGAAGGACATTTCAGCCCACCCGGAGCTGGAAATTCTGGCAGAGTCCGATGAGGCGGGAGTGTTTCTGATTATGAGCCGGGACGGCCGCCAGATCTTTGTCCAGGGCCACCCGGAGTATGATCGCATGACCTTAAATAACGAGTATCACCGGGATCTGAGCAAGGGGCTTGATCCGGAGATTCCCGTGAATTATTACGAGAACAACGATCCCTTTTCCGTGCCGCCTCTGATGTGGCGCAATACGGCCAATACGCTGTATACTAACTGGCTCAATTATTACGTCTACCAGGTGACGCCGTATCTGCTGGAGAGCGAGTGAGATCGATTTATGAGATATCAAATCAACGACGGAAGCCTGTCGGTTGGCGGAAAAACCATTTTTCGCCATATTCACTTTGAGATTAAGGGAAATGAAAAAATCGCTCTTGTAGGCCGCAATGGGGCTGGCAAAACCACCCTCCTGCGGCTGATTGAAGGGGCAATCTTTCTGGATCGGGACGACAAGCGCCAGGGGCCGGGGATCACGATGGACCGGAATTTGACCATCGCCAGCTTAAGCCAGCAGGTATTTTCCTATCCGGAGCGCACCCTGGAAGAGGAAATCCTTTTGGCCTGCCCGACGAAGGATCCCTTTTCCAGGGAACGGTTTGAATACGAACAGAAGTACGACCGGTTTCTCACGGCATTGGGATTTTCAAAGGAATCTAAGGGGAAAAGGCTTTCCCAGTTTTCCGGAGGCCAGCAGACGCGCTTGGGCCTCATTCGGCTGCTGATTGAAAAGCCGGATATCCTGCTTTTGGACGAGCCCACAAACCACCTGGATTTAGAAGGCACACAATGGCTGGAGGAGCAGATCAGAGGGTATGAGAACGCGGTGGTGGAGGTGTCCCATGACCGCTTTTTTCTGGACCGGACCGTCCAGGTGGTTTATGAGCTGGAAGATGGAATTTTGACCCGTTACCCCGGCAATTATACGGCCTATAAAGAGGAAAAGGCGAAGCGGATGGAGCTTCAGAGAAAGGCTTATGAGCGGCAGAAAGAAGAAGAAGAGCGGCTTTTGGGGCTGGTGGAGCGGTTTAAGCATAAGCCCACAAAGGCTGCCTTTGCCAGGGCCAAGAGAAAGCAAATGGAGCGGCTGAAGAAGGTGGAAAAGCCTAAGGATGAGAGCGTGAGTCTGGTCCGCAGCCCCATTGAACCTCTGGTGCGGGGCGGCAAGTGGGTTTTTGAGGCGCAGCGGCTGCGCCTGGGCTATGACAAGACACTTTTAGAGCTGTCCTTTCGCATCCGAAGAGGCCAGAAAATCGGCCTTTTGGGGTCAAATGGGGCGGGAAAAACTACCTTTTTAAAGACAATCGCTGGGCTGATTCGCCCACTGGGCGGGGAGTACAGCCTGGGGAGTAACATTACCATCGGGTACTTTGATCAGAATACGGCCGGACTGAAATCGGAGCAGACGATTTTGGAGCATTTTACAGCCCTTTTCCCAGCTATGACCGAGAAGGATGCCAGGAAAACCTTAGGGCAGTATTTATTTTCAGGGGCTGACGCGGCGAAGAAGATTTCCTCACTTTCCGGCGGGGAAAAGGCCCGCCTGGTGCTGGCGGAGCTTCTGGTAAGCCGCCCCAATTTCCTGATTCTGGACGAGCCCACCAACCATATGGACATTCCGGCAAAGGAGGCTTTGGAGGCGGCGTTTAAGGCTTATACGGGAACCATTCTCGTGGTGTCCCATGACCGTTATCTGATCCGTCAGGTGGCAGACAGCATCCTGATTTTTGAGGATGGAGGGGCTGTGTACTATCCATTCTCCTATGAGCATTACCTGGAACAAAAGCAGAACTTAGGAGAGGGAGAAACCATCGCCGCCCAGGTATCCGCCAGGGACCAGGCGCTAATTTCTTCCCTGCGGAGCGTGCCAAAAGCGGAACGCTACAGGCTGCGGGAAATCCCACAGGAGGAGGCTTACCGGGACTGGAGGCTTAGGCTGGCGGCCCAGGAGATGGAAGCGGCCGGGGAGGCTTATGGGGAAGCCTTGGAACTGCACCAGGAGGCGGAAGACCTTTGGGAGAGCTGGCATGAGGCGTGCATGGGGTGGTATGAGGCGTATGAAGGGGAGAGTGATGAGCAATAGTTTTTATTTGGCACTTCTGGTTTGATAAGCATGTCGATGGAGGACTGAATCTTGCCGGTTTCCCAGTTGGAAACCGATCGTTTTATCACACTAAGGGTATTGATTTTTTAGTGGAAAGTCATATAATCAATTGCCTCTTGAAGCCCTCATGATTTTATGCTAAGTTAAAAGAAAAGGGCATTTAAAACAGAGGGGGGAAGGTATGTTTTGTCCTAAATGTGGAAAAGAGTGCAGTGATCAGGCTATATTCTGTGGGTGCTGTGGCGAAAATCTTAAAAATTACAGAGTGAAAAAAAGAAAATGGCCAATCATTTTAATATGTATTTTTGCCGCACTTATTGGAGCAGTATTATCAGGTGTTATCTTTTTTATTATGTCGGTTTTGGGGAGCAGGATGAAAAGAACGAGACGAAAAAAGAAGTGTTTTCCGGAGTGGGAGAGGCGTTAGAAATCGCCAAAAACGGAAGTTTTTACCAGTGCGGCTTGGAGATTCCGTTAGAGGCTGACGGAAATATTTGGGGGATGTCGAAAGAAGAGTTCGAGGAATATACAAATATTTCTTTAGTAGATTATGAGCCATATGAAGCGAACGGGATTGAATTTTTGATGTATGATATTTCATTTTTGAAAGGTTCTGTGGAAGGTACAGAATTTCATTTGGATGAAGGGGAAAGCCTTGCGATTTTTACGGCAGATGGTGGATTGGTCGTTATAGGATATGAAGCATGGCCTACCGGTCAGGACAGCAGTGTAAATCTTATGGAAAAACTACAGGAACACATAATTCCGCAGCTTAATTTGGAAGAAACATCGAATCGATATTATGGCAACGATGGCAGTACAGGCATCATAGCTTATGGGAGCGAGGGAGCAAATGTATGCCTATATTCGGAAAAATTTGTAAATTCGCTGAATGAACAACAGAAGGAACTGTTTGGTCTTAAGATGTAAAATCTTACTTATATCTAGAGAAGTCGGGATTTTACGAAGTGCATAATATGAGATTAGGCAGGATAACATGAAAATGGAGCAGAAGCCTTTGGCCCCAGAATCCCAAATCGCTGTACCAGAGGAGAAAGAACCAAGCCCAGAATTTATGTTTTGCACCAACTGCGGTCGAAAAATCGGTGCGGAGCTCCACTACTGTATTTACTGCGGACAAAAGATAGAATTGTGAATACAAAAATTTTACTTGTAATCCCCCAGACCTCGTGTTATACTTGCAATACATGAATGCAAAAGCTGTTTTCATGCAAATATTCGCCCACCATCTGTGTCAGATGGTCGAGCCCATACGGACAGGCGGGGCGGCTGCCGATTGCGGCCAGAAGGCTGCGTTATTGATTGAGTTAAAAGCTCAAATTTTATAAGTTGATTACTTTATAATCAGTACCGAAGGGTATTATCACTTGTGAAACGGTCAATAAAGAGTAGTAACAGTATTTGCTATAAGCTCTGAAAATAGTTTTTGCGGCGAGAGCCTTCCCCTCCTGCGGGAAAGTGCGGCTTACAAATTACTATGAGATTGAGATGGACAGGTGGTAGTGCGCCTGTCCTATTTTGTTATATGTACTTTAAGAATCAGGAGAAAAAGCCATGGATTTGAATTCACAGAAGAGGGCGCCCATTTACGAGGCCCTGGAAGCATTCCGGCGCAAGAGGATCGTACCTTTTGACGTGCCGGGACATAAAAGAGGAAGGGGAAACCCGGAGCTGAGGGAGCTTTTGGGGGAGAGGTGCGTCAGCCTGGATGTGAATTCCATGAAGCCTTTGGACAATCTCTGCCATCCCGTGTCGGTGATCAAGGACGCCGAGGCCCTGGCGGCGGAGGCCTTCCGGGCGGATCACGCCTTTTTCATGGTAGGGGGAACCACATCCTCGGTGCAGAGTATGGTGCTTTCCGCCTGCAAGGCGGGGGACAAGATTATCCTTCCCAGAAACGTCCACAAGAGCGTGATCAACGCCCTGGTGCTCTGCGGGGCCACCCCCGTTTACGTGAATCCGGAGGTGGATAAGAAACTGGGAATCTCCCTGGGGATGGAGCTTCCCGAGGTGGAGCGGGCAGTGAAGGATAATCCGGACGCCACCTGTATCCTGGTGAATAACCCCACCTACTATGGCATCTGCTCCGACCTGCGTTCCATTGTAAAGTTGGCCCACGACCACGGCATGCTGGCCCTGGTGGACGAGGCCCACGGTACCCACCTGTATTTTGGCGACGGCCTTCCCGTCTGCGCCATGGATGCGGGGGCGGACATGGCTTCCGTGTCCATGCACAAGTCCGGGGGAAGTTTAACCCAGAGCTCCCTGCTTTTAACCAGTGCAAATGTAAACTGGGAGTATGTGAGCCAGATCATCAACCTGACCCAGACCACCAGCGCCTCCTATCTGCTGCTGTCCAGCCTTGACATTTCCAGGAGGAACCTGGCTCTGCGGGGCAGGGAATCCTTCCGCAAGGTGATGGAGATGGCGGAGTACGCCAGAGGGGAGATCAACAGCATCGGCGGCTACTATGCCTACGGCAGGGAGATGGTAAACGGAAGGAGCATCTACGATTTTGACGTGACCAAGCTGTCTGTTTATACCAGAGATATCGGCCTGGCGGGAATTGAGGTCTACGACCTTTTGCGGGATGAGTACGATATTCAGATCGAGTTCGGCGATATCAGCAATATCCTGGCCTACATTTCCATCGGGGACCGGATTCAGGACATCGAGCGGCTGGTCGGTGCCCTGGCGGATATTAAGCGCCTTTACAGCAAGGATTCTTCCCAGATGCTGGCCACAGAGTACATTGCCCCCAAGGTAATGACCACTCCCCAGAAGGCCTTTTACGCCCCCAAGGTTTCCCTGCCCATCCGGGAGACGGCGGGCAAGATCTGCAGCGAGTTTGTGATGTGCTATCCGCCGGGGATTCCTATTTTAGCGCCGGGGGAGCTGATTACGGAAGAGATTATTGAATATATTATGTACGCCAAGGAGAAGGGCTGCTCCATGCAGGGGACGGAGGACCCCAATGTGGAGAGGCTGAATGTCCTGGAGCGGTGAAAGGAGGGGTTTGATGGAGCTTTGGTTTTCGGATCTTCACACGGACAATGTGAAGCTGTCGGTGAAGGTAGATAAGCAGCTGTTTGGAGAGGAGACGGACTTTCAGAGAATCGCAGTTTTTGAGTCCAGGGAGTTCGGACGGTTTATCACCTCCGACGGCCACATCGTTTTTTCCGAGAAGGATGAATTTGTCTACGATGAGATGATCGTCCACGTTCCCATGGCGGTTCATCCCAAGGTACGCAAGGTGCTGGTGATCGGCGGCGGGGACGGGGGAGTTGCCAGAGAGCTGTCCCATTATAAAGAGATCAAGCAGATCGATGTGGTGGAGCCGGATCAGATGTTCGTCTATGCCTGCCGCCAGTTTTTCCCGGACAACGCGGTGGGGCTGGAGGACGAGCGGGTGAATATCTACTACGAGGACGGGCTGCGCTTTTTGCGGTCTAAGCAGGATGAGTACGACCTGATTATCAACGACGCCATCGACCCATTGGGCCATACGGCGGGGCTTTTTACAAAGGAATTTTATGGCAACTGCTACCGGGCTTTGCGGGAAGACGGCATCCTGGTGTATCAGCACGGCAGCCCCTTCTACGATGAGGACGAGGAATCCTGCCGGGCCATGCACCACAAGGCCAGCAAGAGCTTTCCGGTGAGCCGGGTTTACCAGGCCCACATTCCCACCTGCGCTTCTGGATACTGGCTGTTTGGATTCATTTCCAAGAAGTATCACCCTTTAAACGACCTGGATGAGAAGCGCTGGAAGGAGCGAAACATTAAAACCTGGTACTACACCACCAACCTGCACAGAGGGGCTTTTATGCTGCCAAAGTACGTGGAGGATATGCTGGAGGAAGAGGAAGCGTAGACAGGATTGCAGCTGTTGCGCAGTATAAGTAAGCGAAGAAAGCGAGGAAAAGGAATATGAGCAGATTATTGGTAATCGGATGCGGCGGCGTGGCCTCCGTGGCCATTCAGAAGTGCTGTCAGAACAGCAAGGTCTTTACGGAGCTGTGCATTGCCAGCCGCACCAAGGAGAAGTGCGACGCCTTAAAGGAAAAGATTCAGGACAAGACCGACACGGTAATTACCACCGCCAAGGTGGATGCGGACAGCAA
>CALWQV010000115.1 GCA_944383785.1 uncultured Enterocloster sp. | reverse complement strand
TCTTCCGATCTTAAATCCGAACTTGTCCGCCATCTGATTGAAGATGTCCACATAGCCGGACAGCTCCAGCTCGCCGGAGGTTACATCGGTGTTGCCGGGCTTGAATCCCAGAACCTTCTCCGCATCCTCTTCATTGCCGATGCATACGTCTACATACTGCATGAAATTGGTCATAACCTTCTGAGCCTTCTCAGAGGACCACAGCTTCTTGCGGAAGTTTAAGTCAACGGAAACCGTTACACCATGGGCCTTGGCAGCCTTTAAAGCAGCCTCAGTCAGCTCGATGGCCGCATCGCTGATGGCGGGAGTGATTCCGGTGAAATGGAACCAATCGCAGTCAGAGAAGATGGCGTCAAAATCGAACTGGTCGGGAGTGGCGGTTGCGATAGAGCTGTGGGCGCGGTCATAAACCACGTTGGAAGCTCTCATAGCGGAGCCAGTCTCCAGGTAGTAGATTCCCAGTCTTTCGCCGCTTCTGGAAATATACTTGGTTCCTACATTGTACTTTCTTAAAGTAGCAACTGCACACTCGCCGATGGGGTTGGCGGGCACTGCGGTTACAAACTGAGTGTCATGTCCATAGTTGGCCAGGGATACGGCTACATTGGCCTCGCCGCCGCCGTAGTTTACGTCAAACTCGTCGGCCTGGATAAATTTCTCATTATTGGGGGTGGAGAGTCTCAACATGATCTCGCCCATGGTAACTACTTTTGCCATTTTTATCATTCTCCTTCGATTCTCTTTTTGTTTTATTTCGCTCTTGCGGCGGCTACTGCCTGTACAAACTCCTGAGCCTTAGCGGTTACAGCGGCAAAATCACCGGTCTTAGCGCCCTTGGTCAGGCTGCTTCCGGTTCCAACCGCATATGCGCCGGCCTTGATCCACTTGTCCACATTGTCCACGTCAACACCGCCGGAAGGCATGAACTCGCCCTGGGGAAGGGGTCCCTTAAAGGAACTGATGGCTGCCGGTCCCACAATATTTCCGGGGAATACCTTGATTACATCGCAGCCGGCTTCCATAGCGGTAACAGCCTCGGTAGGAGTCATAACGCCGGGCAGCATGGGAACTCTGTAGCGGTTGCACAGCTTGATGGTATCCAGATTCAGGCTGGGGCTTACGATGTAGTTAGCTCCCGCCAGGATGCAGGCTCTTGCGGTCTCGGGATCCAGAACGGTGCCCGCGCCGATAACTACCTTGTCGTTGTCCTTGTACTTCTCGGCAATCAGCTTGATGAAGCCAACAGGATCGCCTTCATCCATGGTCATGGTCAGCTCGATGAAATTGATGCCGCCGGCAATGATGGCGTCCACCACTTTCTCGCCCTGCTCGTAGTTCTTCGCCCGAACTACCGCAACCAGGCAGTCTTCCTTCATTCTTGCCAAAACCTGTTCTTTCTTCATATGATTCTCCTTCTTTCTTTATTCGCATATGCGAACATATTTCATATTTACGATTTTGATACTTTCATCTTACAACCAGGCCCCCGGTTTGTCAACTGGATTTTCCCAAAAAGCCAAGAAGTCTGGAAACTTCCTGGGCTTTCTTCTTTACCAGCTGTCCCAGGGCGTCATAATCCTCCGTAGGCTTATAAAGGCTGGACACGCTGATAGCCCCCAAAACGCCTCCGTCCTGGCCGAATACCGGCGCTCCCACGCATTCCATATGCTCCTCCAGCTCCCTTGCATCCAGAGCGTAGCCTCTGGCCCGGATCTCTTCCAATTCCTTTACAAGGCGCACCCGGTTATGAATGGTGTGTGGAGTTTTTCGCACAAATGTCATCATGCCGATCACTGAATCCCTGACATCCTCTTCTTCAAAGGCCAGGATGGCCTTCCCCAGGGAGGTGCAGTAAAGAGGATTCTTGGTTCCAACCGTAGCTGTGGTAATGATGGGATTCTCCGGCTCCGACTTACACAAATACACCAGCTCCTCATCGGAGCGGACGCCGAAGAAGACCGTCTTTCCCACCTCCCTGGCAAAGGCTTTCAGTTCCGGGTCAATCACGCTGATAAAATCCAGGTGATTGGTATAGCTGATGCCGATGCGGTAGGCGTTCAGACCGATATGGTATCGCTGCTTCTGCTCCTTGGTCATGCGGGCCATCCCGGAATAGACCAGGGTGGTGGCTATATCGTAGGCGCTGGTCTTCGGCAGCTCCAAAGCCTCGCAGATTTCGTCCAGGGTAATGCCGTCCGGCCGTTTAGAAATCAGCTTGAGCATGTCGATGGTGCGCAGGGCGGTTCGGTTTATTTTCATCTTCCTTCAGCTCTCCTTTCGCATATACATCTTTTATGCGCATATACGATTTACTAAGCTCAGTATACACGAATCCGAAGGAAGATGCAACGGTTTACAGGGTAACGCCGCCCTTAAAAATGGCCATGTCGTGGAAGCCCGCTTCCTCGGACTTCACCTTTTTCCCGGAAGCTACCTCAAGCACATAGTCGAACAGCGCCTGAGCCGTCTCCTCCTTGGTCTGATCCTCCACCATGCGGCCCGCGTTAAAGTCGATCCAGTTCTCCTTATAGCCCGCCAGCTTGCTGTTGCTGGAAATCTTGACCGTGGGAACCGGAGACGCGAAGGGGGTTCCCCGTCCGGTGGTAAAGAGCACGATCTGCGCGCCGGATACCGCCAGGGCCGTGGCCGCCACCAGGTCGTTTCCAGGAGCGCTAAGCAGGTTCAGGCCGCGGTTCTTAACCGGCTCAGCATACTCCAGCACTCCTCTTACAAGGGAGCTGCCGGACTTCTGGGTGCAGCCCAGTGACTTATCCTCCAGGGTGGAGATTCCGCCCTTCTTGTTTCCCGGAGAAGGATTCTCGTAGATGGTCTGGTTATGGCTGGTAAAATAATTTTTGAAATCGTTAATCAGGTCAACGGTCTTATCGAAAAGCTCCGGCGTAGCGCAGCGGTTCATGAGAATCGTCTCCGCTCCAAACATCTCCGGAACCTCCGTCAAAATGGTGGTTCCCCCCTTGCTGACCAGCAGGTCGGAGAAGGCCCCTACGGTGGGGTTCGCGGTGATGCCGGAAAGTCCGTCAGAGCCGCCGCACTTCATGCCGATCACCAGCTCGCTGGCATCGATCTTTTCCCTTGAGAAGCCCTGGGCATAATCCGCCAGCTCCTTTAAAAGCTCCATAGCGGCCGCCATCTCGTCCTCCACATCCTGGCACTGAAGGAACTTCACCCGCTGTTCATCGTACTGGCCGATGTACTCCTTCAGCACAGGAATGTTGCTGTTCTCGCAGCCCAGTCCCAGCACCAGCACGCCGGCCGCGTTGGGATGATGGATCATGTCCGCCAAAACCTTGCGGGTGTTCTCCTGGTCGTCTCCCATCTGGGAACATCCGTAGGGATGGTTAAAGGCGATAATGTCCTCCAGGTTTCCTTTAATTAAAGGCTTCGCCTCCGCCTCCAAGGCCTTTGCGATGGAGTTGACGCAGCCGACGGTGGGAATGATCCAGATCTCGTTGCGCACGCCGGCCTTGCCGTCCGTCCTGCGGTAGCCCTGGAAGTAAGCGTGCTCCGTAGGCTTTACATCCTGGCCGGTGGGCTCATATGTATAGGAAAGGATATCGCCCAAGGCAGTCTTCACATTGTGTACGTGAACCCACTGCCCGGTCTGAATGTCCTCCTTGGCATAGCCGATCCGAAAACCGTACTTCACCACTTCTTCTCCCGCCTGAATCGGTCGAAGGGCAAACTTGTGTCCCTGGGGAATATCCTCGGCCATGGTCACCGCCTCTCCGGCTACATCCAGGGTTTCGCCCTTTGTGATCGGGCGCAGAGCCACTGCAACGTTATCGTTCCCATTGATCTTCACAATGTCCTGCATAGCTTCTCTCCTACTCTTTCATCATCATATTTTTGCCGCTTCCATATGTCCGTCTCTTCCGAAAAATAAAAGAGGCGTTTATGTAAGTGCTTACAATTATTCTACAAAACTTCTGGAAAGAAGTCAATAAAAAAATCAAAAACTCTTGCAATATTTACGAGATTTATGTATAATGAGGATAGCTGTAAGCGCTTACAGAATTGGAGGTGATTTTTGGTGAATATCTACGACGTATCCAAACATGCCGGCGTATCCATCGCCACCGTTTCCCGGGTTTTAAACGGAAATCCCAATGTCAGCGACAAAACCCGGCGCAAGGTGCTGGCAGTCATGGATGAGCTTGGCTACACCCCCAATGTATTTGCCCGCGGACTGGGCTTAAATACCATGCGGACCATCGGCATCATGTGTTCCGATTCCTCTGATCTGTATCTCGCCAACGCGATCTACTATTTGGAGCGCGGTTTAAGAAACAACGGCTATGACGCCATCCTCTGCTGCACCGGCTACGACCTGGAGGCCAAGCAGCAGTATTTTGAGCTTCTTCGCTCCAAGCGGGTGGACGCCATTATCCTGGCCGGTTCCAAGTTTGTGGAGATGCGCCCCAGGGATAACGAGTACATCATCACCGCCGCTTCCAAGCTCCCGATCATGCTGGTAAACGGCTATCTGGAGGGCGCGAATATTTACAGCACGATCTGCGACGACCGGGCGGCCGTCTATCACGCGGCCAGCCAGCTCTTAAAGTCCGGCAGAAGGAAGCTTCTTTATCTTTATACCAGCTACTCCTTCAGCGGGGTCAACAAGATGGCGGGCTTTAAAGAGGCCCACCAGGATCTGGGATTAGAGGTGCCGGACACCATGATTCACCAGTGCGACAAGGATATTTCCGTTGCCAGGGATCTGCTCTTAAAGCTTCACCGGGAGGGCCTGGAATTTGACGCGGTGGTTACATCCGATGATTCCCTGGCCGTAGGAGCGGTGAAATTTGCCCACGCCGCCGGTATCTCCATCCCCGAGGAGCTTTCGATTATCGGTTACAATGATTCCATCCTGGCCCGCTCCACGGACCCGGAGATCACTTCCATCGACAGCAAGGTGGAAGCCCTCTGCTTCACCACCATCAATACGCTTATGGGTGTATTCAGCGGCAAGAATGTTCCCAGTCGGACCACCATTGCCCCTGATCTTATACAAAGACAAACCACCAATTTTTAATCAAGGAGGACATCTTCTATGAAACAGTTTATGGACAAGGATTTCCTGTTATCCACCGAGGCAGCTCAGATGCTGTACCACCAGTTTGCGGAGAATATGCCCATTCTGGACTACCACTGCCACATTAACCCCAAGGAAATCTGCGAGAACCGCAAGTTCGAAAACATCACTCAGGTATGGCTGGGCGGCGACCACTACAAGTGGCGTCAGATGCGCTCCAACGGCGTAGACGAGAAGTATATCACCGGCGACGGTTCCGACCGCGAGAAATTCCAGGCCTGGGCCGAGACTCTTCCCAAGCTCATCGGCAATCCCCTGTATCATTGGAGTCATCTGGAGCTGCGCCGCTACTTTGGCTATGAGGGCTACTTAAACGGCGATACCGCCGAGGAAGTTTGGAACCTGTGTAACGCCAAGCTGCAGGATGATTCCATGACCGTGCGCAACATTATCAAGCAGTCCGGCGTTACCCTGATCTGCACCACCGACGACCCGGTTGATTCTCTGGAGTGGCACAAGAAGATCGCTGAGGATCCCACCTTCGACGTACAGGTTCTGCCCGCATGGCGTCCTGACAAGGCTATGAACGTAGAAAAGCCCACCTACGCCGAGTACATTGCCCAGCTGTCCAAGGTAAGCGGCGTTGAGGTAAAGGACTTCGCTTCCTTAAAAGAGGCTTTAAAGAACCGCATGGCATTCTTCGCCTCCATGGGCTGCTGCGTATCCGACCACGCCTTAGAGTATGTGATGTACGCTCCCGCTACTGACGCTGAGGTTGACGCCATCCTGCAGAAGGGATTAAGAGGCGAGGCCATCTCCAAGGAGGAAGAGTTAAAGTATAAGACCGCTTATATGCTCTTTGTAGCCAGAGAATATGTGAAGATGGGCTGGGTAATGCAGATCCATTACGGCTGCAAGCGCGACAACAACGCCTACATGTTTGAGCAGCTGGGACCGGATACCGGCTACGACTGCATCAACAACTACGCTCCCAGCGCTCAGATGGCGGATTTCCTGAACGCTTTAAGCGCTACCAACGATATCCCCAAGACCATCCTCTACTCCTTGAATCCCAACGATAACGCCTCCATCGGCTCTATTATCGGCTGCTTCCAGGGCGATATCCCCGGAAAGATCCAGCAGGGTTCCGCTTGGTGGTTCAATGATCACAAGATCGGCATGACCGAGCAGATGGCTTCCCTGGCAAACTTAGGCTGCCTTGGCAACTTTGTAGGAATGCTGACTGACTCCAGAAGCTTCCTTTCCTACACCCGTCACGAGTACTTCCGCCGGATCCTCTGCGAGTTGATCGGCGGCTGGGTTGAGAACGGCGAGTATCCCGCTGATATGAAGGCACTGGAAACCATTATCAAAGGGATCTGCTATAACAACGCGGTGAAGTATTTTGGATTTAAGCTGGATGAAGCGAAATAAGATTTAATTTAGAAGATAAGGCTCCAGCGCCGATGGCCGGAAAGTGGCTGTCGGCGCTGGAGTTGTTTTTCTACTTTCTCTCAGTTAACATATAATGCGTATTTTTAGCTGCACCTATTTTTCTAAGCAGACCGCCTTCCACCATCTCTTTTAGAATCTTCCTTGCTCTGCGTTGCTTTACGCCCAAAAGTTCTTCCACCTCTGCTGTCACAATTTGTCCATTTTTCTCTATAAAATTATAAATAGCCTCCTGTTGCTTCGACTGAAAGTTCTTCTCAATCCGGCACTTTTCAAAGTAATCCGGCACTGATCCGGCATTGTTCTGGCACTGATCCGGCATCAATCCGGCACTTTTTGAGGAACGGTACAGATTGATTCTCAGCGCAATCTCCATATCCACAAACTCCGGCTCCGGCAGACCATATTCTTTCATCTCTCTAAGAAGCCTCGGAATCCCCGTTCCCCAGCCTTCAATCAAATTCATATAAGAAAAAGCGTGAGCCAGCGCCCGGTTTCGAATTTGGGAATATCCTTCCTTCATACGATTCACCGTCACTCCCGGCATCAGACCGCCAGGAGACGTGATCTCCAGGCGATCATCGTAAATCGTCACTTGGATGTGGGACGGCTGCAAAAAGCTGCAATTCATTACAGCGTTAATAATCAGCTCACGGATACTGTCCGGCGGAAGCTCATAGATATCCTTTCGATAGATTCCTTCAATCTTTGCTCCTAAATGGATGTTGCGCAGGGCAAACCGAAACGCTTCCTCAATCTGCTCCCACAAGGGGCCGCCATAGTCTCGTTTATCTACAAAAACCGCCCTTGTCGTTCCTTTAAACATCCCACATTGTATTTTGGAAAGGAACGCATCCTGTCCAGTGAGAAAAATATAGGCATTCGTCGGGTGAATACTGCCATCCCCTGCTTCCGCCAAAACCCCCCAGTTCAAAAGTACGTTTTTCGTCACATCCTTTACCGCCTGGCGCTGGCTCTCGTTCTTACTGTTGGAAAGGGCTACTTCCTTCATCTGCGTACACAATTTCTGAATATCCTCTTCAGAAATTTCCAAATCTGTCCGAATCACATTATCATAGGAGCGTCCTTCCGACTCATAGTACAATTCCCGCGCAACCGTGCGGTCAGCCTTTCTGGATGTACCGGAAATCCGTATATATACGCCGTCTGTTACCCCATCCGCCTTAATATAATATGGCCTTTGCCGCCCTGGGCTGATCTCTGCCACAATAATCGTCTTTCCTTCTACTGTCTGTAAATAGATATCCGGAATAATAGTCGGCTCACAGCTATCGGAAATGGCGTTGGCAATAGCATCCATCTCCTGAAACACCGTCTCTTCAGGGATTCCCACCACACGCCGGGTCTGATCCTCCACTCCAAAGATCAGCCGCCCGCCTTTTCCATTGGCAAAAGCGATCACAGTCTTCATGTATTTTCGATAATCCTTCGGCCTTTCAACTTTAAACTCTACGTTTTGGGATTCGCCTGCTAAAATTTCTTCGATCGTCATAACATCCCCCTCTTCCATAAGCTTCATATGATTACCATATCACAAAAAGAGCCGCACCGCTACGTTTTTGTGATATACAAAACGGCCCTCTCCATTCACTGGAAAGAGCCGTTTTTTTGAGCAGGCCTGTAAGCCGGGTTATGTCGTTGGATGGCCATCTATCTAGGACTGCCGTCGCCGGCAGCCTCAAGCAACCTACCCGGAAGCTGACGGGCCGCCATATGCTTCCTGCTCGGTCTTGCTTCGGATGGGGTTTACATGTGCCCCGCCTGTTACCAGCCGGGCGGTGGTCTCTTACACCGCCTTTCCACCCTTACCGCCAGAAGGCGGCGGTTTATTTCTGTTGCACTGTC
>CALWQV010000114.1 GCA_944383785.1 uncultured Enterocloster sp. | reverse complement strand
CAGAGCCGCTGCAACGATTTCTGGGATTCTTATATCTGGCGTCCGCATCGCCGATCTCTTCATTGATGCGCTTAAAGTCCGAATAGAAGATCACCGCCTCGCCCCTTAAGATCAGCTGCCCATCATAGGGAATACTTAAAGGAATGTTGGCAAACACCCGGGCATTGGGCGTAATCACCTCCCCGATCTCCCCATTCCCCCTGGTAACTGCTTTTGCCAGCCGGCCGTTTTCATAGGTCAGCACAATGGTCAAGCCGTCCATTTTCCAGGAGAGAAGCCCCTTCTGGCTCCCCAGCCACTCCTTTAAATCCGCCACGCTTTTGGTCTTATCCAGGGAAAGCATAGGGGACTCGTGGGCTTCTTTTGGAAGCTCGCTCAACACCTCATAGCCCACCTTCTGGGTGGGGCTTCCGGAAAGAATCACCCCTGTTTCTTTCTCCAGGCCCGCCAGCTCATCGTACAGCCGGTCGTACTCAAAATTGCTCATAATCTCCCGGCTTTCCTGATAATAAGCTTTTCCCGCTTTGGAAAGGAGTAAAACCAACTCCTTCATTCTTCCGATTTTATCTTGCATCCGCTCGCTCCTCCATTTTCTGTTCCGCCCGCAGTTTCTCCGGCAAATTGGTGGAATGCTCCAGAAGCCTTAAAAACTCCCGCATTTCCTCCCCTTCGATCCGACGGTAGGCCCCCTTTTTCAGCCCCTCCAGACGGATGTTCATCACCCGCACCCGCACCAGGCGGCGCACCTCATAGCCGCAGGCGGCACACATCCGCCGGATCTGCCGGTTTAAGCCCTGGCTCAAAATCACCGAAATTTCCCGCTCCCCCAGCTTATATACCTTACACGGAAGCGTGGTGCGCTCCAGCTCCTTTAAGAAAATCCCACGGCGCATCCGGCTCAGAAACTGCTCCGTCACCGGATGATCCACCGTCACCCGGTACTCCTTTTCATGAGCATTTCCGCTTCTCATCACTTTATTCACCAGATCCCCCTGGTTGGTCATTAACACCAGGCCCTCCGATTCCTTGTCCAGGCGGCCAATGTAATAAACCCGCTGGGGATAATGGATCAAGTCCACGATATTGGGAGCCCGGTCCTTATCCGAGGTGGTGCAGACTACCCCTCTGGGCTTGTGAACCGCCAAAAGCACCGGCTCGGGCTTCCCACATGCCTTCTCCGTGAAAGAGCCGGTTCCTCCCCACACCAGGCGGCCGCCGCAGACCACAGACTGGCCTTCGCTTACCTTCTGGCCCATCTGGGCAGGCTTTCCGTCCACCAGAACCTCCCCCGCCTCAATCAGCCGGTCCGCCTCCCGGCGTGAGCAGACTCCCAGGCTGCTAAGAAGCTTGTTTAAGCGTTCTTCCATGGCTTCCTCCTACAGAATGAGCATGGCGTCGCCAAAGGAGAAAAACCGGTAGCGCTCCCGAATAGCCTCTTCATAAGCCGCTAAAATATGCTCCCGTCCCGCCAGAGCGCTGACCAGCATCACCAGGGTAGACTCTGGCAGATGGAAATTGGTAATCAGCCCGTCCAAAATCTTAAACTGGTAGCCGGGATAAATAAAAATATCCGTCCATCCGGTTCCCGCCTTCAGCCGTCCATTCTCATCGGCGGCGGATTCCACCGTCCGGCAGCTGGTGGTTCCCACACAGATCACCCTGCCTCCGGCCTCCTTGGTATCGTTGACTTTTTTTGCCTCCGACTCCTCCACCACGTAAAACTCCGAGTGCATATGGTGGTCCTGAACATGCTCCACCTTCACCGGGCGGAAGGTTCCCAGCCCCACATGGAGGGTTACATGGGCGATCTTTACCCCCATATCCTCCACCTGCTTTAACAGCTCTTTGGTAAAATGAAGCCCCGCCGTAGGAGCCGCCGCAGAGCCCTCGTGCTTGGCGTAAACGGTCTGGTAGCGGTTCTTATCCTTCAGCTGATGGGTAATATAAGGTGGCAATGGCATCTGCCCCAGCTGATCCAATATTTCCTCAAAAATCCCTTCATAAGAGAACTGAATCAGCCGGTTTCCATCGTCCACCGTCTCCAGCACCGTTCCGGTTAAAAGCCCTTCGCCAAAGACAATCCTCGTCCCCGGTTTGGCCTTCTTTCCCGGCTTTACCAAGGTCTCCCAGATATCATTTTCCCTGCGCTTTAAAAGCAGGATCTCGATCTTTGCCCCGGTATCCTCCTTCACGCCAAAAAGTCTGGCGGGAATCACCTTTGTATCGTTGATCACCAGGCAGTCCCCAGGTTTTAAATATTCCAAAATATCCCGAAATCCCTTATGGGTGATCTCGCCCGTATGCTTGTCCAGCACCAAAAGCCTGGAGGAAGCCCGGTCCTCTAAAGGATCCTGGGCGATCAGCTCCTGGGGCAGGTCAAAATAAAAATCTTTTACATCCATCTCTCTCATATCCTTTCCCACAAGTGCTCTGCATGTTTCGCACGTAAGCGCCTAAAGGACAGGCGCCAAGTGCTCGTAACAACAAACCCGGCGGCTGACTTTCGTCTTTAGCCGCCGGCTCTTCTGCTTGTCCGCATCTGTTTCTAGCCGATTCTCACATCGGAAACCGCGCCGCTGCTCTCAGTTTCCCCGGCGCTTTCTTCCTGGTCCTCGGTCAGGGCCGCTTCCTGGGCGCTCTCTTCTGCCTGGGAATCTTCCCCGCTGCCGCTTTCCGTCCCGCCAGAGGCGCTTTCGGCTTCCCCGGCAGCGCTCTCTGCCTCTGCCGCAGCGCTCTCAGACCCGTCGGCGGCGCTCTCGCTCTCCACTGGTTCCGTCACCAGGGTCACGGTACTGTCATGAGGCTCAGACTCGTAGACAATGGCTCCATTTCGCATCTCCTGGTAGTAGCTTGCCAGCATGGTATCGGATTCCAAAGCCGTCTTCAGCCGTTCATTTACCTGGGAAGACAGAAGCTTCACATCCTCCGTCTGATTCATCTTCGCCACGTAATCCGCTTCATCTCCCAGAACATTCTCCCGGATGATGTAGTTCTCGTCTCCGTTCTTTACCACATAACACCAGAGCAGTCCCGGCGCAAGGGTGTCGGTGCGCTTATATTTCACTTCAAAGGTTACATAAACCACAAAGGAATCTTCCGTCAGCCCCGGTTTGGTGTAGCAGGTAATGTCCTGATAATCCTCAATAAATTTCGCCTCATAAGCCAGCTCCTGGCGGCGCTCCTCCAGATCGCTGGTGTCCGTCTTTCCAAATACCCGGTAAAGGGCCTCCGGATCCTGGTCTACCTTGGCCTGGAAGTAATCCCCAAGCAGCTGATTTACCTCCGGATACGCGTTTTCCTGAAGCTCATACTGGGAGAAATCCTGATTGTACTGGCTATTATCCGCCTGATCCCCTGTCTGGGCGGCGCTGTCCTGGCCCGCAGTATCCTCCTGGGCAGTGGTCAATGCTTCCGGACTGGCCTCCGACTCATCCGAAGCTCCTCCCGTCCCTCTCACTACCAGAAAAATGATCAGAAGCACAACCGCAGCGATGCCCACCCCGATGCCGATGCGCATACGCTTTACCTGCTCCTCCCTTGCCTGCCTGGTTCTCGTCTGTCTTCTTCTATTTTGATCGCTCATGCTCCGCCTCCTGCCTGTGGTCTTTTCGTCAGCAGTTTATCCTTGATAAACTATCTTAGTTTACCATTAATTTGAAGGATTGTACAGAGAGATTTTTCCTGCTGAATTCTTATCATACCGTTTTTTCGAATACCGCTCAAAGAACCTCTCCACGATCTCCTTAACCTCCGGCTGTGAAAACTCATCCGTCCCATGTCCCGCGCCTTTCAGATTTTCGCATATACAAAACCATTACATAAATTTTAGCATGTTCCTATTTGAAAATCCAGAATTTTCAGTATATAATTATGGACGTAACCGTTCAGGACGGTGGATTGTCCTGAATATGAACCAACAAAGGAGAATCTTATGCCCACTCGCACCAAATTAGAGGAAATGGAGGAAGCCCTGGTTCGTTACCCGGACTTTTCCCCTTACATACTTTTAAAGCTCAGCATGGTCCGTTACGGAGCCGTGCTCACCGACGCTGCCTTAGATCAGCTCCAGAGCCCCTTGTACAGCTTCGGCTCCTTAGAGCCCTTTGGCATCGATTTTGAAGGACGGCCCGCAGGCCGCTCCATGCCCGGCGCGATCCTTTTGCGGGACGCCACCAATGTTTATATTAATTATGGAGAAACCTATGATAATCCCTATGTGGTAGACTGGGATTCAGATCGGAATGCCTTTGTGTTAAAGGAAGGCGATACTCTGATTGACCTGGTAGACTTTGTGCCCCGCCCTGCCTTTTTCGGAAAAAGAACCAGCAAAGGCACCCCTATGGAGGCGGTAGCCGACGTACGGGCCCAGAAGCTGATTCTCACCGCCTTCCAGCGCTGCCGCCTGTGGGAGGGAGGAAACCAATGCGGCTTCTGCGCCTTTTTTACTGGCGGCCACAGCCTGGGGGAGGTGGACTGCGGGGACATTTGCGAGACAGTAGAAGAGGCTTTAAAGGAACCGGGACGTTTCTCGGAAATCTATCTCTCCGGCGGCACGGATTTTAGCGGTGATCCTCCATTTTCCAATGAGATTGACCGCTACATCCGCATCTTTTCCGCCATAAGCTCCATGTTCTCCCGCCGCTTTTCCAGCCAGCTGATGGCCCCCGCCTACAAAAAAGCGGATTTGGAGCGCATTTACCGGGAGACTCTCATTGATTCCTACTGTCCCAACATCGAGATTTGGGATAAGCGGCTGTTTCAGATTCTGTGTCCGGGAAAAGAAAAATGGATCGGCCATGACGAATGGGTGAAGCGCACCCTGGAGGCCGTAGAAGTATTTGGAAAAGGAAAGGTTTTCACCCAGGTGGTTGCCGGAGCCGAGCTGGCCGCTCCCCATGGCTTTTCTTCCGTGGAAGAGGCCCTGGAGTCCAATTTTGAGGCCTGCGATTTCTACGCCAAAAACGGCGTCATCTACCTGAGTACCATCTGGCGGCCCCACCGGGCGGCAAGGCTCGGCTTTCAGCCTATGCCTCCCCTGGAATACTACATCCGCCTGTCCAAGGGGCTTCACGAAATACGCCGCCAATACGGATTATACACCACCAATGACAATTATAAGCACTGCGGGAACCATCCCGACAGCGAGCTGGAAAGGTTGGATTCCTATGATGATTAAATTGCCGTCTATCAAACCTCTTGATCCTGGGGTTTTATCCCGATTATCCCCATCCTCCCAGCCGGAGTCCCTTCCCCTCATTCAGGTTCCTGAGGAAAATGGGCTGGGAAAAGCCTATCTGTGCCCATCCCTCACAAGCTTTGACGGAAAGCTTCTGGTTCTGGGAATTGAACAGGAGCGCATCCCTCTTGGCCGGGGCCTGGTGCGGGGCCTGTGGTTTGGACGAGAAGGAAAACTCTGGCTTTCCGCAGGCAAGGACCCGTCAAAACAGCCAGCTCTTTGCCTGACCTTCATCCCCTACCGCTGCCTAATTGCCGGGCCTGTTTTTTCCCGGATGTTAGAAACAGCCAGATCCCTTAATCCGGCTGCTGATTACGCAGCGGTCTGGGAACTGGCTGTGGTCGATGTAAAAAGGCTGTCTGAAACGCAGCCCCTGCCGGAAGGCTTTACGGCAGAGCCGCCGGAGGGAGAGCCGGAATATCACCTGGACCATCCTTCCCTCAGGGCGTCATTTTCCCAGCAAGCTCCTCATCCATCTGATGGATGATATCCACCGCTTTTTGGGTATCCTCCCTGGAAATATCCTTGTAAAATACCAGCCTCACCTTTCCCTGGAGAATCGGCTTGATCAGAAGCCCCCTAGCGGCCGCCTCCTTGCAGTAGTCCTCCGGGCTTAGACCTAAGCCGCTTACATCCAGGACGATCATATTGGTGGAGGTATTTCCCCAGATCTTCGTGTGCTTCAGCCCCAAAAGCCGGCCGGCGGCAAACGCAGTATTTTCATGATCCTCCATAAGCCGCTCCCGATTGTGCTCTAAGGCATAAATACCAGGAGCGGCGATCACTCCCGCCTGCCGCATGGCGCCTCCTAAAAGCTTACGCTTTTTACGGATTTTTCCACATGCTTCATGAGTGCCGCAGACCAGGGAGCCGATGGGTGCCCCCAGTCCCTTGGACAGACAGAACATCACCGTATCCGCCTGTGAAGCCAGGCTCTTTGCGCTCACGCCCAGGGCAGCGGCCGCGTTAAAAATCCGGGCTCCATCCATATGGACCGGAATCCGATATTCATCTGCCAGGGCGCGGATCTGGCTCAGCCGCTTTTGGGGGATACAGGTTCCACCGGAAAAATTGTGGGTATTTTCCACGCAGATCAGGCTGATCTTCTCCTGCTTTAGAATCCTTCTCATATCCTCCGGATCTGGCAGAAAATCCTCATCCAGCCGGTAAGTCACCGGAATCAACTGTCCCAATGAGGGATCAAATACCGTCTTCTCACTAAGATAGATGTGCTGCATCTCATCCACTAGAACCCGGCCCCCCGGCTGGCAGAAGGACAAAATGGCCGCCGTATTTCCCATGGTTCCGGAGGGAAAAAGCACCCCTTCCTCCTTTCCCAAAAGCCTTGCCGCCATATCTTCCAGCTGGTTCGCCGTCTCATCCTCTCCCCTGCCTCTGCTGTCCGCCCTTCCGTCGTCTCCCAATTTGGCCCCCAAAATCGATTCCAGCATCGCCTGATCCGGCATGCTGATGGTATCGCTTCTCAAATCAACCGCCATTGTCCTCCGCCTTTCTTTTTTAATCATTGCGCTGTCTCTATCCTACTCGATTTCCCCGGATTCCGCAAGCAAAAAGCTTGGGAGGCTTCCATTTTTTCCTTCTCCGTGCTATGATGGGAAGACAGACATTTTCCTACAAGGAGCAGATTATGGCAGTCATCATACCGATTACTGATTTTGAAGATCCCAGGCTGGACGTTTACGCCCGTCTCAATGAGAACCAGCTTTTGAACCGTCACGAACCGGAAAAGGGGCTTTTCATCGCAGAAAGCCCCAAGGTAGTGGAGCGGGCTCTGGACGCGGGGTGCAGGCCCGTTTCCATGCTGTTGGAGGAAAAGCATGTGGAAGGCCAGGCAAAAGAGGTCATCCGTCGCTGCGGGGGCATTCCTGTCTTCACCGCCAGCTTTCAGGTTTTAACCCAGCTCACCGGCTTTCATCTGACCAGAGGCGTCCTCTGCGCCATGCTCCGGCCTGCCCTCCCTTCCGTGGAGGAAATCTGTGCCGGAAAAAGCCGGATCGTGATTCTGGAGCATATCATGAATCCCACCAATGTAGGGGCTATTTTCCGCTCCGCCGCAGCCCTTGGGATGGAAGCTTTGCTGCTCACCGGCGACTGCTCCGACCCTCTTTACCGCCGCTGCATCCGCGTCAGCATGGGAGCGGTTTTCCAGATCCCCTGGACTTACCTTAAAGAGCCTGAATACCAGTGGCCCGGGCCCGCAATAAACGCCCTCAAGGGCTTGGGCTTTCAAACCGCCGCCATGGCGCTGCGGGACGACTCCCGGCCCATCGACGACCCGGAAATCGCCGCTAAGGCCCAGCTGGCCATTGTCCTGGGCTCCGAGGGAGACGGCCTTGCCCCCTCTACTATAGCGGACTGCGACTACACGCTGAAAATCCCTATGTCCCACCAGGTGGATTCCCTGAACGTGGCTGCCGCCAGCGCCGTTGCCTTCTGGCAGCTGCGGCCAAAATATAACACCCCTGTTTTCCCGCCGTCCTGAACTGTTGCGATAAAATAGGTTAAGCCGGCAAGGCTGACTTGCGGCCAACCCCACCGGCTTTGAAATGTAATCAATGAAAAAGCTCTGACTGCTCTGTCTTTCATTTGATAAATTTAGTATAAATGGTAAATATGGAGAAAGTTTGACTGGTTGCTAAAATAATTCTTAAATCGCTTATTAAAAACTTAAGAATGGCTTATAAATTGTAAGGTAGGCGTTAAGCTTCACACCGGCGAGCAGCACGGCCCCAACATCATCCCCCGCCCCTGGGTAGAAAATCTGATTCAAAACCAGCTTCCCCAGGCCGCCATTGTGGAGACGAATACCTACTACGAGGGCGACCGCTACACCACCGTCCTGCATCGGCAAACTTTGAAGGTCAACGGATGGACCTTCTGCCCGGTGGACATTATGGACGAGGACGGAACCGTTGCTCTTCCGGTAAAGAACGGCAAATGGTTTACCGAGATGCATATGGGCAAAAATCTGGTAAATTACGATTCCCTTTTCGTTCTCACCCACTTTAAGGGACACTCCAAAGGCGGATTCGGCGGTTCCGCCAAGAACATCGGCATTGGCTGCGCCGACGGCCGTATCGGAAAGGCGATGATCCACACTACGCCCGGCTCCTCGGATATGTGGG
>CALWQV010000113.1 GCA_944383785.1 uncultured Enterocloster sp. | reverse complement strand
ATCCCCCTTCAGCCCGTCGGGATAGCCCCGTCCGTCCCAGCGCTCATGGTGATGGCGGGCAATATCATAGGCGTAGGAAAAGCCCTCGCTCTCCCGCAGCTGCGGGATCTTCTCCAGCATCTGCCCGCCGTAAACCGTATGCTGCTTCATAATCTCGTACTCCTCCGCGGTCAGGCGGCCCGGCTTATTCAGTATGGCGTCTGGAATGGCGATCTTGCCGATATCGTGCATGATGGAGCCTAAGGCGATCTGGGTGATCTCCTCGCCGCTAAGCCCCGCTCCCAGGCTGGTTTCCCGCAGAAGAATCTCCGTAATGTCGTGAATCCGGTGGACATGCTCCCCGGACTCGCCGCTGCGAAATTCAATGGCCGTGGCCAGGGCCTCGATAATCCCCTTGTTTAACTCGATAATCTTCTCCGCCTGGCGCAGAAGCTCCAGCTGCTGTTCATGAACCCTCATATTCAGGCAGGCTCTGGCGCAGAAAAGCTCTACCACCGAATCCACCCGCCGCTTCACCACGTAGGGGACGATCGGCTTCTGAATTACGTCCATGACCCCCATCTCATAAGCCCGGCGGGTTACCTGGTCGCTGCCGTCTGCGGTAATCAAAAAGACCGGGATCTGACTCTGAAGCCCCAGCTTCGAAAAATGCTCCAGAAATTCCAGGCCGTCCATATTGGGCATCACTACGTCTAGCAGGATCATGCAGACCTGATTTTCATACTGTCTCAGCAGCGCAAGGCCCTCGGCTCCGTCCGCCGCCTCCAGCGTCCTGTATTTATCCTCGAATATTAACTTTAAAATCTCCCGGTTTACCTCCGCGTCATCAACAATCAGCACCGTATCCCGGTCATTAAATTGGCTGTAGTAAAAAGATTCAATTTCCATGATCTGCTCCGTTTCCTAAAAGCTAGTTAAAACCTCACATTCTTCCCGCCAGCGCCAGGCTGATCGCCATCCCCGCCGCCGTGGCGGCAAGTCCGCCGGCCAGGGTATAACGGGTTTTGGCGATTTTGGCGGAGCCAAAGTAGATGCTGAGGCAGTAGAAAACCGTCTCCGTGCTGGAAAGCAGCAGAGAGGAGGCAAGGCCCAGGTAAGAATCCGGGCCGTATTCTTTAAAAAGATCCAGCAAAAGGCTGACGGCGGCGGAGTTTGACACAAGCCGCACCAAGGCCACCGGCATGATTTGAGCAGGAATGTGCAGGGCCTGGGCTGGCTTTGAAAGGATTTCACACAAAAAATCCAGAAATCCGGAACTTCTCCAGACCGCCACCGCCGCCATCAGCCCTACCAGGGTAGGCAGGATCCCGGCCACCGTCCCCATTCCCTCTTTCGCCCCTTCCAGAAAATCGTCCATCACCGGCCGTCCAGAAAGGAGGGAAAAGCCCAGGATGTAAAATACCAGAAGCGGCGTGATCGCCTGGGACAGAAACATTAAAAAATTCATGAACAGTCCCCTTTCTGCAAATTTTACTCAAACAGCGCCGTGGAATAGTACCGGTCCCCGCTGTCCGGAAGCAATACCACAATGGTTTTTCCCTCGTATTCCTCCGACCTGGCCAGCTTCATAGCCGCCTCCAGGGCCGCCCCGGAGGAAATTCCCACCTGTATGCCCTCCGCTTTCGCCAGTTTCTTGGCAGCGGCATAGGATTCCTCCTCTGTGGCAGTGATGATCTGATCGTATACTTCTGTATCCAGCACCTTAGGCACAAAGCCCGCGCCAATTCCCTGGATGCCGTGAGGGCCGCTCTTGCCCTCCGAGAGCACCGGAGAGCCCGCCGGCTCCACCGCGACCACCTGAATCCGGGGATTCTGCTCCTTCAGATACCGGCCCGTCCCGGTGATGGTGCCCCCGGTGCCGACGGTGGCTACAAATACGTCCACCGCGCCCTCCGTATCCCGCCAGATCTCCGGCCCTGTGGTTTGATAGTGAGCCATCGGATTTACCGGATTTTCAAACTGCCCCGCGATGATACTGTCCGGAATCTCCCCCGCCAGCTCCTCCGCTTTTTTGATGGAACCGGCCATGCCTTCCTCGCCGGGCGTCAGCACAATCTTCGCCCCGTAGGCCTTAAGAATGTTTCTGCGCTCCTTGCTCATAGTCTCCGGCATAGTGAGAATCACCTGGTAGCCCTTAGAGGCTGCCACCGCCGCCAGGCCAATGCCCGTGTTGCCAGAGGTGGGCTCAATGATTACGCCCCCTTCTTTCAGCTTCCCTTCCTTCTCCGCCGCCTCGATCATGGCCTTTCCCACCCGATCCTTAACGCTGCCGGCTGGATTTAAGTATTCCAGCTTTGCCAAAATCCGGGCCTTTAAGCCCTCCTTCCGGGCCAGATTCCCAAGCTCCATCAGCGGGGTATTTCCCACCAGTTCTCCCACGTTTCCATAAATTCTTGCCATACGGACTCCCTCCTAATCCAACTTCCTTCATCTAAAGCCTCAGTCCCTTGATATCCTTAATCCGCGCCAAAATGGTATTGCAGCTGCAGCTGATCATCCCCGGCAGCGGGTCGATCACCTGGCGGATCAGCTCCTCCATTTCCTCCCCGGAGGCGGCCACCGCGTGAACGTGCAGCCGGTTCTTCCCCGTCACCCGGTAGATCTGGGTGATGGTTTCATTTTCCTTTAAAAGCTCCACTGCCCGGGGAAATGTCTCCGGCTGCAGTTCGATTTCAAAGTAGCAGGACACGGCGCCGTTTACCTTCTGGGGATTGATAATGGTGGTATATTCCTCAATGATCCCCCTCTGCTCCAATGCCTGGATCCGCGCCTTCACCGCCACCCTTGAAATTCCTACCCTCTGCCCAATCTCAGAATAGGACATGCGGGCGTTCTCGATTAACAGCTCCACAATTTTCTGGTCCAGCTCATCCAGTCCTTCAAGAAACATTGATCTTACTCCCTTTTTTCCTTCAGTATATGCAAAATATCCGCAACTTTCAAGAACATTGTTGACGAACCGGCATGTCTCTGCTATGATTCCTTCATAATGAAAGTTTTATCTTGCGTTTCGAAAGAGGTGCATAGAAGAAATGAATGGTGATCTGACAAAAGGACCTGTGATGAAATCCATGCTGCTGTTTGCTGTTCCTATGATTTTGGGAAACCTTCTGCAGCAGTGCTACAATGTGGCCGATACCCTGATCGTAGGGCAGTTTCTTGGATCCGGCGCCCTGGCGGCGGTGGGGTCGGCCTATACCCTGATGACTTTTTTGACCTCCATCCTCCTGGGGCTGTCCATGGGAAGCGGGGCGCTGTTCTCCATCCGTTTTGGCCAGCGGGACGAAAGAGGATTAAAGGAAGCCATGTTCGCCTCCTTTGTGCTGATCGCTGCGATTACCGTTCTTTTAAATATCGCGGCCTTCCTCTGCCTGGACAAAATCCGCATATTTCTGCGGGTGCCCCAGGACGTATGGCCCCTGATGCGGGAATACCTGGCGGTGATCTTCTGCGGCATCGCTGGCACCTTCCTTTATAATTACTTCGCCTCCCTGCTGCGGGCGGTGGGCAATTCCGTGGTTCCTCTGGCCTTCTTAGCTGTTTCCGCCATTCTCAATATTGTGCTGGATCTTTGGTTTGTGGCGGGCTTAAACCGGGGCGTGGCTGGAGCCGCCGAAGCCACCATCATTTCCCAGTATGTGTCGGGCGTGGGGCTGGCCCTGTTTTACTGGCTTCGCTTCCCGGGCCTGCGCGTCACGAAAGAGCATATGAGCCTGCGCCTTTCCTCCATCCGGGAGATCGCCGGCTTCTCCCTTTTAACTTGTATCCAGCAGTCGGTGATGAACTTAGGAATCCTGATGGTACAGGGCCTGGTCAACAGCTTTGGAACTACCATCATGGCCGCCTTCACCGCCGCAGTGAAAATCGATTCCTTCGCCTACATGCCGGTACAGGATTTTGGAAATGCCTTCTCCACCTTCATCGCCCAGAACTACGGCGCGGGAAAGCAGGACCGCATCCGGGCGGGCTTAAAGGGGGCGGTGGCAACTGCCGTCCTCTTCTGCGTCATCATTTCCGCCGGGGTATGGTTCCTGGCCCGTCCTCTGATGCTGCTCTTTGTCAAGGCGGAGGAAACTGCCATCATCGCGGAGGGGATCCGCTATCTCCACATCGAGGGGGCCTTCTACTGCGGCATCGGCTGCCTCTTCCTGCTCTACGGTCTCTACCGTGCCCTGGGACGGCCCGGCATGTCCGTAGTGCTTACCGTCATTTCCCTGGGAACCCGGGTGGCCTTAGCCTACATCCTCTCTGCCGTTCCCGCCATCGGCGTGGCGGGCATCTGGTGGGCCGTTCCCATCGGCTGGTTTCTGGCGGATACGGCGGGGCTGGGGTATTACCTGATTAAGAAGAAATCGCTGCTGGCAGTGTAGGAGCTGCTTAATCGCTTTCCAGCTGCCTCCCCTACTCCCTTCTCCCCATCCACCTGCAAATCACCACCGCCACCGCCGTGCTGACCGCAGTTGCCAGAATCGCCGGCCCCACAATGGCCGCCGGCTGGGCGCTGCCGTACTGGCTGCGGTATACGATCATGTTGATGGGAACCAGCTGGAGGGAGGAAATATTCAAAATTAAGAAGGTACACATCTCGTTGCTGGCTGTTCCGGAAGGTCTGACCGGTCCCGGCGCCTGGCCCAGCCGCCGTTTTTCCTCCAGCTTTTTCAGCTCATCCATCGCTTTTAATCCCGCAGGAGTGGCGGCCTGGCCAAGGCCCAGGAAATTCGCGATCATGTTGACACAGATCTGCCTGGCCGCCTCGCTGCCCGGGTCAATGAGAGGAAACAAAAAACGGAACATAGGCCTCATGGCCTTAGAAAGGCGCTCGATCAGTCCCGCCCGTTTTCCCGTCTCCAGCACCCCT
Source organism: uncultured Enterocloster sp. (assembly GCA_944383785.1). Classification (GTDB taxonomy): domain Bacteria; phylum Bacillota; class Clostridia; order Lachnospirales; family Lachnospiraceae; genus Enterocloster. Next base: position 3,926 of record CALWQV010000113.1, on the reverse strand, counting down.
GTCCAAAGGCACATAGCGCCCAGCATGGTAATCCCCAGCGTAACCGCCTCCCCGCAGGCGGCCAGCATCTCATCCGTCACTTGGCCCAGAGTTCCGTTGAAAGCGGCCCACAAAATACCGCTTAAAATCATAAATGTCCATAAAAAATTCAACATAGCCGCATCTTACCTTCCCACCCTTTTATTACAGACATTTTATGCCGGGAGCTTCCGTAAAATGCGCCCCCTTGCTTTTCTTTCATTGATCGGGTATACTAGAAGAGAAACCGGGCCGGCTGCCGGTTTTCAAAATATAGACGCAGGCCGCGGCGTCAGGATAACGGCGGCAAATATAAAAAAAGAAATGAGGTTTTATTATGAAGCAGCTGGGAGCTTTCTTGCTGCGTTTGAAACAGGAACTGAAAACGACGTTCACCTTCGGGAGAACGTTCTCGATTCTTCTTGGAACAGCCATTATTTCCTTTGGAATCACCAACATTCACAGTCGGGTGGGGATCTCCGAGGGAGGCGTATTAGGACTGCTCCTTCTTTGCAACTTCTGGCTGGGAATTTCATCTTCCATTTTATCTCCCCTGCTGGACGGCTTAAGCTATCTGTTAGGCTTTAAATACCTGGGCAAGGAATTTTTGAAAACTTCTATCTTTGCCTCCATCAGCTTAAGCTTCTTTTACCGGATCTGGGAATCCATCGGCCCGGTGCTTCCGGATCTTTCCGGTTATCCTCTGGCCGCCTCAGTGGCAGGCGCGCTGTTGATCGGTACCGGATGCGGACTGGTAGTGCGCCAGGGAGCTTCCAGCGGCGGCGACGATGCTTTGGCCCTTGTAATCTCAAAGCTTACCAAGTGGAAGATCTCCAGAGCCTATCTGTTTACAGATGTTACGGTGCTGGTTTTATCCCTGTCCTACATTCCTCTGACCAAAATCGTTTATTCCCTGATTACGGTAACGATTTCTTCCTTCATGATTGATTTTATTTCATCCTGGGGAAAGGAGACTGTTGAAGAGGAAGCCAATCGCAAGCAAAGTCGGAGGACTTCTGGAAGGGCTCTGAGGCCGGATTCCAGTTCCTCGCAATAAAAAAACTTCTTGATCTGCTGCCTGATTTTAACAGCCGGCAGGCAGCCTTAGGATCAATTTTTACGCCCCGCGGTTATCCTTATGGATGACTGCGAGGCGTTTTTTGCCGTCCGTGCTATTTCTCTTTCTCTGGCTTCACCGGAATATAGATTTCAAGATAATGATTCAGCTTTTCACCGATAAATACGGTCATGGCGGCGTTCACATAAACCACCCCCACGGGATTCATCCCCTGGCCGCAGCCCCATTCCATCATCCGTTCCACCAGCTCTCTGTCCGGGCATACGCCCTCCGAGCGAATTACATAATAGATGCAGGGGCGCGTTTCCGCAGTCTGCCCGATAAAATTCTCCCTCCCCGCCTTCAGGCATTCCTCCACCCTTTCATAGACGATCATCTGCGTTTCCTTCTGAACCAGTCCCTCTTCCTTTGAATAAGAAAACAGGTTATAAAAATAGGTCATGTCCAGGCCGCTCTCCCCTGCGGAAATGCGAAACCACTCCCGCACGCTGTCCTCCTGACAGCCGAAACGCCCCACCACATATCCCCTGGGAAATGGCCGCAGGCTGAATCCTTTGGCGCTCTTTTCAATGGAATCCAGATCCTTTGACACCAGCCGGAGTCTGGCAATGGCCTGAATATGGCGGCGCAGCTCCTCCTTCTCCTCCTCAAGGCGCTGCCGCACATGATCTCTCATGGAACCGTCCGCCACATCCTTTCCCAGCAGCTCGTCGATTTCCTCTAAGCTGGAATTCATTTTCCTGTGATAAACAATATACATCAGCCGATAAAGATCCTCTTCTGAATAGCAGCGGTAGCCGTTGGACTTCTTTTTCGTCTTGATAATCCCTTTCTTCTCATAAAAGCGCAGGGTGTCGCAGCTCAGCCCCACAATCTTCGCTATATCTCCGATCTGATATTCTGTCTTACTCATTCATCTCACCTGCAATTCAAACTTCTTTTATCTTAAATCCATCTGAAATACAGGTCAATGCTCCTGGAGAAAATGTAATAAATGTAATGAAATTGTAAAGCTTCCTTTCTCTTCCACCAGAATGATCCTGCCGCTCAAGCAGTACGGTGTCTCCGTGCCGGGCGGCTGCCGCATCGACATCCATTTCACCCACTCCGATGTAGCCAGCATGGTCAATACCAGCCGGGTGACGGTCAGCAATATTTTCACATGGCTAGCGGAAAACGGCTATCTCCACCGTCAGGAACGCTTCTTTGTGGTGGATTCCGTTGAAAGGCTTGAGGAATTGGCCCAGGAAGGCATTGATTTGGAGCAATATATGAAAAAACAGAAGAAAGGCTCCTGATCATTTTACCGTTTCCTGCGGTTATTCTCCGCCCGACTGTAAAATCTGGCTTTTTCCTGGTACATCCGCCGATCCGCTTCCTCCATCTGCTCCTTTATGCTGCATCCGCAAGAACGCCAGGAAATACCTGCCGAAATGTTGATTCCTTCCTCTTTCGCCAATTCGCAGAACTGCTCTACCGCCCTGCGAAATTCCTGCTCCCCCAGGCTTTCGTCCAAAACCATAAATTCATCGCCGCCGATCCGGTAGCTTTTCTTCGGAAAATACCGCTCAAGAAAAAGGCCGATACGGCGCAGAAGCTGATCCCCGGCCTTATGGCCCATCCGGTCGTTCCACTCCTTTAATCCGTTTACATCGAAATAGGCGATTCCCAGCTGCAGCGGCGTCCGGTTCTGATATTTGTCCGCTTCCTGGTAGAAACGGTTCTGGTTATATAATCCGGTCAGGGAATCCACATAACTGGTGCGCTTTAATGCCTCTTCCAGAGCCACCCGGTCAGAGATATCAAAAATAATCCGCTGGATAATCTGGCCTTTTTCGTCTTCGCTGACCAGAAGGTTATTGGTATTCAGATCAATAACCTCCCCGTCGTGACGCCGGACCTTGTAATCCATGGACGAGCTGTCTCCCGGCTTTTTCAGGCAGCGGATGGATTCCAGAAGCCCGCAGAGCCCTTCCTCTACCACCTCTTCTAAAATCCCGTCCTTCCAATCCGCCTGATCCATATCGCCGTTGCCGTCGCCCAGCATCTCTTTTAGAGCCCGGTTGCAGGTCAGCAGTCGGTAGTCCTCTCCCGTTTTTCTAAGCCGCACAATTCCGCAGGGGATCGTATTGTAGATGCTGGACAGCTCTGCGGTCTGAGCCGCGATCTGCCTTTTCTGGGCCGCAATCTGCTCTTCCATGTATTCGTGGGTCTGCCTGGCAACCGCCGTAGGAAATCCTACGTCTCCGCTGACCATTTCCACATATGGATTGGAAATATGAATATGATAGCACCTGGGCTTTCCTTCCACCCAGCGAAAACCCATGGTGACGCGCTGATGAACCCGCAGATAAACGCCGGTGGTAGGATCTGTCTGAATCCACATCCGCCCGGTACACAGACAGTTGCCAGGCTCCATCTCCAGTACCTGGTATTCTTCCTCCGATATTGTACATTTCGGAACTTTGCCGGTAAACTGCCGGAAAATAGCCGCTACCGTGTCTTTTCCCTGGGCATACTCTTCCTCCCCCGCTCCAAACCAATGGATCTGGCGGTCCATCAGTTCAATAATCGCCTCCACGTCGTTCTCACAGTAGTGCTTGTGCATGAGATAGCTGGTCAGCTCCATTGCTGTCTGTTCCTTCGTATACTCTGGATTAATAACAAATGCGCTTGCCATAGTCATCCACCCCCCCTCCTATGCCAGATCGTACCCCCGCTTTAGCGGGATGACGCTTTCATTTGTATATTTTACTCAAACTTCGCACATAGGTTTTGCCTATGCACCTTGAAAATTCAATATCTGGCAGGTATTCGATTATCAAAGTTC
>CALWQV010000112.1 GCA_944383785.1 uncultured Enterocloster sp. | reverse complement strand
CCTCGCCAAGTGCTCTGCATGTATCGCACGTAAACGCCTTGAAAGACAGGCGTTAAGTGCTCGTAACAAAAAATCCGCCCCGACCGTCTTATACGTACCGGAGCAGATTACTCTCTCTACCTTATACTCTGGACAGATACTCGCCGGTTCTGGTATCGATCTTGATCTTATCGCCGATCTCCACAAACAGCGGAACGGAAACAGTCGCGCCGGTCTCCACCGTAGCAGGCTTGCTTGCACCGGTAGCCGTGTCTCCCTTAAATCCAGGCTCCGTCTCCGTAATCTCCAGCTCCACAAACAGCGGAGGCTCTACGGAGAACACGTTGCCATTGTAAGAGCAGACCTTACATACCTCGTTCTCCTTTACAAACTTTAAGGCGTCGCCGATAATGTCTTTATTTAAAGCGATCTGGTCGTAGGTCTCCTGGTTCATGAAATAGAACAGATCGCCGTCGGCATATAGATACTGCATGTCCACGCGGTCGATTCTGGCTGCCGGGAATTTCTCGGTGGGACGGAAGGTACGCTCCACTACTCCGCCGTTGATCACATTTTTCAGCTTTGTGCGGACGAAAGCTGCTCCCTTGCCCGGCTTCACATGCTGGAACTCGATGATCTGGACTACCTGTCCCTCAATCTCCAAAGTAACGCCGTTTCTAAAATCTCCTGCTGATATCATCTTAAGATCTTCCTCCTCAATTCGTTCAGTGTGTCTAATCTTTTTTATTTTATACTATCGGGTGGGCATTTTCAAGCCTTTTTTTCAGCTTCTTTTACTTTCAGCTCTTTTTACTTTCCGGCTGCGTTCGTAGGCCGCCAACACCGGCTTTTCCAAAAAACGCTTCAGCACGATCTGGATCTCTTCCCTGGGATGAATGGGGTTTACCAGGATGCTGTAAAGGCCGGCCCGGTTAGCCCCGTAAATGTCCGTAAATAGCTGATCCCCTACAAAAAGCGTTTCCCCCGGCCCAAGGCCCATGCGCTCCATAGCCCTGCGGTAGCCAGCCGGCGAGGGCTTGCCGCCCTTGTAAAGATAAGGGCTCTTCACCTGCTCCGCGAAGGACTTCACCCTGGGCTCCTTATTATTGGAAAGCAGGCAGGTGGCAAAGCCCAGCCCATGAAGCCGCTTAAAAAGGGCCGCAGCCCGCCCATCCGCCGGGGCTCCATGGGGAACCAGGGTATTGTCAATGTCAAAAATGATTCCCCTGTATCCGTATTTCCGGAATTTCTCATAGGGAATCTCATAAGCGGAAGCGATCCGCTCCTTTGGGTAAAACCGTTCCAATCTCATGGGTACTTCTCCTGCCCTTTTATTGTTTCAGGAGCTTTCGAAGCTCCTCCATAAAGGTGTTCACATCCTTAAACTCCCGGTAAACCGAGGCAAAGCGGACATAGGCCACCTCATCGATCCCCTTCAGCTTCTCCATCACCATCTCGCCGATGAGGGAGGTAGGAATCTCCCTCTCTTCCATGCTGAAGAGCTGGTTCTCAATCTCATCAATCATAGCGCCGATCTGCTGGGTGGAAACCGGCCGCTTATGGCAGGAATGGAGGATGCCCGCCTCGATCTTGGAGCGGTCGTAGACCTCCCTGGAATCATCCTTCTTAATCACCATCAGAGGCATGGTTTCCAGCTTCTCATAGGTGGTAAAACGCTTCCCGCAGCTCTCGCACTGCCTTCTGCGGCGGATGGAGCTGTTGTCATCGGCCGGCCTGGAATCGATTACCTTGGTGTCTGCGGCGTTGCAGTATGGGCATTTCACTTTTTTTTCCTCCTTGTATCCTGTATATTCTCATTTTACTCCAGGCGGATGGGATGCGCAAGGAAAATCTCCTGGACAGTCCGCTCCTTTTCGATTATAGTATCATGTAAATACATTGCGCCCCTTTAGCGGGTGTCGGAAAGGAGCTTTTTCCATGGGCGTTGTAACCGTAAGAAATATAGCCATCGGCCAGGGGATCCCGAAAATCTGCATCCCCATTGTAGCCCCCGCAAGAGAGGGGATTTTAAAAGAAGCGAAATCGCTTTTAAGCCTCCCCTGTGACCTTGTGGAATGGCGGTGTGACTGGTATGAGGATATTTTCGCGGAAGGAACAGGCCGGATTCTGGCTGATTTGAGAGAAATCCTGGGGGATAAGCCCATCCTCTGCACCTTCCGCACGAAGGAAGAAGGGGGGGCGAGGAACGCCTCCCCGGCCCAGTATCATTCCCTAATCTGTCAGATGATCGAAGAGGCTGCCTCGGACCTGGTGGACCTGGAGCTTTTTTCCCTGTCCGGCTCCTTAAAGCAGCTCACTGCCCTGGCAAGGGAAAAAGGCGTGAAAACCATCGTATCCAGCCATGATTTTTCCCGCACTCCCTCCAGGGAAGAGATGCTTAACCGCCTTTTGCAGATGGAGGAAGGGGGGGCGGACATCGCAAAGCTTGCCGTCATGCCAGAGCGTCCCGAGGATGTGTTAGAACTTCTCTCTGTCACCTGCCAATTTTCCGACGGGGCCGGTCATATCCCCCTGATCACCATGTCCATGGGGGAACTTGGCTGCGTAAGCCGCCTGTGCGGCCGCATCTTCGGCTCCGCCGTCACCTTCGGAAGCGCCGGCTGCGCCTCCGCTCCGGGGCAGATTTCTGCTGAGGAATTAAGCCGGATTCTTCAGATTTTGTAGGCGCAGGAAAAAGCGCGGGAATCTTCACATACTTTTCACATTTTTACCATAATTTCCTCACAACTAGGGGTTAGATTAATATACGTATTAAAGCTAATGCTTTTCATACAACTTTTTCTCACAAATGGCCGCCCGGTGCAAACCAGACGGCCACTCCTCCGTTTTAAGGGTCTTTTACAGGGACAGATGGCTTCTCGCCCTAGCGATCCGGTCGCGGACTGACTGCAGCACCGGCACCATAAAGATGGCCACGATTCCTCCCGCGAATCCATTATTGTAAAGATTCATGCCCCCATAGACAATTCCCACATTCAATGCCACCGATGAGTGGAGATACCCGGCAATGATCCCGGCAATGATTCCAAACTCCCCCGCAATAGGCGCAAGGGTGGTGGAAAGAAGCAGGGCCAAAATAGGGGACGGCTGGTAAATATCCCACTCCTTTGTCATGCTTCCGATCAAAACTCCCAGCATAATGGGCGTAATATTGCGCAGATGCTTTCCCGTGGCGCTGAAGCCAACAATGGTGAAAATGCTGCCGATGGTAGGGCCGTTTAAGTCGCCGCCCACCGCAATCACAAACAAGGTAGCGAAAAGTCCGTTGATTCCCATATTGAAGGCAGTGGCGGAGCAGCCGAATTCCTTGGCGTAATCTGTTCCCGAGATACCGGTGCATTTTAAAATCTGCCGGTAAGCCCCGAAAATCTCCCTGCCCCGAATCAGAATCCCCACAAGGATCATGCCGCCGAAAAGCACGGACAGCACCCCGAAAAAGAGCAGATTATTCCCCTCGGACCAGATCAGGCGGGAAGCCGGCTCAAATCCGAAGGATTTAAACAGAGAGATTATCACGGTAGCGATAATCCCCGAGGCAAAGCCCACATTATAGAGGGAGTATCCCTGGTGGGCGTTGTGGACATGGGTGGCCAGCGGAGGCAGCACAAAGCCGATGGAGATGCCCACCAGCGCGCAGAGGATGAACCGGGCCGGGGTAGGCAGCGGCTCGATCTGCATCACCTCCGTGATAATGGGCGACAGGCTGGTGCCGTAATAGCCAATGTAAATATACCTGGAAATGGATTCTTTATGATACTTAGAATAAAGAAATACACCAAACAAAATCAGCCAGATATTCAGGAGATTCTTTCCAAAAAGCGAAAAGCCAAACATCAGACAGACAGATGTGATGGTATGTCCGCTTACATCCTTTCCTAAAATGTAAACGATGGCGATGCTGATCAGGGTAATAATCCCCGCGTTGAAAAAGGCCGCCCCAAAGCCCCCGATGACAAAATAGTCGGTAATCAGAAAATCCGGTTCTTCAAAGATGCGGATAATCCCGGCAAAAATCTCGTCCACCGGCTGCAAAACCAGTCCAACCGCTATAAAGTACAGCGGAATCATGGACAGCAGGATGTAATGATCCTTCCTAGTCAGCGGTTCCTTTCTGCGGATTCGAGTCAAAAGCTTCATGTATCCTCCCCCCTTCGTGTTGATCCCTTCCTTCTTATCATATCGTATATCCGAATCATCGTCAATTTACAAATTGTTCCCAAATTGTTTTCAGAAAAGCACTTGCCTTTTAGGAATAAAGCTGATATAGTAGAGGGCAAAGCATTAAAATATTGGATTTTTCGTATTTCCAATCTGTATTTTCTGTCATTTCTATGACGAGCTTTCCATTTTACGAATTTATCATGTATTGAAGGAGGTAGGCTGCCTATGATCGAGTTCCGCAACGTTTCGAAATCCTACAAAAATAACCAGGTGCTTCAGGACATTAATTTTACCATCTACGATGGGGAGATCGTGGTTTTGATCGGCCCTTCCGGCTGTGGAAAAACCACTACGCTGAAGATGATCAACCGACTCATTGAGCCCACTGCGGGTGAAATTCTCATCAACGGGGAGAATATTATGGAAAAGGATCCCATTGCCCTGCGCCGTTCCATGGGCTATGTGATCCAACAGACGGGGCTTTTCCCCCATATGACGGTGCGTCAGAATATTGAAGTGATTCCGCGCCTGGAAAAGCGGCCCGCCCAGGAGATCAGCCGGCGGACCATGGCCCTGATGGAGATGGTGGGCTTAGACCCCGCCCAATACCTGGACCGCTATCCCATCCAGCTCTCCGGCGGCCAGCTCCAGCGCATCGGCGTGGCCAGGGCCTTTGCCACGGACCCGGATATTATCCTGATGGATGAGCCATTTTCCGCCCTGGACCCCATCACCCGCTCCGGCCTCCAGGACTCCTTGGTAAGCCTTCAGAGCAAGATGAAAAAGACCATTGTGTTTGTCACCCACGACATGGACGAGGCGGTGAAGATCGCGGACCGCATCTGCATCATGTACCAGGGCGATATTTTACAGTATGATAAGCCGGAAGCCATCTTAAAGAACCCAGCCCACGGCTTTGTCAGCGAATTTGTGGGCAAGAACCGTATCTGGTCCAGCCCGGAATACATAAGAGCCGACGATATCATGATCACCAGCCCTGTAACCACAGAGCCAGATATCCCCATGTTTAAGTGCATCGAGAAGATGCGCCTCCAGAAGGTCAACAGCCTGATGGTAGTAGACCCCCAGGAGCATCTGATCGGTTTTGTAAAGGCGGCCTGGATTTTAAGGGCTCACGACCGTGAAGCTCCGGTAGAACAGGTGATGAAAACCCCCGCCGTCACGGCGCGTCCGGAGGACTCCATCGTCGATCTGCTGCAGATGGTTCGAAAGCATGACGTATCCGCCATCCCCGTAACGGACCGGGACGGCATTTTAAAGGGGCTGGTGACCAATTCCAGCCTGGTAACAGCCCTCTCCAACCAATTTCTGGATGAGGACATGATCGAGCAGTTAGAGGAGGTGAACGTATGATTAACGGCCTGATCAATTACCTTTCCCAGCAGTACGCATACGTGTGGGGGCTTCTGGTGAGCCACATCCGGCTGTCCATCATCTCGGTAGCCGCCGCCATCATCATCGGCATCCCCTTAGGGATCCTGATTTCCGACAAGGTAAAGGTGCAGAAACCGGTTCTTGGCCTGGCAAATGTGGTGCAGGCCATCCCAAGCCTCGCTATCCTGGGATTCTTGGTTCCCTACATGGGCATCGGGGAAAACACCGCCGTCTTCATGGTAGTGCTCTACTCCCTTCTGCCTATCCTGAAAAACACCTGCGCTGGCCTTGGCAATATCAACGCGGAAACAATCGAGGCCGCCAAGGGCATCGGCATGACCCGCCGTCAGGTGCTTTTTAAAGTAAAGCTTCCCCTGGCCCTTCCCGTGATCATGGCCGGCATCCGCATCTCCAGCGTAACCGCCGTAGGCCTTATGACCATCGCCGCTTACATCGGCGCGGGAGGCCTGGGCACCCTGGTGATCAGCGGCATCCAGACGGACAACGCCAGCATGATTCTGGCCGGAGCCATCCCCGCCTGCATCCTGGCCCTTCTGATGGATTTTGTCATGGCCAGAGTGGAGCGGGCCGTAACCCCCATCGCCCTGCGCTTTTCCGCCTCCCAGCTGACGCCGGAGCGGGAAGCGACAGAACGGCGCCACCGCAGGATGACCCTGGCGGGAACCGGCGGCCTGCTCTGCTTCGCGGTGATCATGATGGTCTACCAGCATTTTTCCTCCCTGCCCGATATCCGCATCGGCTCCAAGGAGGCCTGCGAAGGCGTTATCATCGGAAATATGCTGGCCGACTTGATTGAGGCGAAGACCGATCTGAAGGTAGAACGGAAGCTGGCCTTAGGCGGCACCATGATCGCCTTCGGAGCCCTGGAGGGCGATGAAATCGATCTCTACCCTGAGTATACGGGAACCATCTACTCCACTGTCTTCGGCCAGGCCCCGGTTCCCGGCAGCACGCCGGAAGGGGTTTACGAGGAAGTGAAGGCCGGGCTGAAGGAGAATTATGACGTGGACGTCTTAAACAGCTTCGGTTTCAACAATACCTACGTGCTGGCTGTGACCGAGGAAACCGCCGAACGCTATGACCTTCAGACCATGTCTGACTTAGTAAGCGTCAGCAGCCAGCTGACCCTGGGCTGTTCCCCGGAGTTCGCGGTCCGTGAAGACGGCCTGCCGGGCATCGAGAAGATGTACGGGCTGAAATTTAAGGATACCCCAAACTTCTCCGGCACTCTGATGTACACCGCCATCAACTCCGGCCAGGTGGATGTGATCACCGCATTTTCCACCGACGGCCTGCTGCAGAAGTACGACCTGGTGCTTTTGGAGGACGACAAGCATTTCTTCCCGCCCTATTACATGCTGCCCCTGGTCAACGGCGACACCCTTGAGAAGTACCCGGAGATCGCCGAGGTTCTCTCCTGTCTGGATGATTTCATCAATGATGACACCATGCAGTACCTGAACTACCGGGTGGTGGAGCTGGGCGAAGACCGGGCCCAAGTCGCCCGCGATTTCCTGCTGGAGAATGGGCTGGTGACGGAGGAAGAGCTGGGGATCTAAAAATCCCCGGCTCAGGCCCCTGCACCCGGCACATGAGGAAGTCCCGCGAAGCCCTTCGCCAGGTCCTCGTCGGTGGGAATGGTATCCGTCATCTTTCCATCGTTAAACTTCTCATAGGCGTACATATCAAAGTAGCCTGTTCCGGTGAGGCCAAAGAGGATGGTCTTCTCCTCGCCTGTCTCGCGGCAGCGAAGGGCCTCATCGATGGCCACCTTAATGGCGTGGCTGCTCTCCGGGGCGGGCAGGATTCCCTCCACCCGGGCAAACTGCTCCGCAGCCGCAAATACTGAGGTCTGCTCCACTGATCTGGCTTCCATCAGGCCATCGTGATAAAGCTGGGAAAGCACCGGGCTCATTCCGTGATAGCGCAGGCCGCCGGAATGGCTGGCGGAGGGAATGAATCCGCTGCCTAAGGTGTACATCTTCGCCAATGGGCATACCATTCCGGTATCGCAGTAATCGTAGGCAAACCTTCCTCTGGTCAGACTGGGGCAGGAGGCAGGCTCCACAGCGATAAAACAGTAGTCCCGCTCTCCCCTCAGCTTCTCTCCCATAAAGGGCGAAATCAAACCGCCCAGGTTGGAGCCGCCGCCGGCGCAGCCGATAATCACATCCGGCACAATGTCATACTGATCCATGGCCGCCTTGGCCTCCAGGCCGATAATGGTCTGATGAAGGAGCACCTGGTTTAAAACGCTTCCCAACACATAGCGGTATCCCTCCTGTTTAGATGCAGCCTCCACCGCTTCCGAAATGGCGCAGCCTAGGCTGCCGCTGGTTCCCGGATGCTCTGCTAAAATCTTGCGCCCAATCTCCGTGGTATCCGAGGGGGACGGTGTCACCTTCGCCCCATAAGTCCGCATCACCTCACGGCGGAAGGGCTTCTGCTCATAGGAACACTTCACCATATATACCTGGCAGTCCAGCTCCAGATAAGCGCAGGCCATGGCCAGGGCGGTTCCCCACTGGCCTGCTCCGGTCTCGGTGGTCACTCCCTTTAATCCCTGGTTCTTGGCATAGTAGGCCTGGGCAATGGCGGAGTTCAGCTTGTGGCTGCCGCTGGTATTGTTCCCCTCAAACTTATAGTAAATCTTAGCCGGGGTATCCAGCTTCTTCTCCAGGCAATAGGCCCGCACCAGAGGAGCGGGACGGTACATCTTATAAAAGTCCAAAATCTCCTGTGGAATATCAATATACGGCGTGGTGTCATCCAGCTCCTGCTTCACCAGCTCATCGCAGAAAACGGGCCGCAGTTCTTCAAAGGTCATGGGTTGAAACGTAACCGGATTCAGCAGGGGAGCAGGTTTGTTCTTCATATCCGCCCGCACATTGTACCACTGCTTAGGCATATCCTTCTCTTCCAGATAAATTTTGTAGGGAATCTCTCTGCTCATGGCAATTTCTCCTCTCGGTGGGTGTTTTCTCGATTTTATCACAGGCTTGAGATTGTTGCAAGGCTCTGGCAGACGCCGCAAAATCTTACACCATTTTCTTCACTTGTCCTGAGCCCTTCTCTGTGCTATTCTATATTCAAACCAACTACAAAGGAGGAAACGGTTATGACAAATGTTCTTCTGGGTCGCACCGGGATCCGGGTTCAAAAGCAGAGCTTTGGCTGTCTTCCCGGGAGTTTGACACCCCTCTAATGGAATGATAACTTAGAAATCCTTAGTTTAAGCCCTCGTGGGCTTATTATTTTTG